>NC_020504.1:6743801-7050963 GCF_000349325.1 Streptomyces davaonensis JCM 4913
CCGCCGCCGAGGCCAGCAGCAACAGCCTTCCGCGGCGGCCCCTCGGGCGGCCCTCCCGCGCCGGGAGCGGGTCCTCGTTCGGCGGTGCCTCGAACAGGCTGAGGTCCGTCTCGTTCGGCTCCGCCGACGGCGGCACCAGCGGCACCCGCAGCGGCATCGTCAGCTCCGCGTCCGCCTCCGCCCCCGCCGTGCCCTCCAGCTCCACATACGGACGTATGCGCAGTGGATCGAAGTCCTCCGCCGCTGCCGCCTGGGCCTCGCGCGCGTCGCGCAGGGCCTCGGACGCGCGTTCCGTGCAGACGCACGACGGGGTGTGGTCGGTTCCCCGCGGTGCCCCGCATTCCGGGCACCCGTGGTCCTTCTGCTCAGTCACGCTCGTTGTCCCTCCCCTCGCGACTCCCCTCGCGAACTCCAGAGATTATGCAGATTTCCTTCACACCGTCGGCGACGCGCCCCCCGAAACGAGACGTTTCACAGGATTCAACAGGCCATAACCGGCCACACCGCCCACGATGGAAGATGCATCGAGCCCTTCGGGAGGCCATGGGAGGTCCGTATGGCCGGGGATACCCACGCGCGGCACGGCACCGCCGTCAAGGAGAACGTGCCGGGCAACGTCCTCGTCCCGATCGGCGCCCTGCTGCTCGGGATGCTGCTCGCCGCCCTCGACCAGACCATCGTGTCCACGGCGCTGCCGACCATCGTCAGCGACTTGGGTGGCATGGAGCATCTCTCGTGGGTGGTGACCGCCTATCTGCTGGCCTCCACCGCCGCCACCCCGCTCTGGGGCAAACTCGGCGACCAGTACGGGCGCAAACGGCTCTTCCAGACCGCCATCGTCATCTTCCTCATCGGGTCGGCGTTGTGCGGCGTGGCTCAGGACATGCCGCAACTCATCGGATTCCGGGCGCTTCAGGGGCTCGGCGGCGGCGGGCTCATGGTGCTGTCCATGGCCATCGTGGGGGACCTCGTCCCGCCGCGTGAACGGGGGCGCTACCAAGGGCTGTTCGGGGCCGTCTTCGGGGCCACCAGTGTGCTCGGGCCGCTGCTGGGCGGGCTGTTCACCCAGCATCTGAGCTGGCGTTGGGTGTTCTACGTCAACCTGCCCGTCGGTGTGGTCGCGCTCGCCGTCATCGCCGCCGCGCTGCACATCCCGCGCCGGACCGAGCGCCATGTCATCGACTATCTCGGCACCTTCCTGATCGCCTCCGTCGCGACCTGCCTGGTGCTGGTCGCCTCGCTCGGCGGCACCACCTGGGACTGGGGCTCGTGGCAGATCGTCGGGCTCGCCCTGCTCGGGGTCGTCCTCGCCGTCGCCTTCGTGTCCGTCGAGCGGCAGGCCGCCGAACCGGTGCTCCCGCTCAAGCTGTTCCGGATCCGCACCTTCACCCTCGCCGCCGTCATCAGCTTCATCGTCGGGTTCGCGATGTTCGGCGCGATGACCTATCTGCCGACGTTCCTCCAGGTCGTCCAGGGCGTGACGCCGACGATGTCCGGTGTGCACATGCTGCCGATGGTGCTGGGGCTGCTGCTCGCGTCGACGGCCTCGGGGCAGATCGTCAGCCGCACGGGGCGCTGGAAGGTGTTCCCGATCGCGGGCACGGGCGTGACCGCGCTCGGCCTGCTGCTGCTCCACCAGCTCCACGCCGACAGCTCCACGTTCGTGATGAGCACCTGCTTCTTCGTCTTCGGACTCGGTCTCGGACTGGTCATGCAGGTGCTGGTCCTGATCGTGCAGAACGCGGTGGCCTACGAGGATCTCGGGGTCGCCACCTCCGGCGCGACCTTCTTCCGGTCCATCGGGGCCTCCTTCGGCGTCGCCATCTTCGGCACGGTCTTCGCGAGTCGCCTCGGCGACAAGCTCGCGGACGCCTTCCGGGGCACCGAACTGCCCGCCGGGACGGTGGACGAGCTGGAGGCGGACCCGCGCGGCATCGCCGAACTGCCGTCCGCGCTCCAGCCCGCGGCGGTGGACGCCTACGCCACCTCCATCACCGACGTCTTCCTCTACGCCGCCCCCGTCGCCCTCCTCGGCTTCGTCCTGGCCTGGTTCCTCAAGGAGGACAAGCTGCGCGGCTCGGTCACCGCACCGGACATCACCGAGACGCTGGCCAGCAACCCGGTGGAGCGGTCCTCCTACGACGAGGTGTGCCGGGCGCTGTCGGTGCTGGGCACCCGGGAGGGCCGCCGCGAGATCTACGTGAAGATCACCGAACGGGCCGGCTACGACCTTCTCCCCGGCGCGAGTTGGCTCCTGCTGCGCATCAAGAAGTACGGCTGGGTCGAACCGGGCCAACTGGCCGAGCGCAGCACGGTCCCCCTCCCGGTCGTCCTCGCCGCGGCCCGCCAGGTCGAGGAACGCCGCCTCGCCACCCGAGAGGGCCTGGACCTGGTCCTGACCGACGAGGGCCGCACGGTCGCCGACCGCCTCGCCCAGGCCCGCGAGGACTCCCTGGCCGAACTCCTCGGCGACTGGTGGGGCCCGGACCGCCCGACCGACCTGGCCCGACTCGTCAAGGACCTCAACGGCGAACTCTGCGGCTCGGACCGTGAACAGCCCCACAACGGCACCGGGACCAGGGTCAGTTGACCAGCTCCTTGCTGAACCAGTGCTCGGCGTACATGTCGTCGTTGTGCGGCTCGGTCTCGGTGTAGCCGAGGCGGGCGTACAGCGCGCGTGCCTCCGTCAGATCGCTGCGGGTGTCCAGGATCATGCGCCGGGCCCCCATGGCGCGGGCGGCCTCCTCGGCGGCCCCGACGAGCAGCGGGGCGCCGCCCTTGCCGCGCAGGTGCTCCTGCACGAACACCCGCTTCAGTTCAGCGGTCTGCGGGTCGAGCAGCCGCACACCGGCCGTCCCGGCGGGTTCGCCCGCCCAGCGCGCCACCAGCAACTGACCCTTCGGGGGCGCGAGTTCGTCCCACGTCTCGGCCGCTATCTCCCGCTCCAGCTCGGCCGGGTCGGTGCGGCGGCCCTCGTGCAGGAGGTAGTAGCGATCGCTGACCTCCGTGTAGTACGCCCGCCAGAGCGCGGCGGCGGCGGGGGAGACGGCGGGTTCAGGGGTGATGGTCCAGGTCATGTGTCCGAGGATTCCTCACGCCAACGTCGTACGACGTCCTCGACGTCATAGGGCTTCTTTCCGAGCGGAGGACCCGGCGGTGGTTTGAGCATCATGTCGAGGATCTTGGCGTTGACCTCGGTGATGATCTTCCGGACCTGGTGTTCCGTGGGGGCCTTCAGGGCCGCTTCCAGGGCGTCCTCGGCCTCTTTGCGCAGGGCGAGGGTGGGAGGGAGGGCGACGAGGCCCTCGCGGGTCATCTTCTGCTTGATCCACCACAGTTCGTCGTACGTGGTGTCCGTGCCCGGCGGCAACGGCCGGCCCGCGCCGGGGAGATGGGCGAACTCGCCGCGGCGCTCCGCGTCACGGATCTGCTTGTCCACCCAGGACTCGAACGGGACGCCCGGTGGCTTTCGCTCGGTCATGACTCCATTGTGCCGGACAGGGTCGGGCCGGGCGATTTAGTATGCGGCCGCTGTAGTAAGGACACATCAGGAGGACGCACGTGCTCGAACTCACCATGGCCGCCGTCACCGCGGCGGAGGAGGGTGCCACGGCCGGCATGCTCATGGCCGACGCGCCCAGCGAGCCGGGCGCCGTGCTCCGAGTGGGCCGGGACAAGTCGATGTGCCGGCTGGTCACGCCCGACGACTGGCTGTTCGTCTCCCGGGTCCACCTGGAGTTCCTGTGCGGCCCGGACGGCGTCTGGCAGGTGACCTGGCTGCGCGGCTCCCAGCCCGACCCGTCCTCCGAGGTCAAACTCACGATCGGCGAGTACGCCCAGCCCCTCGCCTACGGCGGCACCTTCCGGCTCCCGCGCGGCGGCAGCGGTGAGATCGTCGTCCACGACCGCACCGCCCCGCGCAGCGTCAACGTCGGCTTCTATCACGAGGCCTGAGGCAGCCCCCGGGCTCTACGCCAGCACCCTCGCCAGTGCGAAACCGTCGTAGCCCTTGGCGCCCACCGTCTGGATGGCGGTGCCGCTCAGGCGTGGGTGGCTGCCGATCATTTCGATGGCGGACCGGGTGCCCTGGACGTCCGGCGCCGTGCTGTCGGCGTCGGCGATCCGGCCCTCGCGGACCACGTTGTCGATGATGATCAGGCTGCCCGCGCTGGTGAGCTTCAGCGCCCACTCCAGGTAGTGCGGGTTGTTCGCCTTGTCCGCGTCGATGAAGACCAGGTCGAAGGGGGCCGGGTTCTCGTCGGCCAGCTGGGGCAGGGACTCCAGGGCCGGGCCGACGCGGACCTCGACCAGCTTGTCCAGGCCCGCGCGGGCGATGTTGCGGGTGGCCACCTCGGCGTGCTTCGGGTCGTACTCGAGGGAGATCAGCCGCCCGTCCGCGGGCAGGGCGCGGGCCAGCCGGATCGTGCTGTAGCCGCCGAGGGTGCCGATCTCCAGGATGTGACGGGCGCCCTGGATCTCGGCCAGGAGCTGGAGGAGCTTGCCCTGCGGGGCGGTCACGGCGATCGACGGGAGGTCCGCGGCGTCGCTGTCGCGCAGGGCGGCCTCGAGCGCCTCGTCGTCCGGTGAGAGGTGAGCGGTGAAGTAGTCGTCGACGGCGTCCCAGAGCTGCGACTCGCTCATGCAGTTGTGCCTTTCATATGGCTAGTTAGAACGGCTAAGTAGCGCCGCTAAGGAATATAGTCGCCCGCCGGTCGTCGTGAGCGGCGTACGAGAAACACCGACACGGCCGCGGCGGCCACGAGCAGGGAACCGCCCACCGCCAGCAGCCAGGCCGGGATACCCGCCACCGTCATCAGGCGGTCCTCGTAGATCACCTGCTGGAAGGGGTCGTCCGTCGGCGCCGCGCGCAGCAGGTGGTCGGCGGAGATCGACTCCGGGCGCGGGAACTCCTGGCCGATGGCCGTCAGGTACGGCGTCCCGGCAGCCAGCTCGGCCAGCGGGCCGGAGCGCGCGTTCACCCGTCCGGCGTAAGTCACCTGAGGGCGTTCGCCGCCGATCCGGGACGCCGGTTCCATCCGGTGCCCGGCGAGGACGTACAGGCCCAGGGACTGCGGGGTCCGCGCCAGCCGGGACAGGCGCATCGGGTAGACCGGCTCGGTGGCCGCGAAGCTCAGGTGCAGGGGGTCCAGGTCGCCGCCGAGCGGGGCGCCGGTGGATTTCGGGGCCAGGCGTACGGCCACGTACTCCCAGCGGCGCTCCACGTACGGTTCGAGGGCGCTCTCCAGGCGGGGCGGGAGGTCGAAGCCGTTGGCGTCCAGCCAGCCGTCCAGGGCGCCGGGGTCGGTGGCCGTCAGGCGGGCCACGTCGAACGGGCCGAGTTGCTGCCGTCCCACCACCCCGACCGGCTCTCCCGCCTCCGGCGCCGCCCCGGCCCCGTCGCCCTCGTCTCCGTCCAGCGGCCAGTCCTCGTCCTGGGGCCAGAAGTGGTCGCGGTACCGGGTCACCGGGGCGGTGACGGAGTGCAGCGCGTCGAACAGGGTCGGGTCACCGAGTCGTACGATCGCCCTGCTGGGCACCGGCATGATCCAGGCGGCCCGCTCGGCGTCGCCCTCCACCGTCAGCCGCATCACGATCTGCTCCTGCCGCCCGTCCCACCGGACCAGCGACTCCTCCCGGTCCACGGCGACCTGTGCCCCCTCGTCGGGGATCATCGCCCCGCAGCCGCACGCGTAGGCCGGCGCGATCAGTGTGCCGATCTGGGTCGCCAACAGGGCCAGGGCGACCGCCGCGACACGTGCGCGTGCCCGAACACGCAGGAATCCCACCTCGAAAATCCTTTCACCGTGCTGCCTTGCTCCGGGGCTTCGGACGGTACGAGCAGGTGCAACGGTTCCGTGGGCGAGCGATCGGATCGTGATCGAGATCCGGGCCCGCGCAGGCGCACGAATCGGGCCCGGACTATCGTCATCCGGACAAAAGGCGAGCGGACGTCAGGTGAATCCGGGGTTGCCTGCGTCTCTACCGGGGGTGGTGCGAGCCTCATAGGGTTCGTACGGGTTCGTATCGGGATCTCTCGCGCAAGTCGCGCGGGACCGACGGGGCGGGAGGCCGACGAGGCGTGGCGAATGCGGAGCACAGCGGGCGAGCGGCGGACGCGTTCGGAGCGACGGCCGTCGGCGGCCCGGCCAGGGCACGCCTGAGAGCCGCCCGCATCGGGCTGTGGCTGATCGCCGCGGTCCTCGCCGTACGACAGGTGACCGTCGTCCTCAGCACGCCCCGCGGTGAGCGGCTGACGGACCTGGAGACCTGGGTCGGCACCGACGGCGTCCTCCATGTGAACGGCTCTCTCTACGACTCCACGCGCTTCACCGGGACTCCTTTCGGGGGACTTGTCCTCAAGCCCCTGACGAAGTCCGCCGAGCAGGCGCTCGGCTGGGGCTGGACCTTCGGCACCCTGCTCCTGGTGGTCGCCCTCGGCCTGGTCGCCGCCCGCGCCCTGCCGCAGCCGGTGAGCCGCCGCGCCTCCCTGCTCGCCGCCCCCGTCGCGGTCAGCCTGCTGATGCTGTCGCTGCCGGTCCGCAACAGCTTCTGGCTCGGCCAGACCAGCATCATCCCGGTCCTGCTGGTACTGCTCGGATGTTTCGCCGTGCGCGGCCAGCGGGCCTGCGGGCTGCTCATCGGCGTCGCGGCGGCGCTCCAGCCGACGCTGCTGCTGTTCGCCCCGCTGCTGTGGTTCACCGGCCGCAAACAGGCGGCCGCGGCCACCGGCGCCACCTTCGCCGGTGCCACCGCGCTGGCCTGGGCGGCGATGCCGCACGACTCGTACACCTACTGGGTGCACCACATGGCGGGCGCCGGGCTCGGCGGGCGCGCGGACGACCTGGCCAACCAGTCGCTGCACGGCGCGCTGCTGAGACTGGGCCTGGACGGGCCCCTGGAGATCGCGCTCTTCCTCGTGCTCGCCGCCGCCGTCGCCGCCCTCGGCATCCACCGGGCCGTGCGCTACGCCCGCGACGGACAGCTCCTGCTCGCCGTCGCCATCACCGGCTGCGCGGCGATCGTCGCCTCGCCCACCGCCTGGCAGCACCAGCTGCTGTGGGTGCTGCTCGCGGTCGTCGGCCGCGTCGGCAAGAAGGCCGCCGACCGGTACCTGTGGCCGGTCGCGGTCGTCCTGGTGATGACCCTCCCGGCGAAGATGATGCTGCCGAACATGTCGGCGCTGTACCCGCTGCGGGACAACGTGGTGCTGCTGGCCGCGCTCGCCGCCGCCACCTTCGTGCCGTTCCTGTCGCGCACCTCGCCCTACTACCAGGCGCCGATCCCGACCCGGTACGCCGATCCCGTCCCCACCCGCTTCAAGCACGTCCCGCTGGTGCCGTTCCTGCGCCGGGTGCTGGCCCGCCCGAACCTGCTGCTGGAACTGCTGCTGATCCGGGTCACCTACGCCGCCTACGCCAAGGTCCGGCTGGCCGCGACCGGCGGTTCCAACTCGGCGGGCCGGGAGCGGGCCGAGGCGCACGGGCAGCAGATCCTCGACATCGAACGCTTCCTGCACATCGACATCGAGCACGCCCTCAACCACGCCGTGGTGAAGGTCGGGTTCCTGCGGGACTTCTTCGATTTCTACTACACGTCCTTCCACTTCGTGGTCCCGCTGACCGTCCTCGGCCTGCTGTACTGGCGCCGCCCGGTCGACTACCGCTGGGCCCGCTCCGCGCTCGGCTTCGCCACCCTGCTCGCCCTGCTGGGCTTCTGGCTCTACCCGCTGGCCCCGCCGCGTCTGATGCAGGGCCTCGGGATCATCGACACCGTGCACGGCGTCCAGGACTTCTCCAAGCCGGACTACGGCACGCTCACCGCGCTCACCAACCAGTACGCGGCGATGCCCTCGCTGCACTTCGGCTGGTCCCTCTGGTGCGGGCTGGTCATCGCGATCGTGGCGCCGAAGGTGTGGATGAAGGCCCTCGGCCTGCTCCACCCGTTCTTCACGCTCACCGCGATCGTCGTCACCGGCAACCACTGGATCCTGGACGCGGTCGGCGGCGCGGCCGTCGTCGGCGCCGGCTTCGGGCTGACGTACCTGCTCCAGGGCCCGCGCGCCCGGCTGGTCACCCGGACCGCCGTCAGCACCGAGCCGCTGAAGGACCGTACTCCGAGCTGATCCGGTACTCGCCGGGCGCGTCCACCGTAAGCCGGGTGAACTCGCCCTGCCGGGACAGGCAGCCGCCCTCCGCGCGCAGCCACCGCGAGTACGCCACCCGCACGGTCACCGAGCCCGCGCGCGGGAGGCGGACGACGAGGTCGGCGCCGGAGCCGCCCACGACGGTCGCGGGCGCCGACACCAGCGGTACGGCGTCCCGCACCCGGAAGATCCGCCAGTGCGCGTCCTGCCACACCGGCTCCAGCCAGTCCGGCCGCTCCTCGCTGATCAGCCGCGCCTCCGCCTCGGCGTACCCGTCGGGCTTGCCGAGCGGCAGGACCACCAGGCCGACCGCCCAACGGTCCAGCCACGCCCGGTAGTTGGCGGCGCTGAAGGAGCCGTCGTAGAACAGTCGGGCGCGTTCCATGTCGAGCTGGCGGTTCCAGCCGCGGGCCATGTTGATGTGCGGGGCGAGGGCGACGGCCTCGCGATGGTTGCGGGCCGGGACCACCTCCACCCGGGTGCGGTCGGCGCCGAGGCCGTCCAGGGCGCGTATGACGCCGTCCGTCTCGGCGGCCCAGGCGGGCACGACGGTGGAGACCTTCAGATCGTCGGCGGTCTTCTTGCCGACCCAGGCGACGGAGAAGACGAGTGCGGCGACGAGGAGATTCCGCCGGAGTTTCGCCAGCCCAGGCACGCTGAGCAGGGCCGCCAGCAGGACGGCGGGGGCGAACAGCTCCGCGAAGCGCTCGACGTTCGTACCGACGGGCGAGGCGATCAGATACGTCAGCACCGTCCCGGCCGCGTACACCGCCCCGCTCCACCGGGCGACCCGCCAGGTGCGCGGTGCCAGCGCGGTGACGGCGAGCCCGAGGACGACGGGCGGCCAGATGCGGGAGGCGGGCATCAACTGCTCGCCGGTGAACGGGAAGAGGAACGTGGTCGCCCCGACCACGACGGCCGGGGGCAGGAGCAGGGCGAGCGCCCGCCCCCAGTCCCGTACGACCAGCAGGGCCGCGCCCACGACCACCAGGAACAGGCCCGCGACCGGGCTCGCCATGGTCGCCAGCGCCGCGTACGCCACCGCCAGGGCGATCCGGCGCTCGCGAGTGAGCAGCACACAGGCGGCCAGGCCGAAGGCGACACCGAGCGCGAAGGTGGTCCGGCCCGAGGCCACGTTGCACCACAGCGCGAGGGACGCCAGCAGCGCCGGGCCGAGGGGTCTTCGGACCCCGGAGCGGATGAGGAGGACGGCCGCCAGCCAGGACGCGGCGAGCCCCGCGACCACGGTGACCGTGCGCACGCCGAGGCCGGCCATCAGATACGGGGATATCAGGCTGTAGTTGGCGGTGTGCATGCCGCCGTACCAGAACAGGTTGTAGGCCGAGCCGCCGTGCCGGGACGCGAAGCCCGCCCAGGCCTCCTGGGCCGCGAGATCGCCGCCGCCGGTGGCGAGGAGGAACCACCACAGTGCGTACAGGGGGAGCAGGGGCAGGGTGGCGAGCAGGGGGATGCGGAAGGGGCTGTTCCGTGCGGTGGCCGTGCGGATTCCGGGGCTGGCGGTGGTCGGCTCGGCGGGCAGGAGCATCACGATCGAAGACGCCGTACCGCGCGGATACGTTCATCTGCGCTCATCCGCGTTCATCGGGGGAGGCAGGGGCCAGGGCGGGGGATGAGGTGCTCCTGCCTCCCCCGGGTCCTCAGTCCAGGCTGACCTGGAGGTGTTTCACGCCGTTGATCCAGGCGGAGCGCAGCCGGTCCGGGTCGCCGGTCAGGCGCAGGTCCGGCATGGCGTCCGCGATGGCGTTGAAGATGAGGTCGATCTCCAGTACGGCCAGGGACTTGCCGAGGCAGTAGTGCGGGCCCCCGCCGCCGAAGCCGAGGTGCGGGTTGGGGTCGCGGGTGATGTCGAAGGTGTCCGGGTTCTCGAAGACCTCGGGGTCGTGGTTGGCGGCGGCGTAGAAGACCCCGACCCGGTCGCCCTTCTTGATGACCTTGCCGCCCAGTTCGGTGTCCTGAGTGGCCGTGCGCTGGAAGGAGTTGACCGGCGTAGCCCAGCGGACGATCTCCTCGGCAGCCGTCTCGCACCGCTCCCTCTTGTACCGCTCCCACTGGTCGGGGTGGGTGAGGAAGGCGTGCATGCCGTGGGTGATGGCGTTACGGGTGGTCTCGTTGCCCGCGACGGCCAGCATCAGCACGAAGAAGCCGAACTCGTCGGAGCCCAGGTTCCCTTCGTCCTCGGCCGACACGAGTGTGGTGACGATGTCCTGCGCCGGGCACTGCTTGCGGTCGGCGGCCATGTTCATCGCGTAGGCGATGAGCTCGGTGGCCGATTCCGCTCCCACCTCCTCGGTGATCGCGTACTCCGGATCGTCGTAGGAGATCATCTTGTTGGACCAGTCGAAGATCTTTGCCCGGTCGTCCTGCGGGATGCCGATCAGCTCGGCGATGGCCTGGAGGGGCAGTTCGCAGGCGACCTGGGTGACGAAGTCGAAGGGCCCGGGGTGGGCGCGGGCCTCGATGACGATCGACTGGGCCCGGTCGCGGAGCCGCTGCTCCAACGCCCGTATGGCGCGCGGGGTGAAGACGCGCTGCACGATCTGGCGGACGCGGGTGTGCTCGGGCGGGTCCATGTTCAGGAGGATCAGCCGCTGGGCGTCTATGGCATCCCGCTCGATGTGCTCGTTGAAGCGGATGATCGCGGTGTTGACCCAGGAGGAGAACAGCTCCGGGTGCGTGGAGACGTACTTGACGTCCGCGTGCCGGGTGACGGCCCAGTACCCCTCGTCCTGGAACCCGGCGATGTTGCCCGGCTGCGGGATCCAGCGCACCGGTTCGGCCCGGCGCAGTTCGGCGTACTCCGGGAAGGGGACGCGGTGTCGGAGGAGGTCGGGGTCGGTGAAGTCGAACCCTTCGGGAAGCGCTGGACAGGGCATGGCGGCTCCAGCAATCTGACGGACCATCAGTTATGGCGCAAAGTAACGGCGGGTTCCGAAGACTGCAAGAGGGTTCGCCGCAGTGATTACGGTGGGCGAATGTCTGTTCAACACGACGACGAAGCCGAACGGGTCGCCGTCGCCTGGCGGAAGGTGACCGACTGGCTCGCCGAGCACGCTCCCGTCTCGCACGCCTCGCTCCTTCCGCCCGCGCCGGAAGCGCAGATCGTCTCGGCCGACTCCTGGCTGAGGGAGCGGCTCGGATTCGGGCTGCCCACGGAACTCGCCGCGCTGTGGCGGCTGTGCGGCGGCGTGGAGCACCAGTACATCGAGGCCAACGAGGAGGAGGGTGAGGTCGGTTCGGGGGCGTTCCTGCCGGGCGGCATCCTGCTCGGCCCGGTGGACGCGCTCGGTCCGCGGCTGCCCGAGACCGGCCGCGCCGATGTGTGGGGCGCCGCGGTGGTGCCGTGGCTGACCGGCGACGAGTCGGGCCCCGAGTCCGGGCACTACGTGGGGGAGGGCGGCGTCGGCCGCTGGTCGCTGCCGGACGATCTGGCCTTCGGCAGACCTGCCTATCCATCAATCGCCGCCTATCTGGAGGCCGTTCACCGCACGCTCACCGAAGGGCCGGCCGATGCCATGGGCCCGGATGTGCCCGGCCTGGTGTGGGGCTGCCTGATCTGGGACGACCCCGAGGCGCCCATGCTCGACGACGCGCTGGAGGACTGGCATCCCGTCCACTGACCCGTGCCTTCTCGCGGGCGATCCCCCTGCAAGACCCTTGCGGTGATGGGCGTCACATCAGCAGACTGCACAGTAACTAGAACACGTACTAGTTGTGCGTGTGCCTTGTCAGGCCCTGCTGGCCTCTGGACGAGAGGACCGCCCCCCATGGCCGCCGAACCCGTGATCGTCGAAGCCGTACGCACGCCCATCGGCAAGCGCGGTGGAGCGCTCGCCAACCTGCACCCCGCCTATCTGCTGGGCGAGACCTACCGTGAACTCCTCGGCCGCACCGGCATTCCCGCCGACTGCGTGGAGCAGATCGTCGGCGGCACGGTCACCCACGCCGGCGAACAGTCCATGAACCCCGCGCGCACGGCCTGGCTCACGATGGGCCTGCCCTACGAGACGGCGGCGACGACGGTCGACTGCCAGTGCGGTTCGTCCCAGCAGGCCAGCCACATGACCGCGAACATGATCGCGGCCGGGGTCATCGACGTCGGTATCTCCTGCGGGGTCGAGGCGATGTCCCGGGTGCCACTGGGGTCGGGCTCGAAGCACGGGCCCGGGAAGCCGTTCCCCGACGAGTGGAACGTCGACCTCCCCAACCAGTTCGAGGCGGCGGAGCGGATCGGGCGTCATCGGGGGCTGACGCGCGAGAACGTCGACGCACTGGGGCTGCTGTCACAGGAACGGGCCGCGGTCGCCTGGGCGGAGGAGCGGTTCAAGCGGGAGACGTTCGCGGTGCAGGTCCCGACGACGGAGGACGAGCAGCGGGCGGGGCAGGGCATGTGGCGGCTGGTCGACCGTGACGAGGGGCTGCGCGACACGTCCATGGAGGCGCTGGCGGGCCTCAAGCCGGTCATGCCGACGGCGATCCACACGGCGGGCAACTCGTCCCAGATCAGCGACGGGGCGTCCGCGATCATGTGGGCCTCGAAGCGGATGGCGCGCGCACTGAAGCTGCGCCCGCGTGCCCGGATCGTCGCGCAGGCGTTGGTCGGTGCCGACCCGCACTTCCACCTCGACGGACCGATCGACGCGACGAAGGCGGTGCTGGGCAAGGCGGGGATGTCCCTGAAGGACATCGACCTCGTCGAGATCAACGAGGCCTTCGCGTCAGTGGTGTTGAGCTGGGCCCAGGTCTTCGATCAGAGCCTGGACAAGGTCAACGTCAACGGCGGTGGAATCGCGCTGGGTCACCCCGTGGGGGCGACGGGAGCGCGGCTGATCGCCACGGCGCTCCATGAACTGGAGCGCGTGGACAAGGAGTTCGCGTTGGTCACGATGTGTGCGGGCGGCGGGCTGGCCACCGGCACGATTATTCAGCGGTTGTAGCGGCCCAGGTGGTGAAGGCGGAGAAGGCGGCGGGGTCGAGGGTGAGTATCGGTCCCGCCGGGTTCTTGGAATCGCGGACGGCGATGGCGATGACGCCCTCGGCGATCTCGACGCAATCGCCGCCTTGGTCGCTGCTGTAGCTGGACTTACGCCAGTTGCTCTCCATAGCGGTCCTCCATCACGCGCCGGATCAGCTCCGCCGAGTCTTTGAGGGAGAGCGCGGCGGCTTGAAGATGATCGTAACGGAGCGAGCAGTCTTTGATGGTGGCTGGGTTCGCGGTTGGATGCCCGCTGCCGTAACCCTCCGTGTAGACGATGGTTGGATCGCTGGGAAAGCGATAGATGTTGAACGAGCCTGTCAGACCGGCATGCGCCCCTGCCGCGAACGGCAACACCTGGACGTTGATCTGAGGATTGTTCTCGAAGGACAGCAGGTGGGAGAGTTGCTCCCGCATGACCTCCCGGCTGCCGACCTCCTGGTGCAGCGCGGCCTCGCTGAGGATCACCCAGAGGACAGGTGGCTCCTCCTTCTCGAAGATGCGCTGACGGGCCAGCCGAACCGCCGTGCGGTCGTCGAGGTTGGTCTCGTCGAGGACGCCGAGAACTGCGCGGACGTAGCCCTTGGTCTGGAGGAGGCCGTGGACCATGTGGGTCTGGAAGGTGCAGATCTCCGTCGCCCTGGCCTCCAGCTCGGCGACTTGCTGGAACCAGGCCGGAAGTTGACTCCGCATCACGAGGGTGATCAGTCGGGACAGTAACCCGCCGGTGTTGAGTGCCGCGTCCGCGCGTTGGCTGAACTCCACTGTCGGGAGCTTGCGTGCGGTTTCGATCTGGCCCACGAGGGAGCCGGTGTAGTTGAGGATGTCCCCCAGCTGGCGCTGAGTGAGCCCGGCGGCCTCGCGGTACCGGCGGAGTTCGAAGCCGTAGTAGTCGAGAGCCGAGGCCCCGGGGTCCAGAACGTTGATGTTTGTCACGAATTGCCCCCACACCTGAGCGTGTTGTGTTCGAGCCGTAGCCCAGGGTAGTTCCGCGAGGTCAGCCTCGTACCGTGAACGAATTCTTTCCCCCGCACTCGCCACGCCCCACACGGTGCAGTACTCCCTGCACTTGACCGTCGGCGAGCACTCCGCGCGGCATATCCGCCGGATCGTCCGGTCCCTGCTTGCCGATTGGGAGCTGTCGGAACTGTACGACGCCGTAGCGCTGGGCGTGACCGAGTTGGTCGCGAACGTCGTACGCCATGTCCCCGACCGGCGCTGCCGGGTGCTGGTGCTGCGGCAGGAGGACGGGGTTCGGGTGGAGGTGGCGGACGGGTGTGCCGAAGTGCCTTGCATGGAGGGCAGGTTGCCGACGGACGCGGAGGGGGGCCGGGGGCTGGTGCTGCTCAGTGAGGTGGCGGACAAGTGGGGGGTCGACCGGCGGGGTGGGGGTGGCGGTGGGAAGACGGTGTGGTTCGAGTGCCTGAGATGAGGAGGGCGAGGAGGTCGGCGAGGGCGAGGGCGCCTTCGGGGTCGTCGGCACGGCGCTGAATGCGTCGTACGGGGCCGACTTGGTCGAGGGTGACGCCCGCGCGGGCCAGGAGGAAGGTCAGGGTGAGGAAGGCGGAGCGGGCGTTGCCGTCGGTGAAGGGGTGGAAGAAGCAGACGTCGAGGTAGGCGCGGGCGGCTCGGGCGTTGAGGGGGAGGGGGTCTGCTTCGGCGTCTCGGAGGCAGGCGTCGAGGCGGGCGGGGAGGCCGGGGGAGATGCCGTAGCGCTCGCGGCCGGCCTTGGCGTAGGCGGGGTGGGCGCGGAAGGACGGGGCCTCGGGGGTGTTGAGGACCAGGCGCTGCCAGGAGCTGAGGAGTTGGAAGGTGAGGGGCGTGCCGGCGGCGGCGTCCTCGCGGGTGCGGGTGAGGGCGGCGAGGAGGTGGGCGGCGCGGTGGGGGTCGCGGGCGTGGTCGTGGGTGCGGATGTCGTGGGCGGCGCCGTCGCGGAGGGGGCGTGGGGTGGGGAGGGCGACGGGGCGGGCCTGGTGCCAGGGGATCTGGGACCGGAGGGTGAGCCAGGTGCGGAGGTGATCCGGGGCGGCGGTCATCGGTGAGGGATGGGTGATTGGCAGTTCGGGGCGAGGTTGGGGATGGAAGGTGCTGGTCGTGGGTTTCTGGGGTGGCCCAGAACTGCCAGTCACCGTCCGAAGGCCCGTCGTTCGTCCTCGTAGAAGTGGAGGCGGGCGGAGGTGTATCGGTGAGCGCCGGGGTCGGCCGGAGGCTCGGCATCCGGCTCGATGGAGGCGGCGAGGTGCTCGGCGACGTCGGTGACGAGGGTGTTCTCCGGTGCGGTCCAGCTCTCGAAGCGGCCGCCGATGGCGTCCTCGACGAGGGTGAGGGCGGTGGCGGGGTCGACGTCCCAGCGAGTGAGGAACCAGGTCAGGACCTGCCGGCAGTGCGCGTACCAGGCGTCCCCGGAGCCGGTGCGGTCCAGGGAGTGCAGGATCAGCTGGTGGGTGGCGCGCTCCCAGGCGTCGAGGCGGTCCTCGGCGGAGAGTTGGGAGAGCGGGTACCGGTCGAAGAACCGCCCGAGGAACTCCAGCCAGTCCCGCCATTCGCGGAGCGCGGCGGTGACGCGGTCGAGGGTTTCGTCGGGGGTGGTGATGGAGTGCAGGGCGCAGCACCAGGAGCCGACGGGCCCGCCCCCGAGATCTCCCTCGTCATGCGACCAACGCCAGCCGCTGGCCCATGTCCCGTACGTGTCGACGAGCGCCCGCGTCATGTCGTCGACCCATTCCCACCCCACGGTATGGGACCAGTCACAGACCTTCCGGAACTCCGCGTACGCCTCGTCCCGGTCCTTCAGCAACCTCCACTCCGGCCGCACAGGCGCCCGCCCGGGGGGCTCCAGCCCCCTTACGACGTCGAGCACCTCGTCACTGTCGAAGGGATGCGTCGCGGGGTCCACCTCGGTCCAGGTGAGGTGGTAGGGGAGCAGTCGCAGGTTCACCGGACGGATGTTCCATGACGGAGGGCTGCGAACTCAACCGCTTTCCCGGGTAACCGCACCCGTGCGGACACGGGTGCGGTTCGGGGGGAGTTGGCTCAGGGCAGCGGTGTGTACTGGAGGTTGGGGAAGTAGTCCTCCCTCGTGCCCTCGCGGTGGACGTCCCAGGTGGCGCAGTGGAGGGAGCCGCCGTACTCGAAGACGTGGCGGAAGGGGATGGGGTAGACCTCGAAGTCGAGCTTGGCGAGGAGGTCCTGGAGGGGCTTTTCCTGTTCCTCGCAGATGACCTTCGTGGGGGAGATGCTGAGGACGTTCATCGAGAGCCACTTGGAGGACTGGCAGTACGCCGGCATCTCGTTGTTGCTCAGGACCGGCTCCGGTGCGTCGACCAGTTCCCAGTCGTTCGACAGGAACATCTTCTCCTCGCCCTCCCGCAGCGGGCGGTCCGGGTTGGTGAGGATCAGGCCGGGGCGCAGCGGTACGAAGGTGCAGTCGATGTGGGAGGGGAAGAAGTCCAGCGGGAAGTGCACCGTGTGGACGCGGAAGCCGCGGGGCTCCAGGTGCCGCTTCAGCCAGTGGATGCCCGCCCGGTTGGTGGTCATCGACTCCTGGACCAGGATGTCCCGGCCGAGGCGGCTCATGTCGGCGGCGTCGAAGATCACTTCGTCCTGGTTGATGCAGAACTCGAAGTCGTGCATCCGCTCGTGCCGCTTCTCCAGCGGCCACTCCCAGAACTCCTCGCGGTACATGCCGTCCGCCATCGACGGCTTGGGCGCGGTCGTCCACTCCACGCGCGAGTCCTTGTTCCAGTACTCGTACACCAGCTTGCGGTAGGGCTGGTACTCGAAGTACCGCGCCCGCCGCGACATGGTCGCCTCGATGATCTCGTTGCCCATCGTGATCATCACGTCGCGCGGGCAGACCGCGCAGTACTGGTTCTCGACCTCGAAGTCGGGGGTGCGCACCGGAGCGGAGAAGTCGTGCGGCTCGGGGCGCCGCACGGTGACCCCGTGGGACTCCAGGAGGTCGGCCAGGCCTTGGAGTTCCTCATTGGCCAGGTCGATGGCTTCCTTGGACTTCGGGCCGGTCGGGAACGCCTCGTCGGAAGCGCGGACGGCGGGCTTGCTGCCCGGCTCGGTCGGCTCGAAGTTGGCGTTGTCGGCGGAGCCGACCACCATCTCCCGGAGGGGGTCCCACTCGTTCCAGGAATTGACGATCACGGAGTTCTGCTGCATGGCTACGACCACCTGTCTGGTGCGATGGATCGGTTGGGGGGTCAGGCCGCGTCCGCGTCGGCGAGGCTCGCGGGGCGCATGTCGGTCCAGTTCTTCTCGATGTGGTCGAGGCAGCTCTGCCGGTCGGCGTCGGCCACCACGACCTCCCAGCCCGGCGGTACCTGGGCGAAGGCGGGCCACAGGCAGTGCTGGCGTTCCGCGTTGACGAGCACGTGGAAGGTGCCGTTCTCGTTGTCGAAGGGGTTGGTCATGGCTGGGTTCCCTCTTCTGTCGCCGTGATCTCTGTTGCCGTGATCTCTGTTGCCGTGATCTCTGCTGCTGTGATCGCTTCTGCCAGGGCGCGCGCGGTACGGCGCTCGAAGACGGTCGCCACATCGACGCTCCGGCCGAACTCCGCCTCGATACGGCCCGCCAGGCGCAGCGCCGTGAGCGAGTCGCAGCCGAGGGTGAAGATGTCGGTGTCCGCCGCGACGGACCCCCGGCCCAGGACCTCCGCGATCAGGTCGCACAGCCGTCGCTCCGGTGCGTCGGCCAGGAACCGTTCGGTCCGGTCGGACAGAGCCTCGGGCAGCTCGGTCAGCAGGTCCCGCAGGTACGCCGCCGTCCGCGCCCCCGTCTCCGGGTCCAACAGGTCGGCACGGTGGCCGAGTTCGAGGGACAGGCGCGTGCCGGGGGCAACCATCAGCTTCAGCGGGTAGTGGTAGGCGTCGTGTCCGGCGAAGTCCACCAGGCTCAGGCCGTCGTCGGGGCTCGCCATGGCCTCGGCGGTCGGGAAGTTCTCGAACACCACACAGGTGTCGAACAACGTGCCGAGGCCCGCGGATCGCTGAATGTCCGTCAGCGGCTGGTGGTGGTACGGGAGAAGGTCGGCCTGTTCCTCCTGGAGCCGGGCGATCAGCTCGGCCAGCGGCTCCGTCGGGGACAGCCGGACCCGTACGGGCACGGTGTTGATGAACACGCCCACCGTCTCGGCGACGTCCGGCAGATCGACGGCCCGGCCCGAGACCGTCGCTCCGAAGACCAGGTCCCGGCGGCCGGTCGTACGGTGGAGGCACAGGGCCCAGGCCACCTGGACGAGGGTGTTCAGGGTGACGCCCTGGTGCCGCGCCGCCTCGACCAGCTTCGTGGTCTCCTGCTCGGTCAGCTCGACCGTGATGCGTTCGGGCAGGGTGCGGATGCGTGCGGTGTCCTGGTCGGGGCAGACCAGCGTGGGCTCCCGCAGGCCGGTCAGCGCACCTCGCCAGGCGGCGCGCGCCTCGTCCCGGTCCTGACCGGCCAGCCAGCGCAGGTAGTCGGGATAGTGGCCGGGGGTCGGCAGAACGGAGTCGTCGTTGCCGGTGTCGTAGAGCGCCAGCAGGTCGCGCAGCATCAGCGACGTGGTCCAGCCGTCCACGATCAAGTGGTGCATGGTCAGCACCACCTTGTGGCGCTCCGGCTCCAGGGCCACCACGGTGCAGCGCATCAACGGCGGTCGGCTCACCTCGAAGCGGTGGCGCCGGTCGGCGTCGAGCAGTTCTTCCAGGCGTGCGTTCTGCTCCGGTGCGTCGAGGCCGGCCAGGTCGTGGGTGTGCCAAGGCATCCGGACCTGTTCCGGGATCACCTGGACCGGCTCTCCCGACGACCGCTGGAGGAAGGCCGCGCGGAGCATCGGGTGCCGCCGCAGCAGGGCGTCGCAGGCACCCCGGAGACGCTGGACGTCCAGCGGGCCCCGCGTCTCCAGGGCGATCTGCACGGTGTAGACGTCAGGGCCCCGCCTGTCGTAACGGGCGTGGAAGTACAGCCCTTCCTGCACCGGAGTCAGGGGGAGGAGCGAGGCCACGGGCATCTGCACCTGGGCGGCGAGCCGGGCCTCTTCCCGGTCGTCGGGGCGCTGCCTCGGGGAGGACTGCCCCGGCGTCCCCGTCCCGTGGGCCACCAGTGCGCGCAGGGCCTCGAACCAGAGACCGGCCAGCTCCTCCATGTCCTGGTGGGACAGCAGACGGCGCGCCCACAGCCAGTGGGCAACCAGCCGCGGGCCGGTCGAGCCGCCGTCGACCACCGCGTTCAGCTCGACGACGTGCGACATCGGCATGCGCGGATCCGCGCCGCTCGGCAGGATGTCCGACTCGGGCGCCACCGCCCAGTCCGCGTCGCCCGAACCCTCGTTGCGGCCGAGGTAGTTGAAGCAGAGCTGCGGCTCAGCGGCCGACGAGAGCTGCACCGCCGTACCGGGGTTGAGGTGGCGCAGCAGGCCGTACCCGATACCGCGCCGGGGGATTTGCCGCACCGCGTCCGCGACCCCGCGCACCGCCTCGCCGAGCCGCTCGGCGCCGGGATCGACGCCCGGCGTCCAGTCGCCGATGCCCGCGTCGATCCGGACCGGGTACAACGAGGTGAGCCAGCCGACGGTGCCCGACAGGTCGACGTCCGCACCGACCGGTTCGCGGCCGTGTCCCTCCACGTCGACCAGCACGCCGGTACGGCCGCCCGACTCGGCGCGCCGCCAGGTGGCGACGGCCAGGGCGAGGGCGGTGAACAGCACCTCGTGGGTCGTGGCGCCGTAGGCGGCCGGCACCGTGGTGAGCAGGGGCTCGGTCAGGTCCTCGGGGAAGGTGAGGCGCAGCTCGTCGGCGGTTGCGTGGATGTCGTGGGACGGGGAGAGGCGGCCCTCGGTGAGGTCGATGCCCTTCGCGTCCAGAACCTGGCGCCAGAAGGGGAGTTCGTCCAGGGTGGCGGGCGCGGTCGCGGCGGTGTGCAGCTCCCCGGCCCAGTCCCGCAGGGACACCGGGACCGGGTCCAGGCTCGGGGCCGTGGTGGCTGCGGCTTCCTGCCAAGCGGTGTACAGGTCGGTCAGAAGGATGTGCCAGGAGACCGCGTCCACCGCCAAGTGGTGGACGGTGACGAGCAGTCGGCCCGGGCGGTCCTCGCCGCGGTCGAACCAGGTGACGCGCAGCATCGTGCCCTCGCGCGGGGCCAGCGCGTCGGCGTCCTGCCGGGCGCACTCGGCGATCCGCAGCCGGGCCTTGTCGTCGGACAGACCGGCGAGGGGGACCCGGCGGAGGTGGTCGTGCGCGGCACCGGACGGGGTGACGACGAGAGACCCGTCTTTCTCAAGGCGTGCGCGCAGCGACTGGTGCCGGTCCATGACGGCCCCTACGGCCCTGGTCAGTCGCTCGGTGCCGAGGCCGGCCGGTACCCGGATGAGGGTCGACTGGTGGAAGGCGTCGATCGTGCCGCCGTACTCGCGCAGCCGGTGCATGATCGGTGTGGCGGGGATGACGGCGGAGTCCTGGGCGGCGGGCTCGGTCTTCTTCTCGGGGGCCGGTTGGCTGTTCTGGCGTAGGAAGGTGTCGAGTGCCTCGGGTGTGCGGTGTGCGAAGACCTGCTTTGGTGTGAGGCGTACGCCTGCTTCGCGTGCTCGGGCGACGAATTGGATGACGGTGATGGAGTCGCCGCCCAGGGTGAAGAAGTCGTCCTTCACGCCTACGGTGTCGCGGCCCAGTACTTGCCCGAACAGCCCGGCCAGCGTTTCCGCCACCCCTGGGGTCTCGGGCTCCGGCTTCTTCGCCGGGGCCGCTTGGCTGTTCTGGCGTAGGAAGGTGTCGAGTGCCTCGGGTGTGCGGTGTGCGAAGACCTGTTTCGGTGTGAGGCGTACGCCTGCTTCGCGTGCTCGGGCGACGAATTGGATGACGGTGATGGAGTCGCCGCCCAGGGTGAAGAAGTCGTCTCCCACGCCCACCGCGTCGCGGCCCAGTACCTGCCCGAACAGCCCGGCCAGCGTCTCCACCACCCCCGGGGCGGTGGCCGTCTGCTCCGCCGAGGCCGCTGCCGCGGTCGCCGCGGCTTCCGGCGAGGGCAGGGCGTCCCGGTCGACCTTGCCGTTGGGGGTGAGGGGGAGGTCCGGCAGCGGTATGTACGCCGACGGGGCCATGTAGGCGGGGAGTTGAGGTGCGATCCGGTCGGCGAGGGAGGTCAGTTCGGGCTCGCGGCCGGGTTCCGCGACGACGTAGGCGACGAGGCGGGGCGCCCCGAGCCGGTCCTCGCGTACCGCCACGGCGGTCCGGGCGACGGCCGGGTCGGTGCCGACGACGGCCTCGACCTCGCCCAGCTCGATCCGGTAGCCGCGGACCTTGACCTGGTCGTCGGTGCGTCCCAGGTAGACCATCACGCCGTCGGAGCGCCACTTCGCCAGGTCGCCGGTGCGGTACATCCGGGCCCCGGGTGCGCCGAACGGATCGGCGACGAAGCGTGCCGCGGTGAGGCCTCGGCGTCCGAGGTAGCCGCGGGCGAGGTTGTCACCGCCGATGTACAGCTCGCCGGGGACGCCCGCGGGCACCGGGCGCAGGCAGCGGTCGAGGACGTAGAGCCGGGCGCCGGGGACGGGGTGGCCGATCGGCACCGCGCCCCGGGGCAGGGGGTCCGAGGGTTCGAGCCGGTACTCCATGCAGCCGACGGTCGCCTCGGTGGGGCCGTACTCGTTCACCACCGTCACGTCCGGGTGTCGGGCGCGCCAGGCGGCCAGCGCCTCGCCGGTCAACTGCTCGCCGCCCAGGACGAGTTCGCCGGTGGGTGAGTACCACCTGTCAGCTGTCGTGAGCACGGGCAGGTGGCTGGGCGTGGCCTTGACGAAGGCCGGCGGGCGGTCCGTGGCCCCGGCCGGGGCGTCGAAGTCCTCCAGGTCCACGACGCGGACGAGTCCGCCCGCGGTCAGCGGGCCGAAGATGCCGGTGACCGTGAGGTCGAACGACGGCGGCGAGTGCACCAGTGCCTGCTCGGCGAGCCCGGGATAGGCGGCGCGCGCGAAGGCGAGGTAGTGGTCGACCGTACGGTGCTCCACCGCGACGCCCTTGGGCCGGCCGGTCGAGCCGGAGGTGTGGATGACGTAGGCGAGATCTGCGGGGCGGACGGGGGCGCCGCGCTCGGTGTCGGTGGGTGACTGCCCTGGCAGCGCTGCGAGTTCGGCCGTAATGGCCGGGTCGCTGACCGGGATCACCAAGGGGTGTCCGGCGAATGCCGGGAGGCTTGCGTCGGCGCATACGACGGCGGACGGCGCGGCGTCGTCGAGCAGGAACGCGATGCGCTGCGCGGGGTATCCGGGGTCGACCGGCAGATAGCCCGCGCCCGTCTTGAGGACGCCCAGCAGGGACACGATCAGGTCCGTGGAGCGGGGCAGGGCCACCGCCACCAGGTCGCCCGGCCGTACCCCCCGCTTCAGCAGCAGCCGGGCCAGCCGGTTGGCGGCCTCGTCCAGGGCTCGGTAGTCGAGGGTGCGGTCCGGGTCGGCGACGGCCGGTGCGTCGGGCGTACGGCGTACCTGCTCCTCGAACCGCTCCACCAGGGTCCGGGCAGGCGACTCGACCTGATGGCCGCGTCCCCACTCGCCCAGCAGCCGGTCGTGCTCCTCGCCGGTCAGCAGGGGGAGTTGTGCGACGGGGGTCGCGGGGGTGCGGGTGAAGGAGTCGAGCAGCAACAGCAGCCGGGAGCGGACGAGTTCCATGCGGTCGTCGTCGAACACGTCTGTGCGGTAGCTGAGCTGGAGGCCCAGGCGGGGGCCGGGTTCGGCGACGACGCTGAGGGGGTAGTGCGTGGCGCCGGTGACCTCCTGCTGACCGGCCGCGTCGCCCGAGTCCGTCAGCGGGGCGATCCGCAGGCCGGGCACGCCGTCCTGGATGTCGTTCCAGTCGAGGGGTGCGTTGCCGAAGCCGGTGGAGGTGTCGAAGAGGGTGTCGAGACCGGACAGTCGCCGCACCTCGGTCAGGCCGAGGAACTGGTGGTCGGCCAGCGCGAGTTGCTCCTCCTGGAGCCGGGCGAACAGTGCGGCGAGGGACTCCGCGGGGTCGATCCTGACCCGGACCGGGACGGCGTTCATGAGCAGGCCCACGACCGAGTCGGCGCCCGGCAGCTTGGGCGGACGGCCGTGCACGGTCTGGCCGAACACCACGTCGTCCCGTCCGGTCAGCACGGACAGCAGCAGCGCCCAGACGCCCTGGACCACGGTGTTGAGGGTGAGCCCGTGCTCGCGGGCGGTCGCCGACAAGGCCGCGGTGGCGGACTCGGAGAGCGTGACGTGCGTCAGGCCGGGCATCGCGCCGGTGTCCGCCGCGGGCGCGCCGGGAGCGACCAGCGTCGGTTCCACGAGGCCGTCGAGGGCGGTGCGCCAGGCCTGTTCGGCGGCCGGGCGGTCCTGGCGGGCCAGCCAGTGCAGGAAGCTCGCGAAGGGTGTGGCGGGCGGGAGGTCCTGGGCGGTGCCGGTGATCTCGTGGTGGTACAGCGTGAACAGGTCCGTGAGGACGAGCGGCAACGACCAGCCGTCCAGCAGGATGTGGTGGTACGTCAGGACGAACGCGTGCTGGTCCTCGGCCAGGCGGACCAGCGCGAACCGCATCAGCGGCGGGTCCGCCATGTCGAAGCGCCGGACCCGCTCCTCCTCCAGGAAGGACCGCAGCTTCTCGCGCTGGACCTGCTCGGGGTCGGCGGAGAGATCGAGTTCCGTCCACGGGGTGCGCACCGTGCGCTTGATCAGCTGCACGGCCTGCCCCTCGGCGCGCTGCCGGAAGCCCGCCCGCAGCACGGCGTGCCGCGCGAGAACGGCCGTACAGGCCGCGCGCAGCGCGTCGGCCGAGACCTCGCCGACCAGTTCGAGCGGTGCCTGGATGGTGTAGACGTCCACCGCCTCGGAGTCGTACAGCGCGTGGAAGAGCATGCCCTCCTGAAGCGGCGTGAGAGGCAGCACGGACTCGATGGGCGACGGTGTCACTTCGTTCACGGTCAGGTTTCCCCGGGGACGGTCGGCGCGCGCGGCAGCGAGCGGCGGGACGGTGGGACGGGAGGGCTACCGGTCGGGAGCGGTTACCGGTGGGGGGCGGTCACGCGCTCGGCGCGACCGGCTCCGGCAGGTCGGCGCGGGTGATCAGGTCCGACATGGAGACCAGGATGCGGCGGTCGCCGGTGAACGCCTCGCGGCCGTGCGACCAGCGCATGTTGTCGATGACCAGCAGATCGTTCAGCGCCCAGTCGAAGCGCTGCGCACGGCGTCCGAACGCGGAGCGGACCGCGGCGACCATGTCGTCCGGGATCGGCTCCCCGTCGCCGAAGAGCACGTCGTTGGGCAGCCCGTCCGCCCCGAACAGGGCCACCAGGTCGGTACGCAGGCTGCCCGGCAGGGACGACTGGTGGAACAGCAGCAGGTGGTTGAACCAGATCTGCTGCCCGGTGCGCGGGTGCGCCACGAGCGCGGGTGCCCGGCGGACCGTACGCAGTCCGTCGTCCTCGACCCACGTCCACTCCAGACCGCCCGCCGCGCAGAACCGGTCCACCTCCTCGCGGCTGTCGGTCTGGAAGGCCTCGCGCCAGTCGAGGCCGACGCCGCTGCCGTAGTTGCGCACATAGCGCAGCCCCCGGCTCTCCACGGCCCGGACCACCTCGGCCGGGATGTCCGACAGCACCCGCGCCACGTCCGCGATCGGGGTGGCTCCGCCGGTCAGGGGCGGGGTGGCGCAGAAGAAGCCCACCCGGCCCGGCCACGCGCCCGCGTACGACGACTCGCAGTGCTGGGGGATCGCCTCGCGGGCCGGGTACTCGGTGGAGGTGAAGACCCCGTCGCCGACCTCGCTGCGCGGCGTGGACCGCTCGGTGTAGTCCAGGGGTGCGAACCCCAGCCCGTCCAGGGCCCGCCGGAAGGTGTCGGCACCGTCGGCGGCCGCATCCCGGACCAGGACGGCGCCGGTGCGCGCGAGTTCCTCGTCGACGGTCTTGGCGTGCCGGTGCGTGAAGGACCCCAGGTCCTCGCCGTCCGCCTCGATCACGGTGATGCCGGTCAGATCGTTCAACCTTCACAACTCCCAGGTGTGGGCGCCCGGTCGAGGGGCTCCGCGGTCCGTGGCACCGGCGGCCGTCAGCGCAGCGCCGCCGTGATGACGTCGAGCACGGCCGGGGCGCCGGTGAAGAGATAGTCATGGCCGCCCGGCAGCTGCCGGAGGCTGTGTCCGGCCGGGGCGCAGGCACGCCAGTGGGCCAGCTGGTCCGCGCTCACCAGCGGGTCGTCGCTGCCGCCGAGGATGTGCACGGGGCAGTCGACCGGCACCGGTCCGTCCGTCAGATACCGCTCCGTCAGGGCGAGGTCCCGGCGGACGGTGCGCAGGGCGTAGCTCAAGTAGGCGGGGTACGCCCGCAGTTCCGGCGGGAACCCGCCGAACCCCGCCAGCCAGCGCAGCAGACCCTCGTCGTCCCGGTCGGCGATGCGGGCCGGCACCGGGATGTGCGGTGCCCGGGACGCGGAGACGAACAGGGCCCGCGGCGAGGGCAGTCCGCGCTCGCCGGCCCGCACGGTGATCCGGTGGGCGAGCAGCGCGCCGAAGCTGTGGCCGAAGACCGCGTACGGGGTCCGGAGTTCGGCCGCGACGCCGTCGAGCACGGCGTCGGCCAGGGCTTCGAGGGTGTCCGGCAGCGGTTCCGCGCTGCGCACTCCACGACCGGGCAGTTCCACCGTCGCGAGTTCGACGTCGGACGGCGGGGCCAGCCGCCACGGGGCGAACGAGCCCGCGCTGCCGCCCGCTTGTGGCAGGCAGATCAGGCGCAGGCGGGCGCTGGGCGGGGTCACCCGGCCGACGATCCAGGGACTGTCCTGGCCGCGCGTCGAGGTCTGCGCGGAGGAATGGGGTCGTGCGGCGGCATCGGTTCGCATTCCGCCCCTCCCCTCTCGGTTCTTCGTTCGGATTCGTTCGCCAACGGGCACGCCCGGCCGGCGCCGCCCAGCGTGGCCGCACACCGCACCGCGGACCAGGCATGGCGACCGGCAATCGTGCTGCCGCCCAGTTGCCCGGCGTATGCCTGGAGCGCGGCGGGAGAACACGGCGAGGATCGGCCCCGACCTTCCCGCCCTGTGCCCGTTGCCCGAGGAGATCGCAGTTCCGATGACCGCCGTTCCCGACGAGGCAGCCGACCCGACCTTCTTCACACTGGACGCCGCGAAGGCGGACCTGATGCAGGTGGAATCACTCACCACCGCCTGCCTGAACTGGGACTACGGCAAGCGTGACAGCCGGGTGTGGAGCCTGTACGAGAAGAACAAGGCGTCGCAGTGGAACGCCACGACCGACATCGACTGGGACCACGACGTCCGCTTCGGTGCGGAGCTGACGGAGGAGAACGGCGCGCGGCTGGCCGGCTTCGTCGTCGGCGAGGGCAGTCCGGTGCCGCGCGAGCTGCTCACCCAGTTCCGCTGGGAGTACCAGGCGTGGATGTGCAGCCAGTTCCTGCACGGTGAGCAGGGCGCGCTGGTGACCACGGCCCGGCTGGTGGAGACCGTGCCCGACATGGACGCCAAGACCTACGCCGCTTCCCAGGTGGCCGACGAGGCCCGGCACGTCGAGGCGTTCGCGAAGTACATGGACGAGAAGCTGGGCACCGTCTACCCGGTCAACCCCGGCCTCGGCACCCTGCTGCACGACGTGCTGTCGGAGTCGCGGTGGGACATCGTCTACCTCGGCATGCAGGTGGTGATGGAGGGCCTTGCGATCACCGGGCTGCGGCTGGCGAGCAGCGGCTTCGGCGACCCGCTGATCCGGCAGATCACCAAGATGGTCGCGGCCGACGAGGCCCGGCACATCGCCTTCGGTGTCACCATGCTGACCGGCATGTACCAGGACGCGATGTCGGCCGAGCTGAAGGAGCGCGAGGACTTCCTGATGGAGTCCATCCGGCTGATGTCGACCCGGTTCATGCTCCGCGAGGTCTGGGAGCGCATGGAGCTGGACGTGGACAAGGGCCTGCGCTTCGCCCGCACCAACCCGATGATGGCCACCTACCGGCAGCTGCTCTTCCAGCAGGTCGTGCACGTACTGCGGCAACTGGGCCTGCTGACCGAGCGGGTGAAGGAGCTGCTGCTCGCCGAGAACCTGGTGCGCCCCGAGACCATGGTGTCGACCCGCTGAACACCGGCGGCCCGCTGAACCCCCGAGGCACAGAAACGGCCCGGCGTCCCAGAGACGCCGGGCCGTTGCCGTACGGCCTTCAGTCCGCCGTGAGCGGACGCGGCTCCGCGGGGAACGAGCCCGCGCACATCTCCTGCCACAGGACACGGCGCCGCGGCTTTCCGCTGGAGGTGACCGCGATGCCGCCGCGGGGGACCTCGATGGAGAGCAGCTCGGCGTCCCCGAGCCACTCGGCGAGGACCTCGTGGGCGATGCCCCGCCACTCCGGCCGGCCCCCGGCGAACAGGGCCACGCCGGTCGGCGTGCCGTCGCGGACGCCGAGCAGGACGGCGACCCGGCGCTCGGGGATGCCCCGCTGGTGCAGCAGGGTCTCCAGGCTCTCGGCGAAGACCATCTTGCCGCTCACCTTCAGACCGTCACCCAGCCTGCCGATCACGAACAGCTGCCCCTCGCGCAGGAATCCGGCGTCACCGGTGTGCAGCCCGCTCTCCCCGATGCTCGTCCCGGAGGCGGAGCCCGCGTCACCGACGTACCCGCTCGTCAGGGACACCCCCTTGACGATGATCTCGCCGACCTGACCGTCCGGCAGCGCCTCGCCGTCCTCATCCACGACCGTCACCGTCCGGCCCGCCAGCGGACGGCCGCAGCCGACCACCTCGGTGCCCGCCAGGGACGCCGCGTGCCCGGCGTCCGGCCGGCCCGTGGTCCAGCCCTCCCCGGGCGGCAGCCCGGTCACCGCGAGGGTGGCCTCCGCGCTGCCGTACGCCGGGACCAGCGCGCCGCGGTCGAGGCCGTGCGGCCCGAGCAGCGCGTGGAAGTCGTCCAGCACCCGCGGGTCGACGCGCTCCGCGCCGATGATGACGGCCCGCATCGCGTCGAAGCTGAGCCCGTCGAGATCGGCGGGCCGCACCCGGCGAAGGATGTACGACAGGCCGAAGTTGGGCATGGCCGTCATCACGATGCGCCGGTCGCTGAGGCAGCGCAGGTAGTTCAGCGGCGAGCGGATGAAATCGTCGGGCTGGAACATGAACCCGTCGAAGCCGGTGACGACGACGTTCAGCAGGAAGCCGACGAGCCCCATGTCGTGGTGGACGGGCAGCCAGCTCGCCGCCGGGTACTCCGGTGCGCAGCCGAGCCAGGCGCCCATCCCGGAGATGTTGGTGGCCAGGGCCTCGTTGGAGATCCGCACTCCGCGGGAGAAGCCGCTCGACCCCGAGGTGAACTGGATCAGCGCGGTCTCGGGGAGCGGCAGCGGCGCGGCGAGCGGCTCGGCCCCGGCGACGAGTTCGTCGAAGACGACCGGTTCACCGAGGCCCGCGTCGGCGGAGATCTTGCGGATCCGCTCCAGCGACTCGTCGTCGCAGACGACGGCCCGGGGGCGGACGGTGGCCAGCAGGTGGGCGGCGTGCGTGGCGTACTCGTCGGCCCGCTGGAAGGCGAAGGGCGGGGCGATGGAGCAGGGGGTCGCGCCGGCCGCGAGCGCGCCGAAGAACCCGGCGACGAAACCCGGGCTGGAGCGCTGCACCAGGGCCACCGCGTCCCCCGGCCCAACACCGTGCGCGCGCAGGGCGCTCGCCGTCCTGAGCACCAGGGAGCGCAGATCGCCGTAGGACCAGAAGTCCCAGTCGCCGTCGCGGTTCGCGTAGTACAGGCCACGCTCGGCGGACGCCTCGTCCAGCCAGTCGAGCAGGCCCCGGTCCGGGATTGCCAACGTCCTCGTCCTCTCGGGGAGTTCATGGGAAGCGGGTAAGGCCTGTCCGGCGGATCAGACCGACGTCGCGCGGGGCCGGTGAGGGGGCCCGTCACGTGCGGTCGGCCCGATCCGCCGGACAGGCCCTGGTGGTCAGCATCGGTCCGGTGCGCGGGGTGCGCCAGGCAGGGCGCCGGTAACTCCGGCGGTCAGGCGGCAGCTCGACCAGCAACAGCGATTGCCGGTCGGTTGCCTGGTCCCGGGAGCCGCCACAGATGCAGCATCGACCGGGTTCACGCGCCCGATCCGCCGTACGAGCTCACCCGTCCGCAGCGCCGAGCCGGACCGGGCGTCGAGCCGTCGCAGTGCACGAGAGCGGTTACGACCTTGATGACTTCACCCGACGCCGACAGCGACCTGCTTCCGCTCACCGCCGCCCAGCGGGGGGTGTTCCACGCGCAGCGGCTTCAGCCCGGCAACGCGGCCTACAACGCGGTCGCCGTCATGGAGGTCCGCGGACCGTTCGACGGGGCCCTGCTGCGGTACGCGATCCGCCGGGCCGAGGCGGAGAGCGGCACCTGGGACGTCGAGCTCGTGGAGCGGCCGGACGGCCTGTACCAGCGGCCGCTCCCGCCGGGCTGCTCGACCTGGCGGGAGCTGGACCTCAGCGGTGAGAGCGACCCGGTCGCCGCCGCCTGGGAGTTGATCGACCGGGACCGCAGCACCGCGATCGACCTGTTGAAGGACCCCCTGTGCGGGCATCTGCTGATGCACGTGGGCCCCGATCGTCACCTGTGGTACCAGCGCAGCCACCACGTCCTGTCCGACGCCTACGGCTCCATGCTGCACTCGCGGCGGATCGCCGAGCACTACGAGGCGCTGACCACGGGCGCGGAGCCGGCCGGTGAACCGCTGGGCGGGATACGGGAGTTGCTGGCGGAGGAGGCCGACTACCGCGCCTCGGACGACTACACCGCGGACCGGGAGTACTGGAACCGCACCTTCGCCGACCGGCCCGACGTCGCCTCGCCCGCGCCGGGCGTGCCGACCGCCGCCGCGGAACGGGCGCTCTCCACCACGACCCACCTGACGCAGGGCGAACTCCGGGCCCTGCACACCGCGGGCCGCGAGGCGCGCGCTCCGTGGACGGTGGTGATGATGACCGCGGTCGCCGCCTATCTGCACGGGGTGACCGGGGTCGAGGACCTGACCGTCGGAGTCCCGGTCACCGCACGGTTCGGCGCCTCCCGGAACGTGCCCGGCATGCTGTCCAACACCCTCCCGCTGCGGCTGTCCGTCAGCCCCGCCGCGGGCCGCAGGGACCTGGTCCGGCAGACCGCGGCGCGACTCGGCGAACTCCTCACCCATCAGCGCTACCCCTACGACGAACTCCGCCGCGATCTACGGCTGTTGGGCACGAACGAGCAGGTCTTCGGCGTCCTGGTCAACATCATGCCGACCGGTTCCGAGACGGCGTTCACCGGGCGCGAGGCGGAGCTGACCGCCCTGTCCGGGGGACCGGTCATCGACCTCAACATCACCTGCCACCCCGACCCGGACGGCAAGGGCGCCCGCGTCGAGTTCGAGGCCAACCCCGACCGCTACAGCGCCGCCGAACTCGCCGCTCACCAGGCCCGGTTCACCGACTTCCTGCCCCGGTTCCTGGCCGCGGCGCCGGATCTGCCGCTGGCCCGGGTGGACGTCCTCACCGCGGACGAACGCCCGCAGGCACTCGACGCCGGACGGCGGGCGGGACAGGTGGAGCGAGTCGCGCCACGGACCTTTCCGCAGCTGTTCGAGGAGCAGGTCCGGAACACCCCGCACGCCTGCGCGGTGCTCTCCCCGACCGGACGGCTCGACTACGCCGAACTCAACGCGCGCGCCAACCAGTTGGCCCGCGCGCTGGTGGAGCGGGGCGCCGGGCCCGAGACACTGGTGGCCGTCGCGTTGCCGCGCGGCACCGCCCAACTGACGGCCGTCGTCGCCGTACTGAAGTCGGGAGCCGCCTATCTGCCGGTGGACCTCGACTACCCGCGGGCCCGGATCACCGACATGCTCACCGACACCCGCCCCCTGCTGGTGCTGACCATGCGCGACACCGACGACCCGACGCCGGCCCCGGGAGTCGAGCGACTCCACGTGGACGACGCCGCGGTCGTGGACGGCCGCCCCGACACCGACCTGCACGACCACGACCGCCGCGAGCCGCTGCACCCCGGCCACCCCGCCTACGTCATCTACACCTCCGGCTCGACCGGCCGCCCCAAGGGCGTCGTCGTCACCCACACCGGCCTCGCCGCCCTCCTCCGGCATCAGCGGGACCTGCTGCGCCTGACCCCGGACAGCCGGGTGCTCCAGTTCGCGTCGCCGAGTTTCGACGCCTCGGTGTGGGAGCTGTGCGTGGCGCTGCTCACCGGGGCCGCCGCGGTGGTCGCGCCCGCGGAACGGCTGACGCCGGGCCCGCCGCTGGCCGCCCTGGTGGCCGAACTCGGCGTCGACTGCCTGCTGTTGGCCCCCTCGGCGCTGACGGCCGTACCGCCGGACGGTCTGCCGCCGGGCATCAACCTGGTGGTGGGCGCCGAGGCATGCGCCCCGGAACTGGTCGAGCGCTGGTCCCCGGGCCGCCACATGGTCAACGCCTACGGCCCCACCGAGTCGACGGTCATCGCCACCCAGAGCGCCGCTCTGTCCGGCCGCACCGTACCGCCCATGGGGTATGCGACCCCCGGCACCCGGATCAGGCTGCTGGACGCGGCGCTGCGGCCGGTGCCGCCCGGGGTGGCGGGCGAGGTCTACCTGAGCGGCGACGGACTCGCCCGCGGTTATCTCGGCCGTCCCGGCACCACCGCGGAACGGTTCGTCGCCGACCCCTTCGGCGCACCCGGCGCGCGGATGTACCGCACCGGCGACCTGGCGCGCTGCACGCCCGACGGTGAACTGGTCTATCTGGGCCGCGCCGACAGCCAGGTCAAGGTGCGCGGGTTCCGTATCGAGCTGGGCGAGGTCGAGGACGTCCTCACCCGGGCGCCCGGCGTCGCCGGGGCCGTGGTGACGGTCCGCGAGGACCAGCCGGGGCGCAAGCAGCTGGCCGCGTACGTCGTGCCCGCGCCCGGCGTGTTCGAGCCGGAGCCCGCCGCGCTGCGGGAGTTCGCCGCCGAGCTGCTGCCGGGCTACATGGTCCCGGCGGCCGTGACCGTGCTCGACGCCTTCCCGCGCACCCCCAGCGGCAAGCTGGACCTCAAGGCCCTGCCCGCACCGCTCTTCCAGGCCGCGAGCGCCTACCGGGCACCGGAATCGGAGCGGGAGCGCATCCTGCACGCCGTGTTCACCGAGGTCCTCGGCCTGGACCGGATCGGCGTCGACGACAGCTTCTTCGACCTCGGCGGCGACTCGGTCGTCGCCATGCAGACGGCAGCCCGTGCTCATGAGGCCGGGCTCGACCTCACCGCTCAGGACGTGTTCGTCCACAAGACCGTCGCCCGGCTCGCCGACGTGGCCCGGGACGCCGTACCGCAGACCGCGCCGCGCCGTGCCGAGGAACTCGTGCGGCTGGACGCGGACGAACTCGACGAGCTCGAAGCCCAGTGGGAGACAACACTGTGAGACAGACATCCCTGGAAGCCGTGCTGCCGCTCACCCCGCTTCAGCAGGGCATCCTCTTCCACGCGCTGTACGAGGAGCCGCAGGACAGCGGCGAGCAGGTGGACTTCTACGTCGTCCAGACGCCGCTGGAGCTGGTCGGCCCGCTCGACAAGGACGTACTGCGCCGCTCCTGCCAGGCTCTGCCGGACCGGCATGCCGCCCTGCGGGCCGGGTTCCTGCGGCGCCGCTCGGGCGAGACCGTGCAGGCCGTCGCGAAGTCGGTCGAGCCCGCCTGGGAAGAGGCCGACCTGAGCGGCTTCGACGCCGAGGAGCGCCGGGTGCGCCTCGCCCGGCTGCTGGCCGAGGACCGGGCGCGCCGCTTCGACCTGGCCAAGCCGCCGCTGCTGAGGTTCACGCTGATCCGGCTCGCCCCGGAGCGGCATGTCCTGGTGCTGACCAACCATCACATCGTGCTGGACGGCTGGTCCCTGCCGCTGGTCCTCGCCGACCTGTTTCGCCTCTACCGGGACGGCGGGTCCGCCGACGCCCTGGAACCGGCCGTAGGGTTCGGGGACTACCTCGGCTGGCTCGCGGAGCAGGACCGGGAGGCGGCGGCGCAGGCCTGGCGGTCCGCGCTGGCCGGCCTGGACGGCCCGACGCTGGTGGCGCGCGGCACGGCCGGACCGCAGGCTCCGGGGCAGCGGCGCGTGATCGCCGAGCTGACCGAGACGGACACCGCCCGCCTCACCACCATGGCCCGCGCCCACGACCTCACCCTCAACACCGTGGTCCAGGGCGGGTGGGCGCTGCTGCTGACGGTGCTGACCGGGCAGCCGGACGTCGTCTACGGCAACACGGTCGCCGGGCGCCCGCCTCAACTGCCCGGCGCCGAGCGCATGGTCGGGCTGATGATGAACACGGTGCCCGCGCGGGTCCGGGTCGACCCCGCCGAGCCCATCGCCCGGCTGCTGGCCCGCGTCCAGGCCGAGCAGGCGGCGCAGGCCCGTCACGACTACCTGGGCCTCGCCGACATCCACCGCGCGGTCGGCGTCCCCGAACTCTTCGACACCACGGTCGCCTTCGAGAACGTCCCCGTCGACGGCGTCGTGCGCGGCGCCGAGGTCCCCGGGCTCGCGGTCACGCTGATGCGGGACGCCGTGGAGGACGCCTTCGAGGGCACCCACTACCCGCTGAGCCTGGCCGTCCACCCGGGCGAACGGCTCCGCTTCGAGCTCAACCACCGCGAGGACGCCGTCCCCGCGGCGCAGGCCACCGACATCCTGCGCAGGCTGTGCGCGGTACTGCGCGACATCGCCGAGCGGCCCGAGGAGCCCGCCGGTCGGCTGCCCGCGCTCACGGACGCCGAGCGGCACGCGATCGTACAGACCTCCCGCGGCCGTATCTTCGTCCACGCGAGCCGGACCCTGCCCGAGGTGTTCGAGGCGCAGGTGCGGGCGACACCGGCCGCGGTCGCCGTCGGCGACGGCACCCGGCGGCTGACGTTCGCCCAGCTCAACGCCGAGGCCAACCGGCTCGCCCGGCTGCTCGTCGCCCGCGGCGCCGGACCTGACAGGCTCGTCGGCGTCGCCCTGCCCAGGACCACCGACGCGGTGGTGGCGATCCTGGCCGTACTGAAGTCGGGCGCCGCCTATCTGCCGGTCGACACCGAGCACCCGGCGGAGCGGATCGCCGCCTTGTGCGCTGAGACCGACCCCGTCGTCGTCCTGGCCACCGCCAAGACCGAACTGCCCGACACGGTGCCGGTCCTGCCGCTCGACGGGACGGACCTGCCCGAGGAGGCGGCGGACCTCACCGACGCGGACCGCACGGCCCCGCTGCTGCCCGCACATCTGGCCTACGTCATCCACACCTCCGGCTCCACCGGCCGGCCCAAGGGCGTGGCCGTCGAGCACCGCAACCTGGTCAACATGTTCCACAGCCACCGGGCGAACTTCTTCGACCCGGAGCGGGAGCGCGCGGGCGGGCGGCCGCTGCGCGCGGCGCTCACCAACTCCCTGGGCTTCGACGCCTCCTGGAGCCAGCTGCTGTGGATGGTCGCGGGCCATGAACTCGACCTGGTCGACGACACCGTCCGCCGTGACGCCGTGGCCCTCGTCGCGCATGTGGCGGACGCGGAAGTGGACGTCGTGGACACCACACCGTCCGTCGCCCGCCAGATGCTCGCGGCCGGGCTGTTCGAGACGCCGGGGCGGCGGCCCCGGGTGCTCGCGCTCGGCGGCGAGGAGGCCGGCGAGGACCTGTGGAGCGAACTGCTGGGCGTGCCCGGCCTGTCGGTGTACAACCTCTACGGCCCCGCCGAGTGCACCGTCGACGCCATGCACTGGCAGGGCGCACCCGGCTCCCGCCCGGCCATCGGCGTACCCGCCGACAACGCTCGCGTGTACCTCCTCGACGCCTTCCTGCGCCCGGTGCCCGACGGGGCCGTCGGCGAGCTGTACATCGCCGGATCCGGGGTGGCCCGCGGCTATCTGGACCGGCCGGGCCTGACGGCGGAACGGTTCGTGGCCGATGTGTTCGGCGCACCGGGTGCCCGCATGTACCGCACCGGTGACCTGGGCCGACGTGGTCCGGACGGGGCCGTGGAGTACATCGGCCGGTCGGACTTCCAGGTCAAGGTGCGCGGTCACCGCATCGAACTCGGCGAGATCGAGGCGGCGTTGGCGGCCGACCCGGCCGTGGCGCAGGCGGTGGCGGCGGCTCCGGCGGACGACAAGGGCGGGCGGCGCATCGTGGGGTACGTCCGTCCCGCGCCCGGTGCCCGGATCCGGCCCGAGGAGCTGCGCGAGGCGGTCGCGCGGCGGCTGCCCGCCTACATGGTCCCGGCGCTGGTGATGGTCGTGGACACCTTCGCGCTCACCCCCAACGGGAAGGTGGACCGCCGGGCCCTGCCCGACCCGCGGTTCAAGGCAGCCGGTGCCCACCGGGCGCCGGAGACCGAGCGGGAGCGGATTCTGCACGCGGTGTTCACCGAGGTGCTCGGTGTGGAGCGGATCGGCGTCGACGACAGCTTCTTCGACCTCGGCGGCGACTCCATCACCGCCATGCAGGCCGCCGCGCGCGCCCACCGGGAGGGCCTGGCCGTCGGTGTCCGGGACATCTTCGTCCACCGGACCGTCGCCGGGCTCGCCGAAGCGGCCGAGGAGGTCGCTGAGCAGCCCTCCGCTTCGGCTCCGGCCACCGGTCCCGTGCTCGAACTGACCGCGGCCGAACAAACCGAACTCGACGCGGCCGGGCTCCGGTTCACCGACGTGCTGCCGCTCACGCCACTGCAGCAGGGCATGCACTTCCACGCCATGCTGGCCAGCGACGGCGTGGACGTCTACACCGCCCAGGCCCCGCTCAGACTCCGCGGCGCGCTCTCGGCGGACGTCATGCGCACCGCCCTCGACGCGGTCTGCGCCCGCCACGCGGCACTGCGCGTCTCCTTCGTGACACCCGCCTCCGGACGCACCGTCCAGCTGGTCCACGAGCGGGTGCGCGTGCCGTGGCGGGAGCTGGACCTCTCGGCCCTGGACGAGGAGGGGCGCCGTCGGCGGCTGGCCGAGCTGCTGGCCGACGAGCGGGTGCGCCGCTTCGACCTGGCGAAGCCGCCGCTGCTGCGCGCCACCCTGGTCCGGCTCGCGGCAGACGACCATGTGCTGCTGGTGTCGTACCACCACGGGCTGCTGGACGGCTGGTCGCTGCCGCTGTTCTTCCGCGACCTGTTCGCCGGTTACGCCCGCGGCGGAGCCGCCGCGGGCCCGCGGCCGGTGCAGTTCACCGACTTCATGCGCTGGCTCGGCGGCCACGACGAGGAGAAGGCGGCGGCCGTCTGGACCGAGGCGCTGGCCGGGGTCGACGAGCCGACGCTCGTGGCACCGGACGCCGAGGCCGCCACCGCGACCGTGCCCCACCTGGTGACCGACATCCTCGACACCGAACAGAGCGCGGCCCTCACCGCCGCGGCGCGCGGCGCTGGCCTGACCCTCAGCACCGTGGTGCAGGGCGCCTGGGCGGTGGCCCTCGGCGCCCTCCTGGGCCGCGACGACGTCGTGTTCGGCGCGACCACCGCCGCGAGGCCGGCCGAACTGCCGGGCGCCGAGGACATCATCGGCCTGCTGATGAACACCGTCCCGGTCCGGGTACGGCTCGATCCCGCCCGGCCGCTGGACCGGCTGCTCGCCGACCTCCAGCTCCAGCAGGCCGAACTGCGCCCGTACCAGCACCTGGGCCTCACCCGGGTGCAGCGCGCGCTCGGACTCGGCGAACTCTTCGACACCGTCGTCGACTTCGCGAACACCCCGCTCGACGGGGAGGCCGTACAGCGGCAGGTGCCGGGCCTGCGGATCTCCCTCGACGAGGAGCCGGTCGCCGGCGCCTCCCACTACCCGCTGAACCTGGTGGTGGTGCCGGGCGAGCGGCTGAGCCTCGAACTCAGCTACCGCGCCGACCTGTTCACCCCCGAGGCGGGCGCGGCGCTGCTGGCCCGGGTCCGCCGCATCCTGGACGGCTTCGCCGCCGACCCGGCCGTTCCCCTCGGGCGCCTGGACCTGCTCTCGGAGGAGGAGCGCGGACAGCTCCTCGGGCTGATGGCCGGACCGGCGTACGACGGTGGGCCGGTGACGTTGCCCGAGCTGTTCGCCGAGCAGGTGCGGGCACGGCCCGATGCCGTCGCCGTGTACGACGGACAGGTCGAGTTGAGTTACGGCGAACTCGACGCGCGCACCAACCGGCTGGCCCGTGCGCTGGTGGCCCGGGGCGTGGGTCCCGAGGACCTCGTCGCGGTCGCGATCCCGAAGTCGGCCCTGTCGGTCACCGCCGTACTGGCCGTGCTCAAGGCCGGTGCCGCCTATCTGCCGGTGGACCTGAAGTACCCGCCGGAGCGGCTGCGGTACCTGCTCGACGACGCGCGTCCCACCCTCGTCCTGACCACCGGCGAGGAGCACGGGCTGCCCGAGGGGCCCGAGCGCCTCCTGAGCCTGGCCGACCTCGAAGAACTCCAGTTCAGCGACGAGCGGTTGACCGACGCCGACCGCACTGTGCCGCTGCGGCCGGAGCACCCGGCCTATGTCATCCACACCTCCGGGTCCACCGGCCGCCCCAAGGGCGTACTGGTGCCCCACACCGGCATCGCCGCTCTGGTCGCCCAGCAGCGCGCGGGGCTCGCCCTGCGCCCGGACGAGCGGGTGCTGCTGTTCGCCTCGCCGAGCTTCGACGCCTCGGTGTGGGAGCTGGCGACCGGTCTGCTCACCGGCGCGAGCGTGGTCACCGCCCCGGGCGACGAACTGCTGCCGGGCCCGGCGCTGGCGGACACGGTGGCCCGGTACGGCGTGACGACGCTGCTGCTGCCGCCGTCCTCGCTTGCGGTGCTGGCCGAGGGCGCGCTGCCGGACGGGGTCACCCTCGTCGTCGGCGGCGAGGCGTGCCCGCCGGACCTGGTGGAACGCTGGTCGGCCGGGCGCCGCATGGTCAACGCCTACGGGCCGACCGAGGCCACCGTGATGGGGACGATGAGCCGGCCGCTCGCGGGCCGGACGAGCCCGCCGCTCGGCGACCCGGTCGCGGGCGCCCGGGTGTACCTGATGGACGGCGCGCTGCGGCCGGTCCCGGTGGGCGCGCGGGGCGAGCTGTATCTCGCGGGCGACGGTCTCGCGCGCGGCTATCTGCGCCGGGCCGCCCTGACCGCGGAGCGCTTCGTGGCCGACCCGTTCGGCCCGCCCGGGGCCCGGATGTACCGCACCGGTGACGTGGCCCGGCGCACCGCGGACGGCACGCTCGAATACCTGGGGCGCGCCGACGATCAGGTCAAGGTGCGCGGGTTCCGGATCGAGCCGGGTGAGATCGAGGCGGTCCTGGCGGCCGATCCGGCGGTGGCGCAGGCGGTGGTGGTCGTCCGCGAGGACCGGCCCGGCGTACGGCAGTTGGTGGGTTACGCGGCTCCGGCGGCGGGCGCGGTTCTGGAGCCCGCGGCGCTGCGGGGGCGGGTCGCGGCGGCGCTGCCCGACCACATGGTGCCCGCGGCCGTCGTCGTCCTCGACCGGCTGCCCGTCACCGCGAGCGGCAAGCTCGACCGCGGCGCCCTGCCCGCGCCCGACTTCTCCGGCGTCCGCGACAGCCGGGCACCGCGCACTCCCCGCGAGGAACTGGTGTGCGCGCTGTTCGCCGAGGCGCTGGAGGTGGAGCGGGTCGGCATCGACGACAGCTTCTTCGACCTCGGCGGCGACTCGATCACCTCGATCCGGCTCGTCACGCTGGCCCACGCGCAGGGCCTGGACATCTCCCCGCGCGACGTGTTCAGCCACAAGACCGCGGCGGCCCTCGCGGCCGCGGTGAAGGACGTCGCCGAGTCCCCGGACGCGACCGACGCCGAGGACCCTGACGAGCCGCTGATCACCCTGGACCCGGCCGAACTCGACGCGTTCGCCGCCGACTGGCAGGAACCCGCCTGACCCTGCCGCATCACCGCATTACCGCTGGACCAGCACGGCCGGGACCCTGCTCGGCCGGTCCGGAAGGGCACCACCACGCGGCCCGGCAGCGTGCAAGCGCTGCGCGGGCCGCACAGGACCGAACGCCCGACGACCCGCACGGTCACGACCCGGTGGAGGACACCGACATGACAACAACCAGCCAGCCCGACGTCGACACCTCCCACCGGGAGGCCCCGGCGGGTCTGGACACCCCGCTCGAATACGTCCTGGACTCCGACGAGGTCGCCGAACTGCGCGCCGTGGCGGCCAAGCTCGCCGACACCGGGGTCTCGCCCGATCTGCCGGACTTCTACGACCGGGACCACCCGGTGGAGGACCTGCTGCCCGCCGGACTGCGCGCCTTCCTGCTGTCCTACCGCCGCACCGAGCGCGGCGCCGCCTGCCTGGTGCACGGCTTCCCGGTGGACGACGCCGCACTGGGTCCCACCCCCGGCCACTGGCGCGAGGCCATCCGCAGTGACATCGCCCTTGAGCAGGAACTGTGGCTGGCGCTGTGCGGGATGGTGCTGGGCGACCCGTTCGGCTGGGTGACCCTCCAGGAGGGCCGCATCATCCAGAACATCCTGCCGGTCCGCGGTGACGAGCACCGCCAGAGCGGCTACGGGAGCGAGAGCCTGCTGGAGTTCCACACCGAGGACGGCTTCCACCCGGGCCGCTGCGACCATCTGCTGCTGTTCGGGCTGCGCAACCGGGACCGGGTGCCGACCATCGTGGCGTCCGTGCGCGATGTGCACCTGAGCGAGGAGGACCGGACGGTGCTCGCCGAGGAGCGCTTCCTCATCCTGCCCGACAGCGAGCACATCCGGCAGCTGGAGACCGACGACCCCGGTCATCCCGCGCTGCCCAGGCTGTACGAGATGGCGGAGCGCCCGGTGCCCACCGCCGTCCTCTTCGGCGACCGGCTCAACCCGTATCTGCGCATCGACCGGCCCTTCATGCGGGTCGCCTCCGGCGACAGCGAGGCCGCGGGCGCGCTGGACCGGCTGATGGACGAGCTGTGGCGGGTGCAGCAGGACATCGCGGTGGGCCCCGGCTCGCTGCTCGTGGTGGACAACTACCGCGCCGTGCACGGCCGGCGCGGCTTCACCCCGCGCTACGACGGCACCGATCGCTGGCTCAAGAAGCTCACCGTCAGCCGGAGCCTGCGCCGCAATCACAGCGGCTACGCCCTCCAGCACCCCCGCGTCATCGTCTGAGCCCGAGAGCCTGTCGGCACATCCCCAGGAGAGGCAGCAGCACACCATGCGTACCGTCATCGTGTCCGGCGCGTCGAGCGGCATCGGCCACGCCACGGCCGAGCGATTCGCCCGCTCGGGCGACCACGTCATCAACCTCGACCGTCAACCGCCGCCCGCGAGCACGCCGGACGGCCCGCGTGAGGGCGGGGGCGCGGTCCACTGGACCGAGCTGGACGTCGCCGACTGGTCGGGCGTCCAGGAGGCCGTCGACCGGGTGCACGCCGAGCGCGGCCGGATCGACGTCGTCATCGCCAACGCCGGCATCAGCGTCCGGCACGGCATCCTGGAACTCACCGAGGCCGAGGCCCGGCGCACCCTGGACGTCAACCTGATGGGCGTCCTGGCCCTGTGGCGGCACGCGGTACCCCACATGCTGCGCCAGGGCGAGGGAGTGCTGCTGGCGACGGCATCCGTCAACGGCTCCCGCGGCTACCCGCTGTACGCCGACTACAACGCCAGCAAGGCGGGGGTCGCCTCACTGTGCCAGACGTTCGCCGTCGAGCTGAGCCCGCTGATCCGCACCGCGTGCGTGGCGCCCGGCGCCGTCCTGACGCCCATGCAGCGCGCCGAGTACACCGACGAGATGCTCGCCGAGGTCAACGAGCGCATCCCGGCCCGCAGGCACGCGCTCCCCGAGGAGATCGCGGACGCCTTCTACTTCCTGGCCTCCCCGCAGGCGTCGTTCGTCTCGGGCCAGCAGTTCGTGGTCGACGGCGCCGAGACGGCGGGCGCCACCACCGCGTTCTTCCCCGGCCCGACCAAGGCACTGGACGCGGGGGAGCGGTCATGACCCTGTCCCCCCTGCTCGACGCGGGCCCCGTCGAGGCCCTGGACTTCGCCGACCCGCTGCTCCACGCCCACCACGACCTGGGTCCGGTGTGGCGGCGGCTGCGCGCCGAGGCCCCGGTGCACTGGCAGCCCGAGGCCGACGGGCGCCCCGGCTTCTGGGTGGTCAGCGGGTACGCCGAGGTCGCCGGGGTCCTGGGCGACAGCGAGACGTACACCTCGGAGCGCGGCAACGTGCTCGACACGCTGCTCGCGGGCGGCGACTCGGCGGCCGGGAAGATGCTCGCGGTCACCGACGGCCGTCCGCACCAGTCGCTGCGCAGCGCCCTGCTCAAACCGTTCTCCCCGCGCTCCCTGCACGTCGTGGTGGACAGCGTGCGGCGCGGCACCCGCGACCTCGTCGCCCGCGCCGTGGAGCGCGGCGAGGTGGACTTCGCCGCCGACGTCGCCGCGCACATCCCGCTCGCCGCCATCTGCGACCTGCTGGGCGTCCCGGCCGAGGAGCGCGGGCACATCATCGACCTCACCTCGACCGCGCTGTCCTCGGCGGACGGCGCCCCCACCGAGGAGGCGACCTGGGCCTCGCGCAACGGCCTGCTGCTGTACTTCTCGGAACTGGCCGAGCAGCGCCGCAAGAAGCCGTACGACGACGTGGTCAGCCTGCTGGTGACCCGGGAGATCGACGGCAGGCCGCTGACGCACGAGGAGATCGTCTTCAACTGCTACAGCATCATCATGGGCGGCCACGAGACGACCCGATTCGCCATGATCGGCGGTCTGCACGCCCTGATGCACCACCCGGAGCAGTGGCAGGCCCTCAAGTCGGGCCGCGCCGACGTCTCCTCGGCGGTCGAGGAGGTGCTGCGCTGGACCACTCCGGCCCTGCACAGCGGCCGTACCGCGACCCAGGACGTGCTGCTGGGCGAGCAGTTCGTGGAGGCGGGGGACATCGTCACCGTCTGGCCGGCCTCCGCCAACCGTGACGAGTCGGTCTTCGACCGGCCGGACGACTTCGACCTGTCCCGCTCGCCCAACAAGCACCTGTCGTTCGCGTACGGCCCGCACTTCTGCCTCGGCGCGTTCCTGGCGCGGGCCGAACTGTCCGCCCTGCTGGAGAGCCTGAAGGACCTCGTCGCGGTCGCCGAGCCGGCCGGCGAGCCGCGCCAGGTGTACTCCAACTTCCTCAGCGGGATGTCAGCCCTGCCCGTCACCCTCACCGGGGAACGCGCCGACGCCGGTCAGCCCCTCGAAAACGGCTGACATCGTCTGACGGGGGTGCGTCCGCGGGAAGGCGTGCCCCCCAGGCAGGACTTGCATTCGGTACGCGCCCGACGCGTACGCCGCCCAGGGCTCGACCTGGGCCACGGTGGCCACCTCGTCCTGCTCTCCGGCGAGCGTGAGCAGCGGACAGCTCACCGGGACGGGCTGCGGGATGCGGTGGCTCTCCGCGAGGGCCAGGTCCGCCCGTACCGCGCGCAGCACTTCGCGCAGGAAGTCCGGGAAGGCGAGCAGTTCGGACGGCAGGCCGTCGCCGCTCCTGAGCCAGTCGGCCAACTCCTCGTCGGTGGCGCCCGCGACGGCCTCCCGCCCGAGCGGCAGATGCGGCGCACGGGCCGCTGAGCACACCAGAGCGCTCGGCGGGCGCAGCCCCTCCCGCTCGATCCGCAGCGTCAGCTCGTACGCCAGCGTCCCCCCGAAGCTGTGCCCGAACAGCGCGTACGGCACGGCCAGTTCGGCCCGGATGCCGTCCAGTACCGCCTCGATGAGCGGACCCCAGGCCGACGGCATCGGTTCCCCCATGCGGGCGCCGCGTCCTGGCAGCTCCACCGCGGCGACTTCCGCCCCGTCGGGCAGATGGGGGCGCCACGCGCCGAAGGTGGCCGCACTGCCGCCCGCCTGCGGCAGACAGAGCAGCCGCAGCCGGGGCCGCCCGACGGCGAAACGGGCACCGATCCAGTCGGCACGGGGGGAGACGCTGTGTGTACTCATGCCGTTCACCCTCACCCGAGCCCACGGCCACAGCCAGGCAGCGAGGCGGCAGTTTCCCCACAAGGTCCCACGTGGGGCGCGGAGTTGCCGTGCGCTTGCCGGGTGCATTGCCTGGGACCTGTGATCACGCGGGCCTACGGTCGGGGCCATGACTCACACTCCTGCCGCTGTCGAGGCCGACGGCGTGACCCGCGTGGTGTGCGGAATGGTCAAGCTGATCGCGCCGCGCAAGGTCGACCAGGTGGCACCGGACGACCGTCTGATCGGCGATCTCGGCTTCCACTCCCTCGTGCTCGCGGAACTCGGCTACAACCTCGAGGACCTGTACGGCCTGCGGCCGTTGACCCCTGAGGAGGCCATGCAGCTCCAGCGCGTCAGCGACATCGTCGAGTTCGTCGCCGGCGAGGTGGCCGAGGGCCGCGCGCACACGCCCGACGTGGAGGAGCTCGACGCTCTCTTCGCCCGGTACGGCGCCGAGGCTCCCGCGGCATGACCGGCGCCTTCGACCGCCCGTCCTACGCCCTGGCGGCGGACCTCGACCGGGCACTCGGCGACCCGGACGCCGCCGACGGCCCGTTCAGCTACGCGGAGATCGTCGCCCACGAGGAGAACGACGCCCTGCCGCCCGACGCGGTGGAGCTGATCCGGTCCTGGGGGTTCGCGCAGTACCTCGTGCCGGAGGAGTTCGGCGGCGGGCTGCGCAACCTGGAGCAACTGGCCCTGCTGACGCGGGTGCTGGCCCGGCGCAACCTGACCGTGTCGGTGATGTTCGGCTCGGCGCTGCTCGGCGTCAACTCGGTGTGGCTGTGGGGTACCGAGGAGCAGCGTGCGCGGGTGGCCCGCGGCATGCTCGACGGCTCTCTCGCCTGCTTCGCCGTCTCCGAGCCGGACCACGGCAGCGACCTGGGCACCAACGAGACCTCGGCGGCCCGGGACGGCGACACGTTCATCCTGACCGGTGAGAAATGGCCGGTCGGCAACGCCACCCGCGGCCGCTTCGTCACCGTCTACGCCACCGTCGAGGGCCTGGGCCAGTCCCTGCTGCTGCTCGACAAGGAGCAGCTGGACGCGGGGAGTTGGGACAACCACCCCTTCGTGAAGACGGTGGGCCTGCGCGGCCACGACCTCAGCGGCATCACCTTCCGCGGCACGCGGGTGCCCGAGGACGCCCTGCTCGGCCGTCCCGGCGCCGGCCTGACGGGGATCCTCCAGGTACTTCAGATCACCCGCACGGCGATCGGCGCGCTGTCGGTCGGCACCATGGACTCGGTCCTGCGGATCGCGCTGCGTCATGCCCAGGAGCGAGTGCTGTACGGGCAGCCGATCCACCATCTCCCGGTCATCCGGCGGCACTTGGTGGGGGCGTATCTCGACCTGCTGATCGCCGAGTGCACGCTCCAGCCCGTGACCCGTTCCCTCTCCGTCGCCCCCTCCCGGCTCAGCCTGTGGTCCTCCGTGGTCAAGTACCTGGTGCCGACGCTGGGCGAGGAGGTCGTGCGGGAGGCGGGCCTGGTGCTCGGGGCGCGCAGCTATCTGCGGGAGGGCGTGGCCTCGGGCGCGTTCCAGAAGCTCCAGCGCGACCATGCGATCGCGAGCATCTTCGAGGGCACGACCCACGTCAACCTGCACGGCATCGCCGCGCAGTTGCCTGCCGTGGCACGGGTGGCACAGCGCCCGGCGCCGGGCGGGGAGGACATCCTGCGGCAGCTGTTCGACTGGTCCGAGGAGGCTCCCGTGTGGCGCCCCGCGGGCCGGGCGCTGCGGCTGACCAACGCCACCGAGGACGAGATCACCCGCGGCTGGGGCGAGGCCGTGACCCGGGCCCGCCAGGTCGCGGAGAGCGAGCTGCCGGCCGCCGAGGGCGGGGCCCTGGTCACGGTGCTCGACGCGTTCTCGGCCCGCCGGACGGCCTTCTACGCCCGGATCGCGGACGGCGCCCTGGACGCGGCGACGGCCGAGGCGCAGGACATCGCCGCCGAGCACTGCGTGCACCACGCCGCCGCCTCGTGTCTGTACACCTGGCTGTACTCCTTCGAGCGGGAGCGCGGTTCGGCGGGCGGCACCGGCTGGCTGGTGCTCGTCCTGGCGCGGCTGCTGCGCAGGCTGGATCCCGCGGATCCGGCGGCCGAACTCGACGAGGGCCTGCTGCCCGCGCTGGAGAAGCTGATCCTGGCGAGCCTCGACGGCCCGGAGTACTTTTCGCTCCGAACCGTCAAGGCGGCCGCCGGCGCTGCCTGAGGGCTCCGGATCAGCTGGCGAAACTCATTTCGCCGCCCAGATCCGCGGGCGTGTGAGCGTCGCGCTCCGCGGACCGGGCGGCCCCGGCGGCGGGGGTGTCGGCCGTGCCGTCGCCGAAACGATCCAGCTCGGACACGACATGGCGGACGAGCGCGTGGATGCGGTAGTCGTACTGATGATCCCGGTTGATCTGCACCAGTGAGGCGTCCGCCAGCTCGGCCAGCAGGTGCACGACCCGCATCGTGTCCAGGTGGCGGCTCGGCCGCATGCCCAGCACGTCGTTGAGCGAGAAGCCGTCCGGCAGGGCGACCAGGTCGCGCAGCAACTGGCGGTGCGGTGCGGGCAGCAGGTCGTAGCTCCAGCGCACACTGTCCGACAGGGTGCGGTGTGCGCTCAGGCCGCCCGCGTCGACCTGGTCGAGCAGGTGGAACAGGAACTTCTCGTTGAGCATGGAGTTCAGCGGCAGCGATCTGAGCCGCTGGGCCGCGATCTCGATGGCCAGCGGCACACCGTCCAGGATCCGGCACAGCCTGGTGACCAGCGGCAGGTGATGGGCGAGATCGAGCGTGGGCAGGCCGGCCTGCACCCGGCGCAGGAGGAGCTCGACCGCGCTCGGTACGGCCATCTCGCGGCCCTCCCCGTCGTCGACCCGCAGCGGCTCGACCTCCCAGGTCTCGGCCGGTCCCGCGGTCAGCGCCCGGCGCGAGGTCACCAGCAGATGCAGTCCCGGGTGCTCGTCGAGCAACTGCCGTGCGACCCGGGCGGTCTGGTGCGCCACGTGCTCGGCTCCGTCCAGGACGAGCAGCCGCCGGCCGCCGGGGGCGGGGTCCGCCTCCTCGGTCAGCTCCCGTGTGACGCGCGTCAACTCGGCACGTGCGGCGGCGGCGTCGAGGTGTTCGGGCGGGCAGTCGCGCAGCTCCGCCACGGCCACGCCGCCGCGGAACAGCGGGCGCAGCCGGGATGCCGCCGCGAGCGCCAGCCGGGTCTTGCCGACCCCGCCGGGGCCGGTGAGAACGACCAGCCGACTGCGCTGCACGCAGGCCAGGACATGGCGCATGTCGGCCTGGCGGCCCACCAGCGGATCGCCGAGCGACCGTGGACCACGCCACGGCGACAGCGGCGGCGTACCGCCGCGGTGCGCCGCCGAGGACTGTTCGGGCACCGCCACCCAGCCCGGCCGGTCCCAGGGTGCCGTCTCCGACAGCGGCACGTGCGCCGCTCCCAGGGCGTTGAGCAGCAGAGAAACGGAAGTGCGGCGCGGGTTGGTGTTGGAGCCCGTCTCCAGATTGCGGATGGTGCGGACACTGACGCCGGATCGTTCGGAAAGCTCTTCCTGCGTCCAGCCCGAAATTCTTCGCTGGTTCACCAGGAAGTCCCGCAACTGATGAATATCCGCACCGTCGAATGAAATGAACTCATTCTGGCTGACCACTGAGATCCCCCATGTATGCAGTGAGTTCAGTGCTGCTCCTGCATATCCCGAATGGCGCGATCGATCCGGCCGGTACCGCTTCACCCATGGCCGCACCCCCGTTCGCATGTATTCGGGACCGGAAACAGTCACTCGCACGCGAGGGCAGTCCCTGTTGAGCGGTAAATGTCGACAACAAGACACAGGGGTTGCCCTTGGCCAGAACCGGACCTTACTCGACGAAGCATTCGAGTGGGAGTTGAGGTCCTGGCAGGAAAGAGTCACATGGTCATTCGGTGTCATCCTCGCCGTATTCACTGAATTTGGTTCAATGCCCCGTCGTGGCTGCCACGGGGAGTGCGACCACGGCCAGCAAGTGCCCCGAGGACACCGCCCAGCGACCCGTGAAGTCCGCCGCCGGTATTTCCCGGCGGAGCCGCCCGGAGTCCGGGGCGACACCCCCGAACGTGCCGTCGGCGCGCAGCCGGACCCGGAACTCCCGAACCCCGAAACGCGCCCCGAGCCACGGGGAAAACGCCTTGTAGGCCGCCTCTTTGGCGCAGAACAGCAACCGGTCGAGGGGCAGCTCGCAGGCACCGGCGAAGTCCTCCCGCAGCCGACGCGCCTCCGCTTCCGTCACGATGCGCCTCGCGACCACGTCCGGCAGGCTCCGGCAGGGCTCCGCGTCGATGCCGAGCCCCGCGAAGTCGGCGGCCCGCGCAACGGCGGCGGCCCGGTATCCGGGGCAGTGGGTCATACTCCCGACGATCCCGGCCGGCCAAACCGGCGCGCCGAGGGGTCCGGGCACGAGCGGCCCGGGGGGCACCCCGAGCGACGCCAGAGCCCGGCGGGCGCAGCCGCGCACCGTGGTGAACTCCGCGCGCCGGTCGTCCAACACCCCATCGACCAGGGCTCGTTCGGCGGGGAACAGGTCCACCGCGGCATCCGGTCCGTCGTCGCCGAACGCCTCACCGGCATGGACGCCGAGGGGGACCAGGTCAGCAATCAAGCCACAACTCCGGCCACACACGGCTTGTTTCGACAGTGCACATGTGAGCTTCCTGTGATGAACATGACCCTCGTGTGAGGATGGAGTGCGGCAACACCTGAGGTATGGGACGAGCTACGGGGAACACGGGGGCGTGGCCGAATGCTGGAGAGGTTGGGGCTCGACGACACTGCGGGGGCAGTGTACGAACACCTCATCACCGACCATGACCCGGACCAGGACACTGACCACCTGGCCCGGCGTCTGGAACTGACCGAGGACGACGTGCGCACGGCGCTGAAGCGACTGGAGGAACTGAACCTGGTCCAACCGACCGGCGACGGCCCGGCCCGGCCGGTGGATCCGCGGCTCGGCCTCAAGGCCCTGCTCTTCCGGCAGATGTCCGGGATCGAGGCGCAGTTGCTGGCGTTCGAGCAGGACCGGGCCGCCGTGCTGACCCTGGTCGACAAGTACGCCAGGCACGCGGGCCACCGGGGCGCGGCCGAGGGCGTCGGCGGCGAGTACGTCACCGGGCGCGAGGCCGTGGCCGGCAGGCTGTCGGAGCTGGCCGACGCCGCCGGCACCGAGTGGCTGGCCTTCGCCCCGGGCGGTGCACCGTCCGTGAGCTGGCTGGAGTCCGTGCAGTCGCTCGTGCGCCAGGTACGCGGGCGCGGCGTCGCCGCCCGTACGGTCTCCACCGACAGCATCCGGGGCGGAACGCAGTGGGCGGACTTACCGCGCACCGGGGTGCGCACGGTGCCCTCGCTGCCCGTACCGATGCTCATCGTCGACCGGTCCACCGCGTTGCTGCCGACCGAACCGGCCGCTCCCTGGCGCGGCGTTCTCCAGCTGTCCGCACCAGGCGTACTGGAGGCCCTGATCGCCCTGTTCGAGGGCGTGTGGGCGAGCGCCGTCCCGCTCGGCGGTGTCGAAGCGCGCCCCGCCGAGGGCGGGTTGAACCCGCGGGAGCGGGAAGTGCTGCGGCTGCTGGCACGCGGCCTCAACGACGACGCCGTCCGCAGACGGCTCGGCCTCTCCCTGCGCACGGTGCGCAGAATCGTCGCCGACCTGTGCACCCGCCTGGGCGCGGCCAGCCGCTTCGAGGCGGGCTACCTGGCCGCCAAACGCGGCTGGATCTAGCCCGGTTGTGCGGGCCCGCGGGGGCAGCGGCAACTTTCTCCCGGGAGTTGCCGGTGCACTGCCTGGCCGGTGCCACGGCGAGTCGACCAGCATGCTGGTCGAACGTCCATGGCACCGGCCTGGACAAATGGCCTGGTGAACGGGGGCGGGCGGAGGGCGATGGCACAGTCACCTCCCGAGGAGACCGACGGCAGCGGCGAGGCCGAGCGGTCCGAAGAGAGCGCGCAGACCAAGGGCGGCGAGGAGCGAGCGCCGTCGCTCTGGCGCAACCGCGACTATCTGTCCTGGTGGACCGGCAACGGCCTGTCGACGCTGGGCACCAGCGTCTCGACGCTCGCCTTCCCGCTCCTGATGCTCTACGAGACGGGATCCGCGACGCAGGCCGGCACCATCACCGTCCTGCACATGCTCGGCAAACTCGGCACCCTCGCGGTGGGCGGGGCACTGGCCGACCGGATCTCCCGCCGCGCCATCCTGTGCGTCGTCCCCCTGATCGAGGCGCTGGCGATGGGCGCGGTCGCCCTGCTGGTGTACCGGGGTGATCCGGCCGTCCTCGCGCTGGATCTGCTGGCCCTGGTCAGCGGGCTCGCGGCGGGCCTGAAGATCGGCGTGTCGACGCCGGTGCTGCGCCGGGTCGTGCCCAAGGAGCAGATCGCGAACGCGACGGCGCAGGGCATGGGCCGCGACATGGTCCTCCAGCTCCTCGGCGCCCCGCTCGGCGGTCTGCTGTACTCCGCGGCCCGCTGGATCCCGTTCCTCTTCGACGCCCTCTCCTTCGTCTTCGTCACCCTGGGCACCCTGTTCATCCGACGGCCGCTCGGCCCGGACCGGAAGAACGACGAGCAACGGCCCGGCCTGCTCACCGAGATGGGCGACGGCCTGCGCATGATCAGGCGCAGCGACTATCTGCGCTTCACCATCGCCTGGGGAGCCCTGCTCAACACCGTGGCGCAGGGGTTCACGCTGCTGTTCATCGTGCTCGTGCAGCACCGCGGCGGCAGTCCCACGGCGGTCGGCGTCGTGACCTCGCTCGCGGTGGCCGGGGGTGTCGTCGGCGCCGTGCTCGGGCCGACGCTGATGCAACAGCTGGGGGCGCGGCGGGTCCTGCACGCCGCCGCCTGGATCTTCGTGGCGTCGTTCGCCGTCGTGGGCCTGGTCCCCGAGCCCTGGCAGATCGGCCTGGTCATGATGGTCGGCATGATCAGCATGGTGCCGATGAACGTCGTCACCGAGTCGTACGAGGTCCGGCTGGTGCCGGACGCCTACCTGGGCCGGGTCGCCGCGACGAGCCGGTTCTGCTTCCAGGGCGTGCAGTGGGTCGGCCCGCTGGCGGCGGGCGTCCTCGCCGACACCCTGGGACCGGAGTCCGCCGCCCTGGTCCTGGCCGGTGTCATGGCCGTGCTGGCCGTCGTCCTGCACCTCGGCCGACGCAACCTCGCCCTCCTGGACAGCCCCCTGGCCGACGTACAGGAACTCCCCGCCCCGAACGACCGCGACCCGCAGGACGAGGACCCGCAGGACCAGGACCCGGAGGACGGCGTGCTCACGGGACCGTCCAAGGGCTCGGCAAGTTGACTCTCCGGACCGCTTGGACCGGCACACACATCTGAGGACAGCCATGGAAGATCTCGTTCAGCCCACCTCCCTGGTCCGTGTGGCCGAGAGCCTGCGCTCCGGTGAGACCGATCCGCGAGAACTGGCGGCCCGCACCCTCGACCGCATCGCCGCCGTGGACGGCACCGTCCAGGCCTTCGTGCCCGAGCCCGGCCGCGCGGAGCGGCTCGACGCCGCCGCGCGCGAACTCGTCGCCCGCGGCGAGGAGTTGGCGGAGCGGCCCCCGCTGTACGGCGTACCCGTGGGCGTGAAGGACATCGTGCACGTCGCCGGGCTGCCCACCGCGGCGGGTTCCCAGCTTCCGCCGGAGGAACTGGCCGGGCCCCAGGCCGCCGTGATCGACCGGCTGGAGAAGGCCGGGGCGATCATCGCGGGCAAGACGGTGACCGGCGAGTTCGCCGTCACCGCGCCCGGCCCCACCCGCAATCCGCACCGCACCGATCACACCCCGGGCGGCACCAGCAGCGGATCGGCGGCGGCTGTCGCGGCCGGCCTGGTCCCGCTCGCCATCGGCACCCAGACGATCGGCTCGCTCATCCGGCCCGCCGCGTACTGCGGAGTCGTGGGATTCAAGCCGACCCACGGCCGCATCCCGCTCGACGGCGTCCTCCCGGTCGCCCCGACGTTCGACACGGTCGGCGTCATCGCCGCCACGGTCGCCGACGCCACCCTGGCAGCCTCGTGCCTGGTCGACGACTGGAAGCCCGCCCCGACCGAATCCGGCCGACCGGTGCTCGGCGTCCCCGAGGGCCCCTACCTGTCCTTCGCGGAGCCCGAGGCCCAGGCCGCGTACGAGCAGCAGCTCACCGCGCTCGAAACCGCGGGCTACGACATCGTCCGGGTCCCGATGTTCGCCAACCTCGAAGAAGAGGCCTTCCCCCTCTTCATCATCAACCTCTACGAACTCTCCCGGGCCCACGCCGACCTGTTCGAGCGGTTCGGCGAGCTCTACGACGAGCGCACCGCGGACGCGATCCGGCAGGGCCGGCCCGCCGAGGACTCGGACCACGCCAAGGCGCTCCAGCAGCGCGAGGACTTCCGTGACTCCATCGCGGCGACGACCGACGCGCACGGCATCGACCTGTGGGTCACCCCGGCGGCGACCGGACCCGCGCCCGCCGGACTCGACAACCCGGGCGAGTCGGTGATGTCCCTGCCGTGGAGCGGCGCGGGCCTGCCCTGCCTCACCATCCCCACCGCCCGTCCGCAGGGCGAACTGCCCCTCGGTCTCCAGTGCGTGGGCCGCACCGGCGAGGACGAGCGACTGCTGGGCTGGGCCACCGAGCTGGAGCGAGTGCTGTCCGCGTAGGCGCGGCTGTCGGTACAGGCGAAAGGACGACACGTGAGCAACGCAGCGCGGCCGGGCATCATCGCGGCGGGCACGGCCTTCGGCACACCACAGGCCGTGGCCGACACGGCCGCCGCGTACGTGCCCGACCCGGAGGCCGTGGGCAGGCTCGGCTACACGACCTACCACCGTGTGGCCGACGGCGTCACCGCGACCGACCTCGCGGCCGGCGCCGCCCGGGAAGCCCTGGAGAACGCGGACCTGGACATCGCCGACATCGACCTGATCGTCGTCGGCCACTCCGACGTCCCGGAATACCTGGGCTGGGACCCCTCGGCGGCGGTGGCGCGGGCCCTCGGGGCGGGCTCCACACCGACGGTGCTGTTCACGCAGGCGTGCGCCGCCTGGGCGCCGGCGCTCGACCATGTCGCCGGCGCCATGGCCCTCGATCCCGGCACCGAGACCGCGCTGCTGATCCTGGTCAACGTGCACAGCGAGGCCCACAGCAACCGCATGGACTTCAACGGCTGCATCGCGAGCGACGGCGCCGTCGCCGTCGTCCTGCGCCGCGGGTATCCCCGGCTGTGCCGGCTCTCCTCCGCGCAGGTGACGAACCCCGAGTACGCGGACCTCTTCCGCATCGAGTACGGCGGCTCGGCCGTACCCGTGCCGCCCGCGGGCAGCACCCACCGGGACCTGGACCCCATGGTGTCGGTCTACCGGCACTTCGACCGGGACCCGGCACGGTTCCAGGCGTTCCTGAAGGAGAACACCACCCGGCTCGCGGACGTCGTCGACGCCGCCCTGGCCCGCGCCGGACGGGACCGCGCCGAACTGGCCCGGCTCGTCTACCTCAACGACAACCAGCAGACGTTCCGGGCGGTCGCCGACACCGTCGGACTTCCCTTGGAGCGCACCAACGCCAGGCAGGCCCGCGAACTGGGCCACATGGGGGCCGCCGACCAACTCGTGTGCCTGTGGCGGCACCTGGAGTCCGGCGAGCTGGCCAAGGGAGACCTCGTGGCGCTCGCCGGTGCCGCGTCTCCCGGCATGCACTGGTTCTGCACGTTGCTAGAAGTGTGACAAAGTGAAAGGAAACCCCCCATGCCAGCCGAACCCCACACCGCGCCGGCGCCGCCCCTGACCATCCCCGAGGACGACATCGCCGCCTTCGTCGTCGAGCGGTTCCTGCCCGGCGTCGACCGCCGTGAACTCGAAGCCGACTACGACCTGTTGGCCAGCGCGGTGATCGACAGCCTCGGTGTGCTGCACATCGCCGCCTGGCTGGAGGAGCGCTACGGCCTGCGTCTCCCCGACGAGGAACTCACCAGCCGCAACTTCCGCTCCGTACACGCCATCCAGCTCACCGCCGCCCGCGCGACCACCGGGGGGCGGGGATGACCCAGTCGTTCGTGACGGCGTTCGCCGCCCGCGCGGCCGCCGCGCCGTCCGTCCCCGCCCTCATCTGGGAGAACCAGGCGATCGGCTACGGCGAGCTGTACGCCATGGCCTGCCGGGCCCGCGCCCAGGTGACCGCCGCGGCCCTGGACACCGAAGGCCCCGTGGGCCTGCGGGTGCGGAAGTCGCCGGAGGCCGTCGCCCTGGTGCTGGGCTGCCTCATGGCGGGCCGCAGCTTTCTGCTGCCCTCCCACGAACTGCCCGACATCCCGCTCAAAGAGCTTTACCACCAAGCGGGTTGCCGCCAGATCTTCGGGACCGTCGACGGCCCGATGATCGACGCGGTGGTGCACCCGGCCGCCGGGTGGACCGGCGCCGCACCGCAACAGGAGCAGCCGGCGCCGGTGGACCCCGACGCCATCGGGTTCATGCTCACGACCTCCGGCTCGACCGGCGTACCCAAGATCGTCCCGATCTCGTACGGGGCGGTCACCCGGTTCGCCGCCTGGGCAGCCGAGACCTTCGGCATCACGAACGGCACCCGGGTCCTCAACTACGCCCCCCTCAACTTCGACCTGTGCCTTCTGGACGTGTGGTCCACGCTGGCCTACGGCGGCACCGTCGTCATGGTCGACCCCGACCGGGGCACCTCGGAGACGTATCTGCGCGAACTCGTGACCGGCCACGGAGTGCAGGTGGTCCAGGGCGTGCCGCTGCTGTTCCAACTACTCGTCGAGGCGGCCGGAGGCGAGCCGCTGGACGGCCCGGAACACCTCGTCTTCGCGGGCGAGTCCTTCCCCGCACGCCTGCTGGACGACCTCGCCCCGGTCTTCCCCGAGGCCCGCTGGTACAACAACTACGGCTGCACGGAGACGAACAACAGCTTCCTGCACGAGGTGGACCGCGACGGCCCGGTGACCGCCCCGCTGCCGATCGGCCGACCGCTGCCCGGCGTGAACTGGCTGCTCGTGGACGGGGACGGCCGCGCGCTGACCGGACCGGGACAGGGCGAGCTGCTGGTCAACACCCCCTTCCAGACCACGGGTTACCTGAACTCGCCGAACGAGGAGAAGTTCGGCCCGCACCCGGACGGCGACCCCGGGCTCCTCTACTACCGCAGCGGTGACATCGCCACCCGGCACGAGGACGGCTCCCTGAGCGTGCTCGGACGCCGGGACTTCCTGGTGAAGGTGCGTGGGTTCCAGGTCAGCACCCAGAGCGTCGAGGGCATCCTGCTCGACCACCCCGCGGTGGCCGAGGCCGCCGTGGTCGCGCTGCCCGACCCGGTCGCGGGCCACCGCCTGCACGCTCAACTGCGCCTGACCGAGCCCGGCTCCGTGGGCGTACTGACCCTGCGCCAGTACTGCGCCCAGCGCACCGTGCGAGCGGCCGTCCCCGCCGTGTTCGAGCTGGTGACCACTGCACTGCCGAGGACCTCCACCGGCAAGGTCGACCGGACCCGGATCAAGCAGTCCCTGCTGGAACAGTGACTGCGCACATGACGAAGGGGCTGTCCGGCCGTACGGCCGGACAGCCCCTCCTTATGTCCCGTGTCCCGCTGCTACCGGCTGCGGACCGCCCGGAAGGCCTTGGCCACTCCGCTCGCGCCGATGAGGATCACGAGCAGCGCCGCGCCGCTGTAGACGGCATCCCCGGAGTCGAAGAGCGTCTCGGCGTCCGCCAGGAACTCCGGGTTGAGGAGCAGTTGTTGCTGAAGGATCCAGGCCAGCGACAGCGTGAACAGGGCCTGGGCTGCGGCGTACCAGCCGACCAGACGCATGGTCCAGCCCCGCGCGGCCGCCCGGGCGAGTCCGACCGCGACCAGACCGGCGAGACCGATGAGCACCGGCCAGATCCAGCCCGACCACAGCTCCGGGTCGAGCACCTCGATGCCCTCGCCGTCCACCCGGTAGGGCTGTGCGCTGTGCTGCCAGACGATCAGCCCGAACAGCAGGGCGTCCCACACCGCCCCGGCGACGGCCACGGGACCGCCCTTGTCCGGCTCCGGTGCCTCGGGCAGGTCGTCCGGGGTCCAGGAGTCGGCGTCCACCGTGTCCGCGCGGTGCCGTACCCGCTCGGTCACGGCGAACACCACGGTGAGGACGGCGACGATCTGGGCGCCGACCGTCAACAGAGTGCCGATACCGCTGCCGACGGCGTCGCCGAAGCCGCGGCCGTCGGCGATGTCCAGCGCGACGAATCCGACGGTGACCGCCGGAAGCACCGTGCAGAGCAGGGTCTTCATCAGCCGCATGTACGCGGGGTACAGGTCGGCCCCGATCAGGGCGAGCGGCCGCTCGGTGTACCGGGCCGCGTACCTGACCGGATCCCCCAGTTCGCTGAGCACCTCGCGCTCCGCCGCCCGCGGATCGGCCGGGTTGCGCCCCTCGGCCGTGTCCGCGATGGTGGCGCGCAGTTCCAGGGCGATGTCGCCCCGGTGCTCGGCCGGGAGCCGCCGCACGACCTCGTGCACATAGCGGTCCGTGAGGCTGCTCGTAGTCATCGGTCCTCCTTGGTGAGTCGAGAAATCGAGGCGACGAGGTCGTGCCACTCGCGCACGAGTCCGGCGCCGACCAGGGACCCGTCGGGGCTGACCTGGTAGTACTTCCGGGGTCGGGGTTCGTCGGTGTTCCACTCGCTCGTGAGCAGGCCCTGTTTCTCCAGCCGACGCAGCAAGGGGTAGAGGGTGTTGCCGTCGACCAACACCCCTGCGTCGTTGAGCGTTTCCAGGAGCGCGTAGCCGTACTGCGGCTTCCGCAGCAGCGCGAGGCAGGCCAGCACGACCGTTCCGCGCCGCAGCTCCTGGGCCTGGCTGAGGGTTAGTTCATCTACGGACACGCAAGACACAATACTGTGCGGCACACACTAATGTCCGCTGCTTCGGTGAAGGTTGTCTGAACGAATGCGGAAGCGCCCCCCGGGTTGGTCAACCCGGGGGGCGCTTCGTGCGTTATGGGTGGCTCGTGGCCGCGGCTCAGTACCAGCCGTTGGCCTGCCAGAAGTTCCAGGCGCCACAGGCGCTGCCGTAGCGGTCCTTCATGTAGTCGACGCCCCACTCGATCTGGGTGGCGGGGTTGGTCTTCCAGTCGGAGCCGGCGGAGGCCATCTTCGAGCCCGGCAGGGCCTGGACGAGGCCGTAGGCGCCGGACGAGGCGTTGGTGGCGTTCACGTCCCAGCCGCTCTCGTGCTCGACGATCTTGGAGAAGCACTGGTACTGGGCCGAGTCGCCGATCATCTTCTTCGCGGTCGCCTGAGCGGAGGAGGCCCCGGTCGTGGCGGCCTGCGCGGGCGCCGCGGCGAAGATCGCGCCGGTGGCGGCAACAGCCACGGCGGTACCGGCGAGGGCCTTCTTCGGAGTGGCGATGCTGCGGAGGAAGGAAGCGGCGGACAAGGCGGTGACCTTTCGTCGGGGACGGGGCGGTCGCTGTATGCCGGAACCACGCGGTGTGGCGGTGACATGCGTTGGCGCCGAGGCCCGTGGGGCTCGTCGGCGCCGTGCGACGTCATCCAGAGAAACAGGCCGGGAGGGCGTCCGCAATGACCGCTTTTGCTAGTTGTGGTCGTATGTGGGGTACACGCTTCTCGTGTGACGCGGCTCTCAATGTGCAGGTCAGGCGCGATTTTGGCGTGGGCATGGCGTCCGGTTTGTCCCACTAGGCTGGTTCGTAGGTGATGTGGGTCATGTGGGGTGGTTCACCGTGGCGCTGGCAGTCTGTTCGGGGCCCGTCACCGAGCGGGGTCGTGGAATGTGACCGGGGCCTCGAATGCCGCCCGCCGCGTCGCCCGGCGCAGCGCCTTGAGGATCGCCGGGCCCAGGGTGAGCGTCAGGACCACGGTCACCAGGGCGCGGCCCAGGTCCCAGCCGAGGGAGGTGGCCAGGCAGTACGCGATGAAGCGGGCCAGATTGGCGGGGACGCCCGCGTCGGGGTCGAAGGCGATGTTCGAGGCGAGCCGGTGGATGAAGGGCCAGCCCGCGAGGTTCGTCAGCGCGCCGTAGGCGAACGCCGCGAGGAAGCCGTACGCCGCGATCATCAGGCGCTCCGCGTGCCCACGGATGCGATCGGGGCCGGGGAGCAGACCCGCGCCCATCGTGAACCAGCCCATCGCCAGCATCTGGAACGGCATCCAAGGGCCGACCCCGCCGGTGAGCAGGGCGGACGCGAACATGCTGAGCGAGCCGAGGACGAAGCCGAAGCCCGGACCGAGGACACGTCCGCTCAGCAGCATCAGGAAGAACATCGGCTCGATGCCGGCGGTGCCCGCGCCGAGGGGGCGCAGGGCGGCCCCGGTCGCGGCGAGTACGCCGAGCATGGCCACGGCCTTGGGGCCCAGGCCGGACTCCGCGATCGTCGCGGCGACCACCGCCACGAGGAGGACCAGCAGGCCCGCGAAGAGCCAGGGTGCGTCCTGGGAGTGGGCGCTGACCTGGGAAGTGGGCGGGGCGAAGAGGGGCCAGCCGAGGGCGGCCAGGCCTACGGCGCTGACGAGGGTGAGAGTGAGGAGAGAGCGAGGGCCCAGGCGGATGGGGCGGGCCTGGGGGGTGGTCCTGGTCTGCGGGGGCGGCTTCATGCGAGGGCCTGCTTGACCTGGGTGACCGTGAGCCAGTGCTGGGGGGCGAGGATCTTGGTGATCTGCGGGGCGAAGGAGGGGGAGGAGACGACTACCTCCGCCGTCGGACCGTCGGCGATCACCTCGCCCTCGGCCAGCAGGACGACGCGGTCGGCCAGCTCTGCGGCGAGTTCCACGTCGTGGGTGGCCAGCACGATGGCGTGGCCCTTCGCCGCGAGGTCGCCCAGGACGGTGACCAGGCGGGCCTTCGCGGCGTAGTCCAGGCCGCGGGTCGGTTCGTCGAGGAGCAGGAGGGGTGGGCGGGCGGTCAGGACGATGGCCAGCGCGAGGGCCAGGCGCTGGCCTTCCGAGAGATCCCTGGGGTGGGTGTCGTCCGCGACGCCTGGGAGTAGTTGTGTGACGAGGTCGCGGCAGGTGCCGGGGGGTGCGGCGGTGTCGGTGTCGGCGGCCGCGCATTCGGCGGCGACTGTGTCGGCGTAGAGGAGGTCCAGGGGTTCCTGGGGGACCAGGCCGACGCTTTGGATCAGGGTGGGGGGTGGAGTGCGGTGTGGGGTTCTGCCGCCGACGGTGACTGTGCCGGTGGTGGGTGGGATCAGGCCTACGAGGCTGTTGAGCAGGGTGGATTTTCCGGCGCCGTTGCGGCCCATGAGGGCGATGGTTTCGCCGGGGGTGATGGTGAGGGTGACGTGGTGGAGGGCGCGGATTTGGGCTCGGGTGACTGTTAGGTCTTTGACTTCGGCGGTGTGGGGGCTTTGGGGCGCGGGCTGGGGGGTGCGGGTGAACCAGCGGCGGCGGGTGCGGGTTGTGGGGGGCTGGTCGCGTAGTTCCCCGCGCCACTTAGGGACACTGAAGTTCCGCGTCTCAAGCTGTTCCCGGAGTGCTGCTGCCCTTCGGCGGGCGTCCCTCACCGTCAAGGGGAGAGGGGACCAGCCCGCCAGTTTGCCCAGTTCTACTACCGGTGGGGTCACGGGGGAGATGGCCATGATCTCTGCCGGTGTGCCTACGGTCGGCGCTGCACCCGGGGACGGAAGCAGGGCCACCTGGTCCGCGTACTGGATCACTCGTTCCAGGCGGTGCTCGGCCATAAGGACCGTTGTCCCCAGATCGTGGACCAGGCGTTGGAGGACTGCCAGGACCTCCTCGGCCGCCGCGGGGTCCAGGGCCGACGTGGGTTCGTCGAGGATCAGGACCTGGGGGTGGGGGGTGAGGACCGAGCCGATCGCCACGCGTTGCTGCTGGCCGCCGGAGAGGGTGGTGATCGGGCGGTCCCGGAGGTCGGCCAGGCCCAGGAGGTCCAGGGTTTCCTCCACGCGGCGGCGCATCACGTCGGGGGCGAGGCCCAAGGACTCCATGCCGTACGCGAGTTCGTCCTCGACCGTGTCCGTGACGAAATGGGACAGCGGATCCTGGCCCACCGTGCCGACCACGTCCGCCAGTTCGCGCGGCTTGTGGGTACGGGTGTCGCGGCCGGCGACCGTGACACGGCCGCGGAGGGTGCCGCCGGTGAAGTGCGGGACGAGGCCGCTGACCGCGCCGAGGACCGTGGACTTGCCCACGCCGGACGGGCCGACGAGGAGGACGAGTTCGCCTTCCGGGATCTCGAAGTCGACGCCCCGGACGGTGGGTTCGGTGTGGCCGTCGTACGTCACGGAGACGTTCTCGAAGCGGATCACGACGGCTCCTTGGGGGCGTTGGCGTTCGCAGGGGCTATGGCTGCCGGGAGCAGGCCGATGAGGATCGCCGCGGCCGGCCAGAGGGGGAGGGCGGGCGCAGTCAGCGGGATCACGCTCGGTTCCATGGCGGTGGGCGCCTCCGCCGCGGCCAGGAACATCAGCGCGGTGACCGCTACGCCGGAGGCCGTGACCAGCCAGGCCCGGGCGTCCCACGGGTCGGGGCGGTAGCGGGTACGGACGGCTCGGCGGCCGCCCAGGCGCAGGCCGAACAGGGCCGCGGTGAGGCCGGTGAGGAGGACGGGCAGGCCGTAGGTGCCGCCTTCCGCGGTGAGGACTCCGTAGGTTCCGGCGCAGACGCCGAGCAGGCCGCCGAGGGTGAGGGCGGTGGTCGTACGGCGCACGGCGGGCGGGACGTCGGCGGTACGGCCGTAGCCGCGGGCGTCCATCGCGGCGGCGAGGGAGACCGAGCGTTCCAGGGCGCCTTCCAGTACGGGGAGTCCGACCTGGAGGAGTCCCTTGATGCCCCGGTCCGGGCGGCCTCGCAGGCGGCGGGCGGCTCGTAGGCGCTGGACGTCCGCGATGAGGTTGGGGGCGAAGGTGAGGGCGACGACCACCGCGACGCCTATCTCGTACAGGGCGCCGGGGAGGCATTTCAGGAGGCGGGTGGGGTTGGCGAGGGCGTTCGCTGCGCCGACGCAGATGAGGAGCGTGGCCAGTCTGAGGCCGTCGTAGAAGGCGAAGACGACCGCCTCGGCGTGCACCCGGCCGCCCAGGCGGATGCCCTGGGCCCAGTCGGGGAGGGGGATTTCGGGGAGGGTGAAGAGGGTGTGGGTGCCGGGGATGGGGGAGCCCAGGAGGACCGCGAAGGCCATGCGGATGACGATCACGGCGAGGGCGAGCTTGAGGAAGGCGTTGTAGGAGCGGGACCAGGGCGTGTTCTGCCGGCAGCTCGCCACGACGTAGGCGGACGTCGCGATGAGGAGGGCGAGGAGGAGGGGGTTGGTGGTACGGGTCGCCGCGGCACCCAGCGCGAGGGCCCAGAGCCACCAGGCGCCGGGGTGCAGGGGCTGGTTCCGTTGGTTATGCATTCCGGCGTCGGCGTGACTGCCAGAGTGCCGCCGCTCCCAGGGCCGCCACGCCTGCCGCTCCTGCCCACAGGCCCAGGGACGGGGAGTTGCCGTCGTTGTCCGTGTTCTTGGTCGTGGGCTTGCTGATCTCGTCTCCGCAACCCGCGCTCGGGTAGCCCTCGATCGCGCACAGCAGGGCGTTCGAGTCGTAGCGCAGGGGCTTGGCGACCTTGGCCAGGGCCTCTGCCGTCGTGGCGTCCTCCGCCACCTGCGCGCAGGCCGTTCGGAGCTTCGGCGGGGTTTCGCCGGACGGGGCGTCCTTCGGGGTGCCGAAGTCGAGGACCAGGGCCACTCGCTTCTGGCCGTCCTTCGCGGGCGTCCGTGCGCAGATCGTGCCGAAGGTGGCCGTTCCGCGCGGCTGGGCGGCGTCCGCCGAGTCCTCGCTCAGGGCGAAGCGGAAGCCCTTGACGTCACCGTCCGACGGGACCGATACGGACGGGCCCTGGGTGGCGTACACCCACGTCGAGCCGTCGCGGTCCCAGAAGGACCAGTAGCGGTAGGTCGCCGCCTGCGCCGGGGTCGCCACACCGAAGAACAGGGCCGCCAGCAGAACGGCGCACGCCCGGCGTATCACTGCTGCCGACCCTTGTTGCGGCCGCTGAACAGGAAGCCCACGCCGATACCCGCGACCAGGCCCACGCCGACGATCCACCACACGCTGACGCCACCGTCGTCCTCGTCCTTCTTCTCCTCGGCCGTCTCCGATGCCGCGGCCGATGCCGCCGTCTTCGGCTCCGGCCCCGTCGCGTTGAGCTGTGCGACCAGGTCCGCGCCGCCGAAGTCACGCGGGTCGGCGCCCGCCGTGTCCGCCGCGAGGATCAGCTGGGCGTAGGCGGCGGGACCGCTCTGCTTCGCCCAGTCCGCGGAGTTCTTCTCCAGCCAGGTCAGGGGCTGCCGGGCCGCCTTCGGACCGCCGGTCACCGCGAGGGCGACGACCGCGTCGGCGGTGTTGCCGTAGTCGGGCTGGTCCTCGGCCCCGGGCAGGACGGACAACAGGTAGCCGTCCTTCCTCATGGTCTCGGCGAGGTAGGACGCGCCGTTGGCGGCGGCCTGGTCCGGCGCCGGCTTGGTGGCGTCGGCGCAGCCGAGGTCGGTGTCGGCGGCGGCCTTCTCGGTCACCATGCCCATGCCCTTGATGCCGACCACGGCCGCCGCCGTCGCGTCCGCGTTGGCGGCCAGCTTGCCCTTCTTGTCCGGCTGGTAGCCGAACGCGCCGCCGTCATCGCACGACAGGGCGAACTCGCGCAGCGCGTCGAAGGCGGACTTGCCGCCGTTCACCACGGTGTCGGGGTCCTGGCCCACGGCCGCGAGGGCACCGGCCACGACGGCCGTCGAGTTCGCGTCGCTCGCCCCGCCCGCGGTGTAGCCCCAGCCACCGTCCTTGTTCTGCATGCTCTTCAGCCACTCCGTGGCCTTCTGCGCCTGCGTCAGATGCGCCCCGTCGTCCAGCACGGACAGCGCCTGGGCCGCGGCGGCGGTGCTGTTGGTGTCGACCACGACCTTGGCGTCACAGTCCTTGGCGGCGTCGGCACGGAACGCGGCGAACGCGCCGTTCGCGCACTGCTGGCCGAGCAGCCAGTCCACCGCCTTGTCTGCGGGTACGACGTCGGTGCGGTGCTGGGCGATCAGGGCGAGGGACTGGCGCCAGACGCCGTCGTACGTCGGGTCGGTCGTGCCGTAGAGCCCGGACGGGATCGCCACGGACGGCGACGGGGACGGGGCGGCTGCGGCGGTGACGGCGGGGGTGGCCAGGCCGATCACGGCGGTGGCGGCCAGGACCGCGGCGCTGCGGCGGACGTTCATGATCGGCGGGTGCCTCTCCCTGAAGGGAGTCGGGCAGCACGGGAGCACCCCGGGCGGCTCGGCTCCGTAGACCTCGACGGTGCCGTACGCCGACGGGCTGCCGACGCACGTGAGCCGTTCACTTTCCCGTGCGGGGCAGTCCGGCTCGCAGCCCTGTGCTGGCTGCTCACGGTTGCGGGTCAGCGCCGGATTTGCACCGGCTTCCCCCCGTACGGGTGTGATGACGACGCGGCCACTCTACCGGCCCGTAGGGAAACGACTGAGGGGAGGTTGGGGGCGGGGTAGGTTCACGCCCATGGGGATCTTGATCGGCTCGGGACGGGCGTCGGACGTGTACGACATAGGCGAGGGGTGGGTGCTGCGCCGGGACCGGGAGGGGTACGGCGACGGGGTCGCGGAGGCAGCCCTGATGGAACGCCTGCGCGGGCACGGCTACCCGGTGCCGCGGGTACGCCGCGCGGACTGCACGCGCACCGAACTGGTCATGGAGCGGCTGCACGGGCCGACGATGCTGGAGGCGTTCGGGGCGGGGCGGATCGGCCCGCAGGAGGCGGGGGAGACGCTGGCCCGGCTGCTGCGGCGGTTGCACGCCGTCCCCGGCCGCGTGATCCACCTGGACCTCCACCCGGACAACGTCATGCTCACCCCCGACGGTCCCGTCGTCATCGACTGGACCAACGCCGAGGAGGGCGAACCGGGCCTGGACTGGGGCATGTCGGCGGTGATCCTCGCGCAGGCGGCAGTGGTGGACGAGCACCTCGCCGTCCCGGTACGCGCGACCCTGGCGGCCCTCCTGGCCGACCCCTCCGACCTCACCGAGAACGGCCTCACCGAGGCCCGGCGCCGTCGCGCCGCCAATCCGACGATGACGGCCCGGGAGGTCGAAGTCCTCGGGGAGGCGGAGGAGTTGGTGCGATCGTTCATGGGCTAGGCGCGCGGCGTCGGTCCGGCGAAGGCCAGGTGGAGGACCCGGGCCGACAGGAGCCAGGTGCCGTCGGACTGTCTGCGGAACTCGTCCTCGTAGTGGCCCACTTGGACCGGGGAGCCGGGCGGGACCAGGCCGCCCTCGAAGCCGTCGACGCGGTACGTCGTGAAGTACGAGGTCGCCGTCGCCGTGTCCGGGGACGTCACCGTGACGAGGATGTTGGACATCAGGCGGCGCGAGAGACGGTCGGCGGGGCGGGCGCCGAAGTACTCGCCCAGCGCCGGTCGGCCCTTGACCATCCGGTCGCCCGCGGGCCACTCCCAGGTGCCGTCCTCGGTGAACAGCTCGGCCACGGAGGCCGGTTCACCGAGGTCGAGGCGGTGGACGAAGTCGATGACGAGACGCTCGCAGGCGCGCTCGGCGTACAGGGATTCCATGATCACGTACTAAACCCTCAAACGGCCGTGTACGTCACCGGATTACTCCCCGCCACGGCCTCCGCCCGGCCCAGCTTCACCAGTCGGCGCAAGTGCGACTCGGCCTCCGACACCGCGATGTTCCTTGATCCGTAAGGGATTTGGTCCCAGGGGCGGTTCCACTCCATGCGCTCGGCGAGCTGCCAGGCGGTGAGGGGATCGGAGAGGAGGGAGAGGAGGTCGGTGAGCCGGGACTCGTGGTGGGTGAGGAGGTCGGCGACGCGGGTTCCGGCGTCGGTGAAGGGGTGTTGGTGGGCCGGGAGGATCTCGGCGGGGGAGAGACGGGCGACGCGTTCGAGGGAGTCGAGGTAGTCGCCGAGGGGGTCGGTGATCGTCGCGTCGTCGGGGTCCTCGTAGAGGCCGATGTGGGGGGTGATCTCCGGGAGGACGTGGTCGCCGGAGAACAGGCGGCCGTTGCCGGGGAGTCCGGCGGGGTGGGCCTCCTCCAGGTGCAGACAGACATGGCCCGGGGTGTGGCCGGGGGTCCAGATGGCGCGTAGGCGGCGGCCGGGAAGAGGGAGGAGGTCACCGGGGACGATCTCGCGGTCCGGGAGGGCGGGGGAGAGGCCGGGCAGATTACGGCGGCGGGCGCCGCGCAACGGCGCCACATGCTCCTCCGGGGCGCCGGCCGCCGTGAGCTTGGCCGCCATGTACGTGAACCAGCGCTCGGGTTCGGCCGATCGCGTACGGCGCACGATCGCCGCGTCCGCCGCGTGCATCGCGATCCAGGCGCCGGACGCCTCGCGCACCTTGCCGGACAGGCCGTGGTGGTCGGGGTGATGGTGGGTGATGACCACACCGTGGATCTCGGCGGGCGCGGTCCCGCAGGCGGCCAGCCCGTCGGCGAGCGTGTCCCAGGAGGCCGGGTCGTCCCACCCGGTGTCGATCAGCACCGGCCCGCGGTCGGTGTCCACCACGTACACCAGCGTGTGCCCGAGGGGGTTGTCCGGGATGGGCACCCGAACGGACCGTACGCCCCCGCCGTGGTCGTGCGTGTTCGTCATCTGCCCTCCGCCTCGCGGCCATTGCTCACTATAACTAGAACTGGTATCAGTTCTGAAGCAGCGTCAGAAATCAAGCACTCCACCTTGCGAAGCTGGAGGCGTCGGCCATGACCGAGCTCGTGGAACACGGACAGCTGTTCATCGGCGGGGAGTTGACCGACCCCCTCGGCAAGGACGTCATCGAGGTGATCTCGCCGCACACGGAGGAGGTCATCGGGCGGGTGCCGCACGCGTCCCCCGCCGATGTCGACCGGGCGGTGGCCGTGGCGCGCCGGGCCTTCGACGAGGGGCCCTGGCCTCGGATGAGCCTCGACGAGCGGATCGAGGTGGTCAGCCGGATCAAGGACGCCATCGCCGTGCGGCACGAGGAGATCGCCCGGGTCATCTCCTCCGAGAACGGCTCCCCGTACTCCTGGAGCGTCCTCGCGCAGGCGCTCGGCGCGATGATGGTGTGGGACTCGGCGATCACGGTCGCGCGGAGCTTCCCGTACGAGGAATACCGCGACGGAGTCCTCGGCAAGATCCTCGTCCGCCGGGAGCCGGTCGGTGTCGTGGCGGCCGTGGTCCCTTGGAACGTTCCCCAGTTCGTCGCCGCCGCCAAGCTCGCCCCCGCGCTGCTCACCGGCTGCACCGTCGTTCTCAAGCCGTCGCCCGAATCGCCCCTGGACGCCTACCTCCTCGCCGAGATCGCGACCGAGGCCGGGCTGCCGGAGGGCGTGCTGTCGATCCTGCCCGCCGACCGGGAGACCAGCGAGTACCTGGTCGGGCATCCCGGTGTCGACAAGGTCTCCTTCACCGGATCCGTCGCCGCCGGGAAGCGCGTCATGGAGGTCGCCGCCCGTAATCTCACCCGCGTCACCCTTGAGCTGGGCGGCAAGTCCGCCGCGGTCGTGCTGCCGGACGCGGACGTCGAGGCGGCGGTGGCCGGGATCGTCCCCGCGGCCTGGATGAACAACGGCCAGGCCTGTGTGGCGCAGACCCGCATCCTCCTGCCGCGCTCCCGCTACGACGAGTTCGCCGAGGCCCTCGCCGCCGCCGCGAACGCCCTCGTCGTCGGCGACCCCCTCGACCCGGCCACCCAGGTCGGCCCGCTGGTCGCCCGGCGCCAGCAGCAGCGCAACCTCGACTACATCCGCATCGGCCAGGAGGAGGGCGCCAAGATCCTCACCGGCGGCGGACGGCCACCGGGCCGGGATCGCGGCTGGTACGTCGAGCCGACGCTCTTCGGGGACGTCGACAACTCCATGCGGATCGCCCGCGAGGAGATCTTCGGCCCGGTCATCTGCCTGCTGCCCTACGGCGACGAGAACGAGGCCGTGAAGATCGCCAATGATTCCGACTACGGGCTCTCCGGCAGCGTCTGGACCGCCGACGTCGCACGCGGCATCGAGGTCGCCCGCCAGGTCCGTACTGGCACCTACTCGGTCAACACCTTCAGCCTCGACATGCTCGGCCCCTTCGGCGGCTACAAGAACTCCGGTCTGGGGCGGGAGTTCGGGCCCGAGGGCTACGGCGAGTACCTCGAGCACAAGATGATCCACCTCCCCGCGGGCTGGGAGGCGTAAGGGGGATGGGAGACCGCTGGCACGTCGAGGTCGACCGGTCGGTGTGCATCGGCTCGGCCCAGTGCGTCCACCGCGCCCCTGACGGATTCCGCCTCGACACCGCCCGCCAGTCCCATCCGACCGAGCCCGAGATGGACGCGGCGGAAGGGGTTCTGGCGGCGGCGGAGAGCTGTCCGGTGGAGGCGATCGTGATCACGCTGCTGGGGAGTGGGGAGCCGGTCTTCCCGCCGGAGGATTAGGAGGGAATTGGGAGATATTTTCCCTTTTCATCCACCCGCGGGAGTTCTATTCTGGGAAGTGGCCTACGGGGCGAGTGAGGGAGTCCGAACCGGAGTAGCCGACTCGGCGGAAAGCGGAAGGTTCGCTTACGCCGCTGCCGACGTCGACGGTCCGGGCTGAGAGGCCGGAAGGCAGCAGTCGGGCCGGAAGGCGACCCCCAATACCTGATCCGGATCATGCCGGCGCAGGGAACCCGTCTCGTAGGTCCTTTGTGTGCCGAGAGGCCGTGCCGAGAGGCCGGCTACGCACCCTCGGGCGCCGTCAGGTCGATCAGCCGGCACACCGTCTCGATGTCGATCTTCACCTGGGCGATGGAGGCGCGCCCCGAGAGCCAGGTGATCAGCGCGGAGTGCCAGGTGTGCTCGATGACCCGGACCGCCGAGAGCTGCGCGGGCGTCGGGTTCTCCTGACCCATCGCGTCCAGGATGATCAGCGTCGTCTGCCGCGACACCTGGTCGACCTCGGGAGAGACGCTGCGGTCCGCGAAGGTCAGCGCGCGGACCATGGCGTCCGCCAGATGCGGCTCGCGCTGAAGGGCGCGGAAGGCCCGCATCAGCGTCTCCGCGACCCGCTCCGCCGCGGTGTCGCCCGCCGGCGGCTTCTTCCGCAGGGTGCCGTGCATGTGCTCCAGCTGGTCCTGCATGGTCGCGACCAGCAGATGGATCTTGGAGGGGAAGTAGCGGTACAGGGTGCCGAGCGCCACCTGCGAGGACTCCGCGACCTCACGCATCTGCACCGCGTCGAAACCGCCCCGGCTGGCCAGCTGCGCGCTCGCGTGCAGGATGCGGCGGCGGCGGGCCTCCTGCCGCTCGGTGAGGGAGGAGGTGACCGGTCTCGCGGGATTGGCTGCCACCTTGTCCACCTTGTTCCCCTCACCGTGGCACGACCGTGGCGTGAATCACCTGATCCACTGCTCACGCCGTCTCTACCTGCCGGTAGATTCGGAGCCTCTTGAACGATCAAGTCTGTAACTTGTTCTAGATTAGCGTCCCGTCGTAATCTCGCGGGACAGTGCAGGGAGAAGGGGGCCCGGAGTGACCGCTGAGGCCAGTCGGACGGGGTCCTCCCAGGAGCCCGCCGCGGACGGCGAGCGACCGCTCGACATCGCGCTTCTCACCTACAAAGGGAACCCGTTCTGCGGCGGCCAGGGCGTCTACGTCCGCCATCTCTCCCGCGAACTGGCCCGCCTCGGCCACCGGGTCGAGGTCATCGGCGCCCAGCCCTACCCGGTCCTCGACGAAGGCGTTCCCCTCACCGAGCTGGCGAGCCTGGACCTGTACCGCTCCCCGGACCCCTTTCGCACCCCCAAGCGGGACGAGTACCGCGACTGGGTCGACGCCCTCGAAGTGGCGACCATGTGGACCGGCGGTTTCCCCGAGCCGCTGACCTTCTCGCTGCGCGCCCGCCGCCATCTGCGCGCCCGGCGCGGCGAGTTCGACGTCGTCCACGACAACCAGACGCTCGGCTACGGCCTGTTGGGCGACGTGGGCGCCCCCCTCGTCACCACCATCCACCACCCCATCACCGTCGACCGGCAGCTGGAGCTGGACGCGGCCGAGGGCTGGCAGCGCCGCTACTCGGTGCGCCGCTGGTACGCCTTCACCCGGATGCAGAAGCGTGTAGCCCGCCGTCTGCCGTCCGTCCTCACCGTCTCCGGCACCTCCCGCTCGGAGATCGTCGAGCACCTCGGCGTGCGCGAGGACCGCATTCACGTCGTCCACATCGGCGCGGACACCGACCTCTTCTCGCCGGACCCGTCCGTCCCGCGGATCCCCGGCCGGATCGTCACCACCTCCAGCGCAGACGTCCCCCTCAAGGGGCTCGTCTTCCTCGTCGAGGCGCTCGCCAAGGTGCGCACCGAACACCCCGACGCCCACCTCGTCGTCGTGGGAAAGAAGCCCACCGAGGGCCCGGTCGCGCAGTGCATCGAGCGCTACGGCCTCGAAGGCGCCGTCGAGTTCGTCAAGGGCATCTCCGACGCCGAACTGGTCGACCTGGTCCGCTCGGCCGAGGTCGCCTGCGTGCCGTCGCTGTACGAGGGCTTCTCCCTGCCCGCCGCCGAGGCCATGGCCACGGGCACGCCGCTGGTCGCGACGACGGGCGGTGCGATTCCCGAGGTGGCCGGTGCGGACGGCGAGACGTGCCTCGCGGTGCCGACCGGCGACGCGGGCGCGCTGGCCGCGGGGCTGAGCCGGCTCCTGGGCGACCCCGACCTTCGGGCACGGCTCGGCCGGGCCGGCCGTGAGCGCGTACTGGCGAAGTTCACCTGGGCGAAAGCCGCGGAGGGCACGGTGTCCCGGTACCGCGAGGCGATCGCCCGCTCTGGGCTCGCGCCGGTGACCCGAGACGGCGTCACACCCCCGACCTCCACCAGTGCAACCAGCGTCTATCCCGAAAGCAGGGCCACGTGCTGACCGTCGACTTCTCCCGGTTCCCGCTCGCCCCGGGCGACCGAGTCCTGGACCTCGGCTGCGGCGCCGGCCGGCACGCCTTCGAGTGCTACCGGCGCGGCGCCCAGGTCGTCGCGCTGGACCAGAACGGCGAGGAGATCCGCGAGGTCGCGAAGTGGTTCGCGGCGATGAAGGAGGCCGGCGAGGCCCCCGAGGGAGCCACCGCCACGGCGATGGAGGGCGACGCCCTGGCCCTCCCCTTCCCCGACGAGTCCTTCGACGTCGTCATCATCTCCGAGGTCATGGAGCACATCCCCGACGACAAGGGCGTACTCGCCGAGATGGTGCGCGTCCTCAAGCCCGGCGGCCGGATCGCCATCACCGTCCCGCGCTACGGCCCCGAGAAGGTCTGCTGGGCCCTGTCCGACGCCTACCACGAGGTCGAGGGCGGCCACATCCGCATCTACAAGGCGGACGAACTCCTCGCGAAGATCAGGGAAGCGGGCCTGCGGCCGTACGGCACCCACCACGCCCACGCCCTGCATTCGCCGTACTGGTGGCTGAAGTGCGCGTTCGGCGTCGACAACGACAAGGCGCTGCCGGTGAAGGCGTACCACAAGCTGCTGGTCTGGGACATCATGAAGAAGCCGCTGGCCACCCGGGTCGCCGAGCAGGCGCTGAACCCGCTGATCGGCAAGAGCTTCGTGGCGTACGCGACCAAGCCGCACCTGCCTCAGGTGGCTACCTCGTGACCACTCCCCGGACGGAACACCTGGTCCTGCCCGGGGTCCTCACCGCCGAGCAGGCCGCCGCGACCGTCGCCGGACTGCTGGCCGTGCAGCGGGAGGACGGCGCGATCCCGTGGTTCCGGGGCCACCACCTGGACCCCTGGGACCATGTCGAGGCCGCCATGGGCCTGGACGCGGCCGGTGAACACGCCGCCGCCGAGCGGGCCTACGAGTGGCTCGCCCGGCACCAGAACGAGGACGGCTCCTGGTACGCGGCGTACCAGGACGGGGCGCACGACGACATCACCGACCGCGGCCGGGAGACGAACTTCGTCGCCTACATAGCCGTGGGCGTCTGGCACCACTACCTCTCCACGGGCGACGACACGTTCCTGGACCGCATGTGGCCGACGGTGTACGCGGCGACGGAGTTCGTCCTGCGGCTCCAGCAGCCCGGCGGCCAGATCGGCTGGCGCCGCGACGACGACGGCACGCCGACCGCGGACGCCCTGCTCACCGGCTCGTCCTCGATCCACCACGCCCTGCGCTGCGCGCTCGCCATCGCGGAACAGCGCGAAGAGCCCCAGCCGGACTGGGAGTTGGCGACCGGCTCCCTGCGCCACGCCATCCGCCGCCACCCCGAGCGCTTCCTGGACAAGGACCGCTACTCGATGGACTGGTACTACCCGGTCCTGGGCGGCGCGCTGACCGGCGCGGAGGCCAAGGCCCGCATCGAGGAGTCCTGGGACCGCTTCGTCGTCCCCGGCCTCGGCGTGCGCTGCGTCGTCCCCAACCCGTGGGTCACGGGCGGCGAATCGGCCGAACTCGCCCTGGCCCTGTGGGCGATGGGCGAGTCCGACCGGGCCCTGGACATCCTCCAGTCGATCCAGCACCTGCGCGACGAGGAGACCGGCCTGTACTGGACGGGCTACGTCTTCGAGGACAAGGCGATCTGGCCGCGCGAGCTGACGACGTGGACGGCGGGTTCGCTGCTCCTCGCGGTCGCGGCACTCGGCGGGCATGAGGCGACCTGCCAGGTCTTCGGCGGGGACCAACTGCCCACCGGCCTCGACCCCGACTGCTGCGTCTGACCTCAGTGACGGTGCACGCGGTTCGCTATGGCGTGCCCGACGAACAGGTACACCACCGCGGCGAGCCCGTACCCCGCCACGACCCTGGCCCACGCCGCGTCGAACGTGAACAGGTCGTGGGACCAGCCCGCCAGCCAGCGGGCCACGTCGTGCACGAACTGCACGAAGTCGTTCGCGCGGTTCGCGTCCAGCAGGTACATCAGGATCCACAGCCCGAGGATCAGGGCCATGACGTCGGCGACGATCGCGATGATCGTGCCGGCCTGGTTGGCACCATTGCGATATCGAGGGGACATGCCCACCGGGTAGCCCGTCGGGCATGAGTCAAACTCGGGTTCACCGGTTGAGCTCGGCGAGCACCCTCAGCGTCTCCGGGTCCGGTGCCAGGGCCAGCAGGTCCGTCACCGGGCCCTTGCGCCACAACTCCAGCCGCTCGGCGATGCGTTCGCGCGGTCCGACGAGGGAGATCTCGTCGGCGAAGGCGTCGGGGACGGCGAGCACGGCCTCCTGTCGACGCCCGTCGAGGAAGAGCCGCTGGATTCTCCGCGCCGCCTCCTCGTACCCCATGCGGGCCATCAGGTCGGCGTGGAAGTTGCGGGAGGCGTGGCCCATGCCGCCGATGTAGAAGCCGAGCATGGTCTTCACGGGCAGGAGACCCTCGGCCACGTCGTCGCAGACGCGGACCTGGGCCATGGGCGCGACGAGGAACCCTGGCGGGAGGTCGGGGAGCGCGTACGCGTCCGGGCGGCTGGGCGACCAGTACAGCGGGAGCCAGCCGTCGGCGATGCGGGTGGTCTGGGCGACGTTCTTCGGGCCCTCGGCGCCGAGGAGGACGGGGAGTTCGGGGCGCAGGGGGTGGGTGATGGGCTTGAGGGGTTTGCCGAGCCCGAAGGCGTCGTCGCCGCGATACGGGAGGGGATGGAAACGGCCGTCGAGCGCGACGGGGGCCTGCCGCCTGAGGACTTGCCGTACGACATCGACGTACTCGCGGGTCGCGGTGAGGGGCGACTTCGGGAAGGGACGGCCGTACCAGCCCTCGACGACCTGCGGACCCGACAGTCCGAGCCCCAGCATCATCCGCCCGCCGGAGAGATGGTCGAGGGTGAGCGCGTGCATGGCCGTGGTCGTCGGCGACCGGGCGGCCATCTGCGCAACGGCCGTGCCCAGCTTGATCCTTGAGGTGTGCGCCGCGATCCAGGTGAGCGGGGTGAAGGCGTCGGACCCCCAACTCTCGGCGGTCCACACGGAGTCGTACCCGAGCCGCTCGGCCTCCTGAGCCAGCGCTAGGTGCTCCGGGGAGGGGCCACGCCCCCAGTAGCCGAGCGCGAGACCGAGCCGCATACCTGCCTCCTGACGGTGCGTCAGCCGGGGGAGGTGACTGTACGACAACGGCCCCTCACCGGGAAGGGCGAGGGGCCGTCGTACGGCTTGCTGTTGCTGCTACGGCTCAGCCGCGCTGGATGCCGCTGGTGTCCTGGAGCACACCGCGACGACCGTCCTGCGTCTGCGCGATGAGCTGCGGGCCGCGCTGCTCCACGGCCAGGTACCAGGTGCCGGGCGCCAGTTCGGCGATCGGCGTGGGCGAACCGTCCTCCGCGAACAGCGGACGGGCCACCGGTACGGCGAACCAGAACGGGGAGAAGTCCCCGCCGGGCTGCGGCGCGGCCGCCTGCGGCTGCGGCGCCTGCGGCTGACCGCCGAACGGCTGCCCGCCCTGCGGCTGCCCACCGAACGGCTGCCCCGGCTGCGGCGCCTGCGGCTGCTGGGCCCCCGGGTACCCGTAACCACCCTGCGGCTGCCCGCCGTAGGGCTGCGGGGCCGCGGGGCTGGGGGCCTTGATGAGAGCGGCCTGGAGCGCGGGCAGCAGCGGGGACGCCACGGCGGCGCCCGCCAGGAGGAGGGCGGCGATCAGGCCGAGGATGAGACCGGAGCCCACCTCGACGTCGAAGCCGTCCGTGTCGATAGAACCCGCCGGGTCGATGATCGTCCAGAACGAGGTCCACGCGGCGAAGACAGTCAGGGCGACGCCGAGCTGGCCCAGGTCGAGGCCGACGACCTTGCGGGGCTGCGGCAGCGCACGGGCCACGACGATCAGGACTGCGCCCGCGATGCCACCGACGTACATGCTCATCAGCATGCCGAGGTTGTCCCAGGCGTTGGGAATGCTGCTGCTGTCGCCACCGTAGGTGTCGAGGAACGACGCGATGAAGAGCAACACCGCTGCTCCGATCACCACGCCGTCGCCTCTAGTGAGGGAGCGGATATTCACTTCAAGGTCCTTCAGTTCAGTCGTCTCGTCATCAGTGGAGGCGTCGCTGTCACCATGTCGCCCTCAGGCCCCGGTGTGAAGCGCAGGGGTGGCCCCTCATCGTAGGAACGACCCTATCGTCCGCACGATCAGGCTGTCCGCCGGGATCAGCGTGCTGATCACTACCCGCGCAGAAAACTCACGATTCCGTCAGAGATTCCTTGCGCCGCCTTCTGCCGCCAGGCACCGCTGGTCAGCTGTGCCGCGTCCTTGCTATCGCGCATGTTGCCGCACTCGATGAACACCTTGGGAACCGTTGACAGATTGAGACCGCCCAGGTCCTTACGTGTGACGAGACCGGTGCCGTCGCCCACGTAGTTGGAGGGCGCGCTGCCGGTGACGCGGACGAAGTTCCCCGCGATGCGCTCGCCGAGGTCGCTTGAGGAGGCGACGATCGGACGGGTGTCGGCGGCACCGGAGTTCACCGGGCCGGGGAGGATGACGTGGAAGCCGCGGTTGCCGGTCCCGGCGCCGTCGGCGTGGACGGAGACGACCGCGTCGGCCTTGGCCTTGTTGCCGATACGCGCCCGCTCGTCGATGCAGGGACCGTACGAACGGTCCCCGTCCTGGGTCAGTTTGACCGTCGCGCCCTGCTTCTCCAGCAGCGTGCGCATGCGGTGGGCGACGTCCAGGGTGAACTCGGCCTCGGTGTACCCGGAGTTCGTGGCCGTACCGGTGGTGTCGCACTCCTTGAACCCGGTGCCGATGTCCACCTTGCGGTTGATCTCGGCGGTGTGCTGGAAGTTGCTCGGGTTGTGCCCCGGGTCGATGACGACGACCTTGCCCTTGAGGGGGCCGGAGGCGGCGGGCTCCGGGGAGTTCTCCGAAGAGTCCTTCGGGGAGTCCGACGGGCTCGGTTCCTTGGCGTCGCTGGAAGCGGACGGCTTCGTGGCCGCCGGCGTCCCCACCGCCGCCTTGTCCGAGCCGCCCCCGTCGTCCGCGCCGCCGAGCGCCTCGTACGCCACCCATCCGAGCAGCGCGCCCGGCACGAGCGCGACGAGCGCCACGGTGAGGGGGCGGCGACGGGGGCGGCGGGGCTGCGGATCGAAGTCGGGGCCTAGGTACGACACGTCTGCGACTCTAACCGCGCCCTCAGATCCCCGCCCCCGTTCGCCGCAGCACGCGCAGGGAGTCCGTGACGGAGATCTCCTCGAAGGCGCCCGACTCCAGCGCGCGCAGGTAGATGCGGTACGGGGCCTGGCCGGTGAACTCGTCCTGCGGGTTCGGGAAGACGTCGTGGATCACGAGGAGGCCACCTTCGGCCACATGGGGGGCCCAGCCTTCGTAGTCCGCGGTGGCGTGCTCGTCGGTGTGGCCGCCGTCGATGAAGACCAGGCCGAGGGGGGCGGACCAGACCTTCGCGACCTGCGGGGAGCGGCCCACGAGGGCGATCACGTGGTCCTCCAGGCCCGCCTCGTGCAAGGTCCTGCGGAACGTCGGCAGCGTGTCCATCAGGCCCAGTTCGGGGTCGACCGTCTCGGGGTCGTGGTACTCCCAGCCCGGCTGCTGCTCCTCGCTGCCGCGGTGGTGGTCGACCGTGAGGGCCGTCACACCGGCCGCGCGGGCCGCGTCGGCGAGGAGGATCGTGGAGCGTCCGCAGTAGGTGCCGACCTCCAGGAGGGGCAGGCCGAGCGCGCCCGCCTCCACCGCCGCCGCGTACAGGGCCAGGCCCTCACCGGCCGGCATGAACCCCTTCGCCGCCTCGAACGCGGCCAGGATCTCGGGCTCCGGCTTCATGAGGGCCTTTCGGTCGTACGAACGTTTCGGCGCCCCATGCTGCCGTACCCCCCGGCCGAGGAGCGACCGGGGGGAGGGCGGGTGGATCAGGGGGCGTCCGAGATGTCCAGCCTGTTCACCTTGATGCGGGAGGTGTCGAACTCCCACGCCACGTAGAACTTGCCGGGCGCGTACTCGTCGGCCATGGCATAGGTGTCCCAGCCCTTGCCGGCGGTGCCCGCCTGGTCGGGGTCCTCGTCGGCCGCCGAGCCGTTGGCGAAGAGCCGGCCCGCGTTCCAGGCCGCTCCGGCCCGCTTGGTCTTGTAGTTCAGGACGTCGCGGTTGGTGGCGGTGTTGTGGATGGAGAGGTACCGGCCGGTGCTGTCCTTGATGAACTGGACCTTCACGTTGTAGCTCGGGATGTTGTCGAGCGTGAAGGGCGTCCAGGTCAGTCCGCCGTCGGAGCTGGTGGCGGTGGCGGCGCGGGTGTAGGCCGCGTCGCTGCGGGCGACCATGACGAGCTTGTTCGGATCGTCCTGGGAGACCGCGACCTGCGACTCGCCGGGCTTGAGCGCGCTCGGGTCCGGTACGACGCCACCGGCCGTCCAGGTCTTCAGGTCCGAGGAGATCAGCACGCCGTTCTCCCGGTTGGAGGCCCAGAAGGGGATGACGTGCTTGCCGCTCGCCAGCTTGGTCGGGCGCCCGGCCATGATGAGGTTGGCGAAGCCCTCGTCCGCGGTGGTGTCCGGCAGGTCGAGCGGCATGGTGACGGGGTAGTCCTGCCAGGTGTGACCCTCGTCGGTGCTGCGCTTGACGACGATGGCGTCGATCGGCAGGCCGTTCTTGTTGTCGCTGTTGGCCTTGGTGCGGCCCATGTAGGCGAAGAGCTCGGTGCCCGACTGGTAAAGGATCACGTAGTGCCAGGTGTACTCGCTGGTCTCCTGGGCGAGCACCTTCGGGTGGCTCCAGCTCGCGCCGCCGTTGGTGGTGAACGCGTACCGGATGTAGCCCTGATCGACCTTGCCGGGGACGGTGCCCTCGCGCCAGGCCACGACCGCGTTGTCGGCGCTGGTGGCGATGATGTCGGTGGTGCGGGGACCGTCGCCCTCGGTCACGGCGTCGATATGGGCGACCGACTCGCCCGAGGTGCCCTCGGCCACGGCCGGTCCGGGCAGCAGCAGTCCGGTCAGTACGGCGAGGACGAGCGCGGTCAGGAGCGCGGTCCAGGCGCGCTTGCGGGTCACGCGGGGCGTGCGGGTCAGGCGGGGCGTGCGGGGCACGCGGGGTGTACGGGTCACCACAGCCATTGCTGGTCCTTGTTCGTCGAGCAGGTCCACTGGATGGCCTCGATGCCGGCGGTCGTGCTGGAGCTGGGGATGGCGAGGCAGAGGCCGCTCTTCTGGTTGACCAGCCGCTCGCTGCCGTCGTGCGCCCAGACCTGTTCGGCCCCCGTGCCGCAGGTCCACTGGATCGCCTTGGCGCCGGGGGTCTCGGAGCCGCTGCCGATGGCCAGGCACTGGCCGCTCGCCTTGTTGACCACGTGGTAGCCGCCGGTGACGGGCTCCAGCGACCAGAAGTTGCTGGCGCTGTAGCTGCACGTCCACTGGATCATCACGGTGCCGGGGTCCTTGTCGGAGCCCGGGTTGGCCAGGCACAGGCCGGTGCCCTGGTTGAACAGGCGGGCCTCGGGCACCGCCTGGACGGCCACTTCGGCCTCGGCGACCGAGCCTTCGGCCGCCGAAGCGGACCCGGTCAGCGACGATCCCGTCAGTACGGGCGCGCAGATAAGGGCGGCGGCCGCCAGAACGGCGGCCGCCTTTCTGTGCAGGTTCATGACAGGGAAGATTCCTTCGTCACTTCAACGTGCGGGTGTCAGTAGGCCCACCGCTGGTTGAAGTTCTCGGAGCAGGTCCACTGGATGATCTCGGTGCCGTTCGCCGTGCTGGAGTTCGGGACCGCGAGGCACTTGTCGCTGTTGAGGTTGCGCAGCCGGCCCCAGCTGTCCTTGATGAAGACCTGGTCGGTGTTGGAGGAGTCGCAGGTCCACTGGATGGCCTGGGTGCCGTTCGCGGTGCTGGACTGGGGGATGGCGATGCACTTCAGGCTGTTCTGGTTCCTGATGGTCCAGCGGTCGCCGTTGCCCCCGGCGACATGGGTCAGGGTCCAGTTCTGCTCCGAGTAGCCGTTGCAGCCCCACTGGACGAGGCCGGTGCCGTTGGCGACGCTGGAGTTGGGAACGGCCAGGCACTTGCCGGTGGCGCGGTTGGTGAAGGGGCGGAAGTCGTCCTCGGCCTGCGCCGGGGTGGCGAAGGCGAGGGCGCACAGGGCGCTTGCGGCGACTGCGGAGATCTTCGTCAGGGACTTCACGTGCATGAGAGCGGTCAACCTCTCTGACTGTGTCGATGCGGTGTGGTGCGGCTGCCCGATCAGCATGCGAGGTGAGCCCTGGTGGAGTCGTTAGCAATGGGTCCACAGTGACTTGACGGTGCGTCTACGGCTGCGCGGGCCCCTTTGTTTGTGCGTGCGCGTTTGTCTGCGCGTGCGCGGCCAGTGCCCGCAGCCGGAACTCCCTCGGCGGGAGCCCGTATGCGGCGCGGAAGCCGCGGGAGAAGTCGGAGGCGCGGGGCAGGCCCCAGCGGGCGGCGATGGTGTGGATCGGGGCGGAGCCGAGCGCCGGGTCGGCGAGGTCGCGGTGGGCGCCCTCAAGACGCAGCCGCCGGATCCAGGCCGCGACGGTCTCGCCGCCCGTCTGTTCCTGGAAGACACGGTGCAGATAGCTGAGGGAGATGTGGTGCGCCGCGGCGATCACGGGCGGCGTCAGCTCCGGATCGTGCAGGTTCTGCCGGATGAACGCGCGGATCCGGGTGATCAGCGCCTGCTGCCGGGTCTCCGGCGGCAACGCCCGCTCCGCCTCCTGCACTTGTGCGACCCAGGCCGACAACAGGTCGAGCAGGACCGTGCCCAGGCGTGGGGCGTCGGACGGGCGCAGGGTGTCGGCCTGCCGGACCAGGCCGGTGATGAAGTCCGCGAGCAGGGCGCCGGTGCCCTCCCGCCCGGACAGCCGTCTGCCCATCAGCTCCCGGCTCGGGGGCACCGGCAGCAGCACCTTGGGCACCTCGACACCCATGCCCGCGACCGGGCTGCCCGCTCCGTCGTCGTACGACCGCACATCACCAGGCCGTGAGCTGTCCGCCAGATACATGTCGCCCGGACCGTAGATGTCGGCCCGGCCGTCGTGGTCGACGGCCAGACCGCCGTGCTGGACCAGTCTGAGGTGGTACAGCTCGGGGTCGGACTGCCGCACCATCCTCGCGTTCCGGCGGAACCTCGTCGGCCGGAAAGAGGCCGGCCAGATCGTGACCGGCCCCATCTGAATCAGCCGTTGCTCCGCCCAGTAGTCGGTGGCGTAGTCACTGGTGACGTCGGCGGGGGCGACGGTCCGCCCGACCCGCTCCCGCCAGTACTCGAACCTGTCCTCGGCCGGCACGTCCGCGCACCGGAATACCGTTCCGATCATCCCGCCCGCACCTTCCGTCCCCGTTCACACGAAGGTCACAGTGACGGATGGTGCGTGGGCCAACTCTTGTGGTCGTTAACGGCGGGTGGATTCGAGGGGAAGAGATCTTCTCGGGTCGGTCAGGACTTGGGTGGGTCAGGGCCGGATCAGGGCGTGGGGAGCGCCAGATCCACGTCGATCGTGCCGTCCTCGCCCGCGTGGGTCGCCGAAGAAGCGTGCGGGCCATGGCCGTTGGCCTTCGCAGCCAGGACGTACGTCCCCTGTGCCGGGACCGCGAGCGCGTAACTTCCGTCCTCCGCCGAGACGGTGGCACCCGCCTGACGTCCCCGCCGGTCGATCAGGGTGACGTTGGCGCGGGCGACCGGGCCGCCCTCGGCGTCCAGGACCCGGCCGCGGAAGCCGCGCAACGCCTCCTCGGCGCGGGCCAGGTTGGCCTCCTCCTCGCTGCTGGCCCGCAGCCGCGGCGCACGGTCCGGCTTCGGCAGGAACAGCGCCAGCAGCAGGCCGATCGCCACCGCGCCGGTCGCGATCAGGAACGAGACACGGAAGCCGTGCATCGTCGGGACCTCCACACCGCCCACGGTGTTCGCCGTGTTGGCCAGCACCATGCCGATGACGGCGCTGGAAACGGACGTACCGATGGACCGCATCAGCGTGTTGAGGCCGTTCGCCGCGCCCGTCTCGGAGGCCGGGACCGCGCCGACGATCAGTGCGGGCAGCGAGGAGTAGGCGAGGCCGATGCCCGCGCCGAGCAGGACCGCGATCACGAGGGACTGCCAGGCCGCGCTCATCAGGCCGAGGCCCGCGCCGTAGCCGACGGCGATGATCAACAGGCCCAGGATCAGGGTGAACTTGGGACCGTGCTTGGCGGACAGGCGGGCGTAGACCGGCGCGGTGAACATCATCGTCAGGCCCAGCGGGGCGACCAGCAGACCCGCGACCACCATCGACTGGCCGAGGCCGTACCCGGTGCTGGTGGGGAGTTGGAGGAGCTGCGGCAGGACCAGGGAGACGACGTAGAAGGAGACGCCGACCATGATCGAGGCGAGGTTGGTGAAGAGCACCGCGGGGCGGGCGGTGGTGCGCAGATCGACGAGGGGGGCCTTGGTGCGCAGCTCGAACACGCCCCACAGGAACAGGACCGCGGCGGACGCGGCGAACAGGCCGAGCGTGGTGGCGGAGGTCCAGCCCCAGTCACTGCCCTTGGTGATCGGCAGCAGGAAGAGGACCAGGCCGGTGGAGAGGCCGAGCGCGCCCGGCAGGTCGAAGGAGCCCTCGGCGCGCATCGGGGACTCCGGTACGGCGAACAGGGTGAGGGCGATGGCGAGGACGCCGAGGCCCGCGGCGCCGTAGAAGAGGGCGTGCCAGTCGGAGTTCTGGGCGACCAGGGCCGCGGCGGGCAGCGCGAGTCCGCCGCCGACGCCGATCGAGGAGCTCATCAGCGCCATCGCCGAGCCGAGCTTCTCGCGGGGCAGCATGTCGCGCATCAGGCCGATGCCGAGCGGGATGGCGCCCATCGCGAAGCCCTGGAGGGTACGGCCGACGATCATCGGCAGCAGGGCGCTGGTGACGGCGCTGACCAGGGCACCGACCACCATCACGGCGAGGCTGAGGACCAGCAGCCGCCGCTTTCCGTACAGGTCGCCGAGGCGGCCCATGATCGGGGTGGCGACGGCGCCGGAGAGCAGGGTGGAGGTGAGGACCCAGGTGGCGTTGGAGGGGGAGGTGTCCAGCAGCTGCGGCAGGTCCTTGATGACCGGCACGAGCAGGGTCTGCATCACCGCGACCACGATGCCCGCGAAGGCGAGGACGGGGACGACGGCGGGCCGGTCGTTGGTCGAACGTGTCATGTGTAGTGCGAACTCGGTGCGCCGGGGCAACTATTCCGATGCTTTGGCTCACTAACGAATTCTTGACCTGCTCTTGAAGCGGGCCCTGAGTCAGGCTGTGGGCCTAGTCCAAAATTCCGATGTCAGGAGCGTCGAGGGGTTGAGAGCATGACGGTCATGCTCGATGCCGCCGATGTCACCCGCTCGCCCCTGCGCACCGCACCCCCCACCTGGCTGGTGGTGGCGCTGGCCTGCGCCGGGCAGTTCCTCGTCGTCCTCGACGTGTCCGTCGTGAACACCGCACTGCCGTCGATGCGCACCGGACTCGGGCTGAGCGAGCAGGGGCTCCAGTGGGTGGTGAACGCCTACGCCATCGCCTTCGCCGGGTTCATGCTGCTCGGCGGCCGGGCCGGCGACCTCTACGGACGCAAGCGGATGTTCCTCGTCGGGCTCGGCCTGTTCACCCTGGCCTCCCTCGGCGGCGGGCTCGCCCAGGACGACTGGCAGCTCCTGCTCGCGCGAGCGGTGCAGGGCCTCGGCGCTGCCGTACTGGCGCCGTCGACCCTGACGATCCTCACCTCCGCCGTCCCCGAGGGCCCGGCGCGGGCGCGCGCGATAGCCACCTGGACCGCGGTCGGCGCGGGCGGCGGCGCCGCGGGCGGACTCGTCGGCGGACTGCTGGTCGAGGTCCTGTCCTGGCGCTGGGTACTGCTGATCAACGTGCCGATCGGCGCGGTCGTCCTCTTCGGCGCCGCCCGCCGGCTCGCCGAGAGCCGCGCGGGCGACGGACGCCGGCTCGATCTGCCGGGCGCGGTCCTGGTGACCGCGGGACTGGCCACGCTGGCGTACGGCATCTCCCAGACCGAGGCCGCGGGCTGGACGGCGACGGCCACCCTGGTGCCGCTGGTCGCCGGGCTCGCCATGATCGGACTGTTCCTCGCGGTCGAGGCACGGACGACTGCACCGCTGATGCCGCTCGGACTGCTCGCCCGCCGCTCGGTGTCCTCGGCGAACGTGTCGATGTTCCTGTGCGGCTCCGCCATGTTCTGCATGTGGTTCTTCATGACGCTCTACACCCAGAACGTCCTCGGCTACACCCCGCTGGAGGCCGGACTCGCCCTGGTCCCCAGCTCCCTCGCCGTCGTCGTCGGCTCCAAGCTCGCGCCCCGCTGGATGCCCCGGCTCGGCGCCCGCGTCCTGGCCGCCCTCGGCACACTCGTGGCGGCGGCCGGCTTCGCCTGGCAGTCGACGATGACCGTGCACAGCTCCTACCTCACCACGATCATGATCCCCGGGATCCTGATGATGTTCGGCGCCGGACTCACCGCCACCCCCCTGGCCGCGCTGGCCATCTCCGGGGCACCGCCCGAGGAGGCCGGACTGGTGTCGGGACTGGTGAACACGTCGCGGGTGATGGGCGGTTCGCTGGGTCTGGCAGTCATGTCGACGATCGCCGCGGCCCGGACCGAGCACAGCTCCGGCGGTACGGCACGGGCGCTGACGGAGGGCTACGCGCTGGTGTTCCGCACCGGATGCGGCGTCCTGCTGGCCGGGACACTGCTGATGCTGCTATGGCTGCCGCGGAGAATATCGGCGGAGTGAGGCAACGGTCCGGGAGGCTCATGGACTCCTTCATTCATCAAGGAGGTGCCCATGGGGGAACGGACACAGGCTCGGGACGAGGAGTTCCGGCGCTTTGTCACCGGCCGCTGGCCGCGGCTGATGCGCACGGCATATCTCCTCACGGGGGAGCAGCACGCCGCGGAGGACCTGGTCCAGACGACGCTCGAACAGGTCTATGTGGCCTGGCGAAAAGTCGGCTCGGCCGATGAACCGGAGGCGTACGTACGGCGCGTGATGATCAACGCCCACGCGCGCAAGCACCGCAAGCGGCTCAGGGAGTTCCTGGCGCCCAAGGACGACTTCGGCCTGGTGCGCGAGGTGCCGGACACCGGCGACCGCATCGCCCAGGCCGACGACCGGGGCGTCCTGCTGACGGCCTTGGCCCAACTGCCGCCCCGGCAGCGGGAGGCAGTGGTCCTGCGCTACTGGGAGGACCTGACCGAGTCCCAGACGGCGGAGGCGATGGGCTGTTCCGTCGGCGCGGTGAAGAGCAACGCGGCCAAGGGGATCGCGAAACTGCGCGCCATACCGGGACTCGCGGAGACGGTGACGTACGGAGGGCGGAAGCGATGAACGCGGACCGGGAGACGAACGGCGACATGACACACAGGGACATCGCCCTCCTGCTGGCCGAGGCGGCGGACGAGGTCGAGATCGGCATAGCCCCCACCCAGGCGGTGCTCCGCGGCGGACGCCGACGCCGGGCACGCCGATGGGCGGTGGCGGCGGCCACGGCACTGGTGATCGCGGGGACTTCGGGAGCCGTGGCGGTGGCCGGGCTGCCCGGCGGCACGGACAAGGCATCGGTGGCCACGAAGCCCTCGCCGGAGCAGCGGGACCTGACGGCTCCGTACGTGACCACGCTGGCGAGCGGGACGGACAAGGGCAAGCCGTGGTTCGTGACCGTGGACGTATGGCCGGTGCCGCGCAACAAGGCGGAGGCGGAAACCGTCTGGGACGCGCTGACGGCATCCGAGGGCACCCCGCCGGACGCCAAGGTGCCGACCGACCTGATCGGTACGGTGACCTACTTCGTGAAGCGCACCTACGGCGTGGAGACCACGAAGGTGATGGAGAACAGGATCCCGGCGACGGAATCGATGTCCGGTACGGACCTCCAGACCGCCGCGATCCCCCTGGTGCCGGACACCGACGGACCCCAGCGCCTGGTCATCGGCCAGGTGGCCAGGACAGCCGTAGGCGTCGACTGCCAGTGGAAGGACGGCACGAACACTGAGGTGTTCCGCGCCCGCAACGGCGAGCTGGTCAGCACCGACAGGCAGGTGATCCGCCGCGCCCAGGGCTCACCGGTGGACTGGTTCGTGTGCCTGGCGCCGGAAGGCACGTCCTACAAGGACGTGCTGGTCTTTACGACCTTGTTGCCGGAGGACGCCCCATAGCCCTACAGCCACCCCTGCTGCCGGGCCGCCCGCAGGGCCTCCGTGCGGTTGCGGGTGCCCGTCTTGCCGATGGCGGAGGAGAGGTAGTTGCGGACCGTGGACTCGGAGAGATGCAGGTCGGCCGCGATGTCGGCGACCGTCGCGCCGTCCGCCGAGGCGCGCAGGACGTCGCACTCGCGGGCGGTGAGGGGGCTGGGCCCGGCGCTCAGCGCGGCCGCCGCGAGCGCCGGGTCGATCACCGTCTCCCCGGTCAGCACCTGACGGATCGCCTTCGCCAGGTCCTCCACGGGACCGTCCTTCACCAGGAATCCGACGGCGCCCGCCTCCATGGCCCGCCGCAGATACCCGGGGCGGCCGAAGGTGGTGAGGATCAGCACCCGGCAGTCGGGCACCTGGTCGCGCAGATCGGCGGCGGCGTCCAGGCCGTTGCGGACGGGCAGTTCGATGTCGAGGAGGGCCACGTCGGGGCGGTGGGTGAGGGCCGCGTCCACGATGGCGTCGCCCGTCCCGACCTGCGCGACGACCTCCAGATCCGGCTCCATTCCGAGCAACAGCGCCAGCGCGCCGCGCATCATGCCCTGGTCCTCGGCGAGCAGCACCCTGATGGACTTGGCGGGCCGGTGGTCCCGGGGCATCTCGTTCACGGGGCAAGAGTAGGTCGGGACGGGGCGGTCGGCGCAGTGTCGGCGGAGGGTTCTTGCAGGTACGTGGGGGAGGGGAGGGAGAGGGAGGGGGCACCCGGGGCCAACTTTCCTTCCTCGTAAGGCAGTTCCGCAGTCACCAGGAACCCGCCCTCTTCGCCCGCTTTCGCGCCGAGCGATCCTCCCGCCTCCGCGCTGAGCGATCCCCCCACCGCCGCCAGCCGCTCCCGCAACCCCATCAACCCCGTCCCGTCCACTCCCGACACTCCTGAACCGAAGTCGCCGGGCCCGTCATCCGCAACCGTCAGTCGTACCGCCCGCTCGTCCCCCGACACCGTGATCGCACACCGCGCCGCCCCGCTGTGCCGCAGTACATTCGTCGCCGCCTCCCGGACGACCCACCCGAGCAGCGCCTCGGTCCGAGGCGGGAGCGGCGGTCCGGAGCGGTCGACGGTCACCGAGATGCCCGCCGCCGTCAGCGCCGAGCGTGCCCGGTCGAGGTCGGTGGCGAGGCTGCCCTCCCGGTACCCCGTCACCGCCTCGCGGATCTCGGTGAGGGCCTGGCGTCCGACCGACTCGATGTCCGTGATCTGTGAGACGGCCGCGTCCACGTCGGCGCGGGCCAGCCGGCGGGCCGCCTCGGACTTCACGACGATCACGGAGAGGGTGTGGCCGAGGAGGTCGTGCAGGTCGCGGGAGAAGCGCAGGCGTTCCTCCTCGACCGCGCGCCGGGCGAGTTCCTCGCGGGCGGCGCGCAGATCGCGTACCGCGTCGGAGAGGGAGAGGATCGCCGCCGTGACCATCGCGGAGATCGCCGTGGCGTACGCCGTGTCAAGGCCGCCCCAGCCGTCCTTGACGACACAGACCACCCCGGCGAGGACCGTCACCCCGGCTCCCGCGAGGCGCAGCTGCGGCATCCGTACCGCCGCGCCCGTGGCAAGACCGAGCAGAGGGAAGAACAGCAGCCAGTTTCCGCCGTAGCCGAGGCCCAGGGCGCAGGTCACCGCGGTCAGCAGGGCCAGGGCCAGCCGGGTGGAGAGCGCCTCGCGGGTCTGCTTCACGAAGGCGCGGAACGTCACGTAGATGTAGAGGGAGTTGAAGGTCAGCAGGCCCAGGCCGCCGATCCAGGGGTTGGGTGCCTCGGCCTGGAAGATGTTGGAGAAGGCACCCATGCCCAGCAGCAGCCAGGGGAGCAGGGTCAGGCCGGTGGGAGCCCGGCCCTTCCGGCCCCGCTCCCGGCATGCGTCGTTCTTCGCGCAGTCGTTCTCGCAGTCGTTCTTCTCGCAGTTGTTCGCGCAGTGGTCGTGCGCCATCGGATCCACCCCGTTCATGCGTTGGAGCGCCCAGCGTAGGAAAGCGGCCCGCTGCCAGGGCAGGGCCGGGAATACGCACTGCGGCGGTACAAATGTCACCGTCCGCCAAGTGAGCTGACGACACGTCAGGAGTCTTCACAACTGCGGGGCGCTCGGCTATAACGAGTCCGCCGGACTGGAACGCGTTCTAAGTCTTGTCGTCTCCCTCCCAGTCCGCCCATGCGCGACCTCGGCGCGGCCGACGGTGCGGACGACCGCGCCGAGGTCTCAGACCCACCCGTCAGGATCAGTCAGCACCCGTCACGACCCGTCAGACCCGTCAGGAGCCCCATGCCCATCGACGCAGCGAAGGCCCTAGCCGCCGAACCCCGGTCCGGGGAGATCTCCTGGACCGCCAAGGACGTGCTGCTCTACCACCTCGGCATCGGCGCCGGAGTCCCGGCCACCGACCCGGGCGAGCTGCGCTACACCCTGGAGTCCCGGCTACAGGTGCTGCCCAGCTTCGCCACCGTCGCCGGGTCCGGCGCCCCCGGTGTGATCAGCGGGCTCTCCATGCCGGGCATCGAGGTCGAGCTGGCCCGCGTCCTGCACGGCGGGCAGAGCCTGGAGATCCACCGCCCCCTCCCCGTCGAGGGCACCGCGACCACGGTCAACCGCATCGCCGCCGTCTACGACAAGGGCAAGGCGGCCGTCCTCGTCCTGCGCACCGAAGTCGCGGACGAGGAGGGGCCGTTGTGGACCAACGACTCCCAGATCTTCATCAAGGGAGAGGGCGGCTGGGGCGGCGACCGCGGACCCTCCGTCCGCCTCGAACCGCCTACCGGCGAGCCCGACAAGACCGTCGAGCGCACCCTGCGTGAGGACCAGGCGCTGCTCTACCGGCTCTCCGGCGACTGGAACCCCCTGCACGCCGACCCCGACTTCGCCGCGCAGGCCGGATTCGACCGGCCGATCCTGCACGGGCTGTGCACCTACGGCATCACCCTGAAGGCGGTCGTCGACACCCTGCTGGGCGGCGAGGCGAGCCGGGTGCGGTCGTACGCCACCCGGTTCGCCGGGGTCGTGTTCCCCGGGGAGACCCTGCGCATCCGGATGTGGCACCAGGGCCACGACACCATCCGGGTCACCGTCACCGCCGTCGACCGGGACGACGCGCCCGCCCTCGCCGACACCGTCGTCCACCACCTCTGAGTCCGGGGCCCATTGAGCTCATCACCGAGGGGAGCCGCACCATGCGCGCAGCCGTACTGCACGAGACCGGCCAGGACAAACTGGAGGTCCTCGACGACGTCGAGGCGGTGGGCTTTGGCCCCGGCCGGGTGAGGATCCGGGTGCGGGCCACCGGCCTGTGCCACTCGGACCTGTCCGCGATGAGCGGCGTACTGCCCCAGCCGGTGCCCTTCGTGCCCGGTCACGAGGGCGCGGGCGAGATCGTCGAAGTCGGCGAGGGCGTCAGCCACTTGAAGCCCGGCGACCGGGTCCTCGTGTGCTGGCTGCCGCCCTGCGGCGCCTGCCCCGCGTGCAGGCGCGGCCAGACCCAGCTGTGTCTGGCCGGGTTCATGAACGCCGGCACCCCCAACTTCAAGCGCCCCGGCGGCGATGTCTTCGGCTTCGCCGGCACCGGCACCTTCGCCGAGGAGGTCGTCGTCGACGCCGGCTGCGCGGTGCCGATGCCCGAGGACGTGCCCTTCGACATAGCCGCCCTCATCGGCTGCGGGGTCACCACCGGACTCGGCGCCGCCATCAACACCGCCGAGGTGGAGGCCGGTTCCTCGGTCGCCGTCATCGGCTGCGGCGGCGTCGGGATCTCCGCCATCCAGGGCGCCCGCCTCCAGGGCGCCGCCGAGATCGTCGCCGTCGACCCCGTCGAGAGCCGCCGCGAGGCCGCGCTGAGGTTCGGCGCCACCAAGGCCGTGTCCCCCGAGGAACTCCCGGGCGCCAAGCAGGACATCACCGCCGGTGAGGGCTTCGACTACGTCTTCGAGGTCGTCGGCAAATCCGCCACCGCCCGCACCGCCTACGACAACACCCGGCGCGGCGGCACCCTGGTGATCGTCGGCGCGGGCGCCATGGACGACTTCTTCCAGCTCAACATGTTCGAGCTGTTCTTCGACGAGAAGCGGATCCTGCCGTCCCTGTACGGCGGCGGCGATGTGCTGCGCGCCTACGAGCGGACCATCGCCCTGTGGCGGGCGGGCCGGGTCGATCTGGCCGGGCTGATCACCCACCGGGTGCCCCTGGCCGAGATCAACGAGGCGCTCGACCAGATGCGTACGGGCAGCGCGCTGCGTACGTGCATCGAGCTGTGATGCCGACCCCGGCGGCCAGGCCGCTGGAAGGGCTGACCGCGATCGTCACCGGTGCCGGACGCGGACTCGGCCGCGCCGAGGCGCTGGAGCTGGCCCGGCTCGGGGCGGCCGTGGTCGTCAACGACTACGGGCAGAGCGGCCGGGACGGCTCCGGCGAGTCGTCCTCCGGTCCCGCCGAGGAGACCGCCGCCGAGATCCGCGCGGCGGGCGGCCGGGCGCTGGCGCACGCCGGGGACGTCGCCGACTTCCACCAGGCCGCGCGGCTGGTCGGGCTGGCGATCAGGGAGTTCGGCAAGCTGGACATCCTCGTCAACAACGCGGGCATCCTGCGCGACCGTATGGTCTTCTCGATGACCGAGGACGAGTGGGACTCGGTGATCCGGGTCCACCTCAAGGGTCACTTCAACACCACGCGGTTCGCGGCCGCGCACTGGCGCGAGCGGTCCAAGGCGGACGGGGGACCGGTGTACGGGCGGATCGTGAACACCTCCTCGGAGGCGTTCCTCGCCGGATCCGCCGGACAGCCCAACTACGCGGCGGCCAAGGGCGGGATCGTCGGACTCACCACCTCCACGGCCCTCGCGCTCGCCAAGTACGGGGTGACGGCCAACGCCATCTGCCCGCGGGCGCGGACGCGGATGACGGAGGACGTGTTCCAGCCGACGGACGCCACAGGCCTCGACCCGCTCGCCCCCGAGCATGTCGCCCCGCTGGTCGGCTACTTGGCCTCGCCCGCCGCGGGCCGCGTCAACGGTCAGCTGCTCGTCGTGCACGGCGGCATGGTCGCGGTCGTCGAACGGCCGCGGGTGCGGGCGCAGTTCGACAGCAAGCAGGACACGTTCAGCTACGACGAGTTGGACGCCGTACTCACTCCGCACTACGCGGACCGGCCGCCGGGGGAGACGTTCGCGGCGGCGGAAGTGCTGGGGTTGAAGCGGCAGTAGACACGGGAAGGCCCCGCCCCCTTCCGGACGAAGGGTGCGGGGCCGTTTGCGGTCGTTCAGGCCGCCGTCTCGGTTCGCTCCATCGGCTTGCGGTGACGGCCGTTCGGGGCCGCCTCGCCCTCGTGGGACGAGACCGGACCGCGGTGCCTGCCGTGACCTGTGGTCTCCTGGTTCTGGGCAGGCGGCTGCGTCGTAGTGGCGTCGCTCATCGGAAGAAATTCACCCCGTCAACATGATCTTTCAGACAGCCGGGCGAGTTTATCCATCGCACCTCGGGCCGAATCCAGCCGCACACGCCAACCGCCACTACTTCGTTACAAGACGCCCCAATGGCGCCTGTTGCAACGGCACCGGACGGGCCACCACGGGCTCCGGGGGATCCGTGTCCGCGGGCTCCTCGGCGCCGACCGACGAGGCCCCCGCCGATGAAGCCGCACCGTCCCGGACCGGATCCCCCGAAGCGTCCTCCCCCTCCCCAGCGGGAGGTCCGGCGGGGGCGAAGGGAGCCATCCGCTGCACACCGCACGGCACCTCACCGGTGGCGTACGGCAGCAACAGCTCCCCCTCCCGCGTCCACAGCCCGGCGCCCGCCAGCCAGCCCTCGGGCGCCGGAAGATGAAGCATCCGGCGCTCGGTGGGCCGCCACACCCCGACCCAGCTGCCGAGCACGCCGTCCACCCGGAGTGCCACCCCGCAGCTCTCCGGCGTCAGCACCTGCCCCGGCTGGATCGCGAACGGCGTCACCGTGCAGTCCGGCACCCGCAGACACTCCGGGAACCTGACCGGCAGCGTGCTGCCCAGCACCCCCCAGCCGAGCCGCGCCCCCTGCCCCGGCTCCGGCGCGTCCGAGCCGATCAGCAGCAGTCCGCTGTCCGGGTCCGCGAGCAGCAGCCGGTCGTCGCTGTCCGCCGCGATCTGGAGCAGCGGGGAGACCTCGCCGCCGCGCTCCAGGTCCACCACGACCGTCTTGGTCCGCCCGCCGACCTCCCGGTCCAGCGCCAGCATCCGGCCCGTGCGGTCCAGCCAGACCCCGCCCGAGCAGCGTCCCGGCAGCTCGGTGACGTGCTCCGGCCCGAAGGAGCCGCCTGCCACCAGCCAGACGGTGCTGGTGTGCCGGCCCACGGCGAGGGCGTATGCCTTCACTCCGCCCGGCGCCGGGGGCAGCAGCCGCAGCCGGGTGCCGGGTTCCTCGCACTCCACCGCGCCGATCAGCAGCTCGCCGGTGCCGGGCCCGGTTGGGTAGAGCAGCGTGAAGACATGCCGCCCGTCGGCCTCCCGGCGGATCAGGACCCGCCCGTCGCCCATCGGCTGCACCTCGGTGCCGGGCTCCTCCGGCTGGTTGCCGGGCAGCGGCACCGCGTACGGCTCGGGCCCGTCCAGCGTCCAGCGCTCCGGGAACCAGCAGTCGCCGGCCGGCGCGAGCCGGGCGGCGTAGGCGCCGTCCGCAGTGATGGCGCACTCCGCCCTTGGCGCCTCGGACGCGGCAGCCGGGGAGTCGATGGGTTCCATGGGTTCCAGAGGCTCGCTGGATTCGGTCGACTCGCTGGTTTCGCTGTTCTCGGTGGATTCGCTGGTTTCGATGGCACAGGCCGTCATCGTCCGGTCACCTCCGGCGACGAAGCTAGTTTTCGCACGCACAGACGTGGGACCAGCAGGCTTCCGCTTCACACAAAGGGGTGGCACAGGAACGATTCGCCTGAGGAAACAGGGACAAATGTGCTGCGCGGGGGCCGAGCGGTCCATAGGCCCCCGCGACGGTTCTACGGCCCAGGCCAGCCAGGTAGCCTTTCCTCGTGCCCCGTCTGTCTGAAGTCATCGCCGCGCTGGAGAACCTGTGGCCCGCCGAGCGGGCCGAGTCCTGGGACGCGGTCGGCACCGTCGTGGGTGACCCCGACCAGGAGGTCACCCGGGTCCTGTTCGCCGTCGACCCGGTCCAGGAGATCGTGGACGAGGCGCTGAAGCTGGACGCCGACCTGCTGGTCACCCACCACCCGCTCTATCTCCGCGGTACGACGACGGTGGCGGCCTCGCACTTCAAGGGCCGGGTCGTGCACACGCTGATCAAGAACGACATCGCGCTGCACGTGGCCCACACCAACGCCGACACGGCCGACCCGGGTGTCTCGGACGCCCTCGCCGGCGCCCTGGACCTGCGGGTCGTACGGCCGCTGGTGCCGGACCCGACCGACCCCTCCGGCCGCCGCGGCCTCGGCCGCGTCTGCGAGCTGGACCACCCGACGACCGTCCGCGAGCTCGCCGCACGCGCCGCCGCCCGACTGCCCGCCACCGCGCAGGGCATCCGCGTCGCCGGTGACCCGGAGGCGACCGTCCGCACGATCGCGGTGAGCGGCGGCTCCGGCGACAGCCTCTTCGACGTCGTACGCGCATCAGGCGTCGACGCCTTCCTCACCGCGGACCTGCGTCACCACCCGGCGTCCGAAGCCGTCGCCCAAAGCCCCCTCGCGCTGCTCGACGCGGCGCACTGGGCCACCGAGTGGCCCTGGTGCGAGCTGGCCGCAGCCCAGCTCGACGAGATCTCCGACCGCCATGGCTGGGACCTTCGCGTCCACGTCTCGAAGACGGTCACCGACCCCTGGACCAGTCACTCCCCTTCACCTGGAGCCCCCAACTGAACGCCGCGCCCGCCGACCAGATCCGCCTTCTCGACGTCCAGGACCTCGACGTCCGCCTCCAGCAGCTCGCCCACAAGCGCCGGTCGCTGCCCGAGCACGCCGAGATCGAGTCGCTGACCAAGGACCTCACCCAGCTGCGCGACCTGCTGGTGGCCGCGCAGACCGAGGAGAGCGACACCGCCCGCGAGCAGACCAAGGCCGAGCAGGACGTCGACCAGGTGCGCCAGCGCGCGGCCCGCGACCAGCAGCGCCTGGACTCGGGCGCGATCACGTCCCCCAAGGACCTGGAGAACCTCCAGCGCGAGATCGCCTCGCTCGCCAAGCGGCAGGGCGACCTGGAGGACGTGGTCCTGGAGGTCATGGAGCGCCGGGAGTCCGCGCAGGAGCGGGTCGCCGAGCTGACCGAGCGGGTCGGCTCCGTGCAGTCGAAGATCGACGACGCGAGCGGGCGCCGGGACGCGGCGTACGAGTCGCTGGACGCCGAGGCGGCGACGGTGACGAAGGAGCGCGAGGTCGTCGCCGGGGCCGTACCCGCCGACCTCCTCAAGCTCTACGACAAGCTGCGCGAGCAGCAGGGCGGCATCGGCGCGGCCAAGCTGTACCAGCGCACCTGCCAGGGCTGCCGCCAGGAGCTGTCCATCACCGACATCAACGACATCCGCGCGGCGGCGCCGGACACGGTGGTGCGCTGCGAGAACTGCCGGCGCATTCTGGTGCGTACGTCGGAGTCGGGTCTGTAGGCCGGTCCCTTCGGTCCATAAGGAGCTTTGGGCGTGCGGGAGTTCATCGTCGAGGCGGACGGCGGGTCACGGGGCAACCCCGGGCCCGCGGGCTACGGCGCGGTGGTCAGTGACGCGGCGACGGGCGAGACGCTGGCCGAACGGTCGGAGTTCCTCGGCGTGGTCACGAACAACGTCGCCGAGTACCGCGGCCTGCTGGCGGGCCTGCGAGCCGCCCTCGACCTGGACCCGACCGCGTCCGTGCACGTTCGGATGGACTCCAAGCTCGTAGTCGAGCAGATGTCGGGCCGCTGGAAGATCAAGCACCCCGACATGAAGCCCCTGGCCATGGAGGCGTCCCGAGTGTTCCCACCGGAGCGGGTGACGTACGAGTGGATCCCCCGCGAGCAGAACAAGCACGCGGACCGGTTGGCGAACGAGGCGATGGATGCGGGGACTTCGGGGGCGCCGTCGGCTTCTGCGGCCGCGGCTGATTCCCGGGCTCGCTCTTCGCGCGCCGCCGCGCAGTCCGAGGCCGTGGGCGGCGGAGCCGCCACGGCCGATGCCGACGTCCGGGCCGCCAAGGTCGTAGCCACTCCCGGCTGGGCGCCCGCCGACATGGGCGCGCCCGCGACCTTCGTCCTGCTGCGGCACGGCGAGACCGCGCTGACTCCGCAGAAGCGGTTCTCGGGCAGTGGCGGCAGTGACCCCGTGCTGTCGGAGATCGGGCGGGACCAGGCCGAGCGGGTAGGGGCGGCTCTGGCGCGGCGCGGGACGGTCCAGGCCATCGTGGCGTCACCGCTCGCCCGTACCCGGGAGACCGCCGCCGCCGTCGCCCGGCGCCTCGGACTCGAGGTGACCGTCGAAGAGGGCCTGCGCGAGACCGACTTCGGCGCCTGGGAGGGCCTCACCTTCGGCGAGGTCCGCGAGCGCTACCCCGACGACCTGAACGCCTGGCTCGCCGACCCCGGGGCCCGCCCCACCGGCGACGGCGAGAGCTTCACCGAGACCGCCACCCGTATCGAGGCCACCCGCGACAAGCTCGTCGCCGCCTACGCAGGCCGCACGGTCCTCCTGGTCAGCCACGTCACGCCGATCAAGACCTTCATCCGGCTCGCCCTCGGCGCCCCGCCCGAGTCCCTGTTCCGCATGGAACTCTCGGCGGCCTCCCTGTCGGCGGTGGCGTACTACGCCGACGGCAACGCGAGCGTACGGCTCTTCAACGACACGTCCCACCTGCGCTGAGCCCCGCCGCCGCCCGCGCCAGCGACTCGATCCGCGCCCAGTCCCGCGCGGCGACCGCCTCCGCGGGAAGCATCCAACTCCCGCCCACACAACCCACGTTGGGCAGCTCCAGATACTCCGGCGCAGAGTCGGGCCCGATCCCCCCGGTAGGACAGAACCGAGCCTGCGGCAACGGCCCCGACAGGGACTTCAGATACGCCGTACCGCCGGCGGCCTGAGCCGGAAAGAACTTCATCTCCCGCACTCCCCGCTCCAACAGCGCCACGACCTCCGAAGTCGTCGAGACCCCCGGCAGAAACGGCACCCCGGACCCCCGCATGGCCTCCAGCAGTACGTCGGTCCACCCCGGACTGACAAGAAACCGAGCCCCGGCCTCGACTGCCAACGTCACCTGCTCCGGCGTAATGACGGTCCCCGCCCCGACCACGGCATCCGGCACTTCCCCCGCCACGGCCCGTATCGCGTCGAGCGCCCCCGGAGTCCTCAGCGTCACCTCGATGGCGGGCAGCCCACCGGCGACCAGCGCCCGAGCGAGCGGCACGGCATCGACCGGATCCTCGATCACGACGACGGGCACGACGGGGGCGAGGCCAAGCACGGAGGTCATGGCGACATCGTGCCGCCGGTGAGCGCCCTACGCAAAGGTCATTGCGCCCTCTGCAATGACCGCTGGCTGCTAACGGCTAATGGATCTCGTCCACGAGCACATCCAGCGACCAAGCCGCCGCCCCCGCCTTCTTCGGCGCCTCCGCCTCCACCACGTACCCGAGATCCCGCAACGCCTCCACCAACTCGGCGGGCCCGGCCGGCCGCACCCCGCCCGCCAGCAGACTCCGTACGATCCGCCCCTTCGTCGCCTTGTTGAAGTGGCTGACGACCTTCCGGGTCGGCGCGTGCAGCACCCGTACGCTCGCCGTCCGCCCGGCGATCTCACCCTTCGGCTTCCAGGCCGCCGCGTAAGCCGCAGACCGCAGATCCAGTACCAGCCCCTCCCCGGCGACCTCGGGCAAGGTGGCCGCCATGGCCGTACGCCAATGGGCACCCAGCGCACCGAGCCCCGGCAGCTTCACCCCCATCGAGCAGCGGTAGGAGGGAATCCTGTCGGTGACCCGGACCGCACCCCACAGCCCCGAGAACACGAGCAGCGAGCGAGCGGCACGCTTCTTCGCGGCGGCGTCGAGGGAGGCGAGCCCGAGGGAGTCGTAGAGGACACCGGTGTAGATCTCCCCGGCGGGCCGGGCACCGGCAGTGCGAAGGTCTGCGTTCTTGGCGACCTCACCCCGCAGCCCCTCACTCAGCCCGAGGACCTCCCGCGCCTTCTCCTCGTCCCCGACGCACAGCTCGACGAGCTCGTCGAGGACGGCCGCACGGGCCTCGGCGAGCCCAGGCAGCGACAGCGACTCCGGCTTCAGCGGGGCGCCACGGCCGGAGGACGCCTTGCCTTCGGAGGGCGGCAGCAGGACAAGCACGGGTGGATCTCCTTCTGTAGAGCTCGCCACAGCGTACGGCGTGCCACCCGGCAGCCCCCGCCCTACGCTCGCTGTATGCCCCGCCGCCACATCCGCGTGACAGGCGCCCCCGAAGCCCCCCTCCGGGCCGCGCTGGCAGCGTTGCGCACCGAACTGGACGTATCCGAGACCTTCCCGCCCGAGGTACTGGCGGAGGCCGAACGAACGGCAAGGGACCCGTCCCTGCCGGTGGAGGACGCGACGGACGTCCCCCTGTTCACGATCGACCCACCCACGTCGACGGACCTGGACCAGGCGATGCACCTGTCCAGGCAGGGCACGGGCTACCGCGTCCGATACGCGATCGCGGACGTGGCCGCCTACGTCGTACCGGGCTCGGCGCTCGACACGGAAGCCCACCACAGGGTGCTGACCCTCTACTTCCCGGACACCCGCATCCCCCTCCACCCGCCGCTGCTGAGCGAGGGCGCGGCAAGCCTGCTGCCGGGCCAGACACGCCCCGCGGTCCTCTGGACCATCGACCTGGACGCGGAGGGCCGCCCACTGGCTGTGGACGTCCGCAGGTCACTGGTCCGCAGCAGGGCGAAGCTGGACTACGCGGGCGTACAGAAGGAGATCGAGGGAGGAACGGCGGAGGAGCCGCTGGCACTGCTGGCGGAGATCGGCCGGTTGAGGGAGGGCTTGGAGGTGGACAGGGGAGGGATCTCTTTGAACGTCCCCGAGCAGGAGATCGTAGAAGTGGAAAGGGATGGCTCCTACGAACTGACGTACCGAGCCCCGCTCCCCGTAGAGGGCTGGAACGCCCAGATCTCCCTCCTCACCGGAATGGCGGCGGCGGACCTGATGCTCGGCTACGGCACGGGAGTGCTCCGCACACTCCCCGCGGCCCCCGACGGAGCGGTGGGCCGCCTGCGCCGCACCGCGACGGCCCTGCACATCGACTGGCCGCACCACGTCTCGTACGCGGCGCTGGTCCGCTCCCTGAACCCGACGATCCCGCACCACGCGGCGTTCTTGCAGGAGTGCACGACGCTGCTGAGGGGAGCGGGCTACACGGTATTCAGGAACGGCGAGCTACCGGCCATCACGACCCACTCGGCGGTGGCGGCGCCGTACGCGCACTGCACAGCGCCTCTGCGCCGCCTGGCGGACCGCTATGCGTCGGAACTGTGTGTGGCGGCGGTAGCGGGCGGTGCCGCACCCGACTGGGTACTGGCGGTCCTGGAGGCACTGCCCTCGGAAATGTCGGACGGCTCCCGACGGGCCGGAACGGTGGAGAGTTCGTGCGTGGACATCGTCGAAGCGGCGCTGCTGAAGGACCGGGTGGGGGAGGAGTTCGACGGCTGCGTGGTGGACGTGAAGGAGCAGGAACCGAGGGTCGGCACGGTGCAGTTGGTGACACCGGCGGTGATCGGCCGGATCGAGTCCGACGGGGAGCTGCCGCTGGGCGAACGCCTGCGGGTACGCCTCACGCAGGCGGACCCTGGGGCGGCGCGGGTGCTTTTCGCCCCCGCGTGACGAGTTGCTGGATGGTGCGCCGTATGACTTCCGCTTGGGCCGGGGCGAAGTCGGCGTAGAGGGCGCGGAGGAAGCTGCTGTCGTGGTCGACGGCGGCACTGGGCAGCAGCTCGTCGGGCAGACAGTCGACGAGGGCGCGGGCGGCCTGGTCCACGCGGGGGTCGTCGGGATGGGCGTCGACGAGGTCGTCGAGGAGGGCGTAGGCGGCGCGGGCGCGCTCGACGCCGTCGGCAGTGGCAAGGCTGTCGCCGAGCAGGGAGGTCAGCCGGGCCCGGTCTTCTGGCTTGGCGGTGCTCTCGATGAGAGCGAGGATTTCCCGGTCCTTGGCGGCCATGGGGGAGTCGGAGAGATGGGCGGTACGCCGAAACAGCGAGGCGAGCTCGTCGGAGACGGGACCCTCGGGGGTGACCCCGTCCTCGATCAGCGCCCGCAGCCGCTGCCGCCGCTCCCGAATGGCGACCTCTTGCCGAGCAAGATCCTCATCAAGCTCGGCGAGCACCTCGGTGAGCTCCTTCCCGACATCATCGGCAAGCACGTCCCGCACCTCACCGAGCCCGAGCCCCAACTCGGTGAGCCGCCGAATCCGAGCGAGCATGACGGCGTGCCGCAAGGTGTAGTTGCGGTACCCATTGCTGAGCCGCTCCGGCTCGGGCAAGAGCCCGAGGTGGTGATAGTGGCGGACGGTGCGGGTGGTGACACCTACGGCGTCGGCCAGCTCTCCGATACGCATACGACCAGTAGAAACCTTGACGCGGCGGCAGGGTCAAGCGGGCTGTGTCCTGACGGTGACCGTGATCGTGTGCCACGATCGAGGGAACGGTTCCCGATCTCACGTACAGGTGATCAGCCGATGTCCGAGTCTGGCGAGCGACCGAAGGAGGGGCGTGACATGACTGCCATGACCCATGCGCCGCTCACGCAGGAAGAAGTCCTGCTGGAGGGCTTTCTCGCCCTGGACACCCCGGAGGGCTTCCGGGCGGAGCTGATCGAGGGGGAGATCGTAGTGACACCGCCGCCGGACGGGGATCACGAGAAGTACATCAGTCGGATCGTAAGGCAAGTGATCAAGCTGTCCCGAACCGAGATGGATCTCTCTGGGAACAAGGGGCTGAGACTGGAAAGTGGGGAAGTCGGCCCGAAGAACCACGTGATCCCTGACGCCACGTTCGCGCCCGTCGATCTGGACGCGTTCGGCGGCGCCGGCTCCTGGATGCCCTGCAATGGCGTCGCCATGGTTCTGGAGGTGACGTCCACCAAGCCAATGGCCGACAAAGAAGCCAAGCGTCGTTGCTACGCCCGCGGCAGCATCCCCCTCTACTTGCTCGTCGACCGTGACTCAACGTCGGTCACGCTCTTCAGCGACCCGGAGAAGGGCGACTACCGGGAGCACTGCACCCGCCCGTTCGGTAAGCCCCTTCCTCTCCCCGCTCCCTTCGACTTCGACCTGGAGACGACAGACCTCCTCTGAGCTCCTAGTACCATGGTCGACACGGCAGACGAGCCGGGCGGGCGGCCGCGTGGAGTCCCTTCGGGGGCTTCCCGAGGAACGTCCGGGCTCCAAAGGGCAGGGTGGTGGCTAACGGCCACCCGGGGTGACCCGCGGGACAGTGCCACAGAAAGCAGACCGCCGGGGACCGCAAGGCCCTCGGTAAGGGTGAAACGGTGGTGTAAGAGACCACCAGTGCCCAGGGTGACCTGGGCAGCTAGGTAAACCCCACCCGGAGCAAGGTCAAGAGGGAGCACCCCGGTGCTCCTGCGCGGACGTTCGAGGGCTGCCCGCCCGAGTCCGCGGGTAGACCGCACGAGGCCGGCGGCAACGCCGGTCCTAGATGGATGGCCGTCGCCGGGGGCTCCGCGAGGAACCCCCGGAACAGAACCCGGCGTACAGCCCGACTCGTCTGCTGTTCCATTTCTGACGTGGCTGTATGGCCTGGACAGTCGCGGGATTCCTTGCCGGAAGCTATGAAGCGATGGTGTCCGGGATGAGCGCGCGGAGCTTGGCTAGCGTTTCGGGGTCGGTGGAGAAAAGTGCGCTTCCGGCCAGCCCGCGCGTCAAGAGCACTTTGTACCGGTTGCGTATGAGGCGTAAAAAGTCCTCGGGGTTCGTCTTTTCCAGGCTGCTGTCCTCACATGCCGCCTTGCTGGCATGCCACCCGTTGCCGCGCCAGACCAGGTCGGGGCCGAGAATCGTTCCGTTCCAGGCGTACTCGAATCCCTGGGCTGTATAGATGCAGCCGACCTGACCGATGCCGCCCGGCTCAGTGGCCCACAGCGAGGACCTCGGTCCACCGGGCACTTCGCGCTCACCTTTGACATTCCACGACCGACGCCAGTTCCCAATGACGATGTCGTCGACCAGGGTGCCGTCTGGACGCGGGTCGCTCCATGGCCAGCAGAATCCTGCGGTCATACGGGCAGTGGATCCGGCTTCCTGCTTCGCGTGGAGGTAACTCTCCATCTGCTGGGGGGTATCGGCCAGCAGCAGCTCGAAGTTGGGCTCGGGTTCCCAGCGCACCGGTCCGCCGGGTACCAGCCCCAACAGACGGAGGACCCACTGCTCGTAGGCGCGGCTGCCGCCACAGCGGAACTGCTCGTTGAGATTGACGTGCCGCACGCGGCATCCCCGCGCTTGGGCGGCCGCATCGATCTGACTGGGACTTCCCATCTCGTCGGGCCGTACGACCTGGTCCTTGTCGAGCAGGAAGACAGGCACCTGGGCAGCGTCGATGAGTTGGGCGACTTGGCTTCGCCTGCTCAGGCGGACGCCAGGGGAATTGGATGTGCCCGGGTGGTGTCGGATCCGATGCGCCTCGTCGCAGATGAGCACATCGAGCCCGTTCTTCTCCGCGCTACGGAAGTCGAGAAAGTAGCGAAAGAGCTTGGCCACGCCTTTGTTCTTCTGCTCGACGACGTGACGCAGGGTGCTGGTGAACGACTTGGATCCTGTTGCGTGGACGACACTGCGTCCGTTCCTGCCGAGATGGCCCATCAGATGCAGGGCGACCAGACTCTTGCCTGATCCGGGACCTCCGGAGACCACGATGACTTCCTTGTGGTCCGACTGTCGTGAGATGGTGACGGCACGCTTTACCAGGGAAACCGCGACTTGTTGCTCGTCCATCAGACGAAAATTGCTGCCGTCGAGGATCTCGTCAGCGGCTGTTCGCATGAGTTGCCGACTCGGGATGGCGGGACTGTCCAGGAGGGCGTCCGCGTCGAGAGCTCCGTCGAGCGGCGAAATCTGGTTCTGTAAATGCCGAATGAACTCGCCGCGCGAGCTACTGGTGAAGAGTTGCCCTTGCTCGTGACCCATTCCCAGCAGTTCGGTCACGTCCCGGTCCTGGGCGTTGTGGAGGTAGGCAACACCCGTGACGTGGTTGTCCGCACCGTCCAACAGGGCAGTGAAGTCTCTCAGGTATTCGCAGTAGCGGCGCACTTGCGCGACGGGGTGGAGGTGGGCGCGCTCGCGGTCGCGGTCCGAGGGAAGCCAGCACAGATCTGTCGTTGCGGGCACCAACCGGGCCTCGCTCCACTGCTTGAGCTCGACCACGACGTACGAGGGCTTACCCGTGTCCGGGTGAGTGCCGGCCAACACGGCGTCCGCGCGCAGGCTGCTCATGGGCATCTTGTACTCGAGCAGAACCTCCACCTCCTGCAGACCGGCGTCACACAGCACCTGGGCAAGCGCGGGAAGGCTGTTGCGCCATGCGCGGAGCTCGCCATTCTGTGCATCACGGAAGAGCACAGCGCGGGATCGTTCCGCTAGTTGCTCGGCCAGATACGTGGGGTCTGTGCTCTCGAGAGCACGGGCGGACATACGCGAAAGGGCTGCCACAGAAGATCTCCGTACGATCGCCGCACATGGCGGGGGAAGAGCGCCGGCGGAAGACGCGTCAAAGACAGGTCGGGTCAGCTGACGAACGGCAGGCGGTACTCGAACCTTCTGGGCCGCAGGTCCTCCTCGGCCGGGGACCAGTCCGTCAGGTGCGCCACCCTGCCGCCGCTCGCCGTGTAATCGGGGCTGCGCATGTCCACGCTGATGTCGCTGACCACGTACAGATCCACAGTGTGTTGCGGACTACGGGCGTGTTCGACTTCATTGATTGTCAGCTCCACGCTCGTGGCAGCACCCGTCGTTCCCTTGACCTCCACGTGCCGCTCCTCCCGACCCCGCGTGCAGCGCAGGTTGTAGGGCACGGCCTTTCGCTTCTTCGGATCGGAGATGAACCCGGCACCGCTTCTCCGGCTCTTGGGCGTCTTGGGTGCCTCGACCTGTTCCGCCGTGAACCCCGGCGTGCGATTGAGGGGGACTTTCTGCTGTGGCGCCCAGTCAACCTGGATGCCCGCAGCATCGAACAGCGACTGGGGGTCCAGATCGCAGAGCTTGCCGATTCCGCGCTCAATCCCCGAACGCCGAATGGCATCGCTGCCGGCCAGCGGCAGAGGGCCGGGTTCGCCAAGGGGTGCATCGTGGACGGTGGCCAGCGGCACGATCCCGAAGCGCACGGGGTACTTGACGGCGTTCTCGGCCTCCTCGTCGGGCCAGTGCGGAGCTCGCCCCTCGTGGAATCCCTCACGGACCTCGAACAGGTACAGCGTGATCCTTTGCGTGAGCCACACGTTGAGAGGCACCGGCGGAGCCACTCCTGTGGCGAGCACGGCGAAACGTGGGCGAGCCGACCTGTACTCAGGCTTCCACTCCGGAAACCCCCACGAGCGGGTCTCGATCCCGAACTGCAGGTTGCGCCGGGATAAGGGCCTCTGGCCGATGTGCACCATGACAAAGGAATCACGCTTCACATGGATAATCATACGAGCTGATCAAATGAGAAGTGTGCCCAAGTCGTGGGTGGCTCGGCCGCAGGGGCGGCGGAGTCGTCGGTGCTGCTGTTCAGTTGGTGCCCTCACCAACGGCGAGGGCTGAGCTCAGGCGGGTGTCGTCAGCACGGCGGGGGAGTGGGCAGCGTGGAAGTCGTCGGAGCCGTTACTGCGATCACTTTGGCTTCACCGTTTTCGTGCAGAGGGAGACGTTCGCGAGGTTGCCGGAGTGTGGCATGAGACCCGTAGGGTCGCGGGTATGACGGATGATCAGCAGCAGGAGCAGGCCGTGGCGGGCGCGTGGGCGAGGATCGAGGAGTGGCTGGAGCAGCACGCACCGCGTTCCTACCGGATGCTTCCTCCGCCCGCCCCGGAGGCCGGCATCCGGGAGGTCGAGCAGGAACTCGACCTCACCGTCCCACCGGGTCTCAAGGCGTTCTACCGCCTCCACAACGGCACGGGCCACCCCGGCGACTTCGGCTGGACACCCGAACCCGAGACCGGACTTCCCTCACAAGGGCAGGAAACAGCCTGGCTGTTGCCAAGGAAGCACGGGATCCCTCCAGTCCAGCACCTGCCCTACTGGGACGAAGGCCCGCATACGATCGGTCGACCGGACGACCCCATGGTCCGGTACCTGGCCTTCGCCGCGACCGACCGCAGTGGTCTGTACGGGCTGTTCACGGACTGCACTCCGGGACCCGGCTACGGACGCATAGGAACTTTTGAAGAGGCCGGCATCCCCAAGTTGGGAGTGTGGCCATCGTTTGCCGACTACCTCATCGAAGTAGCCGATGCCCTGTACGAGAACCGTGGCGTGGAGTACGCGGACGGCCACCAGGACACGAAGGTGCCCGGTCTCGTCGATCAGGCCCTGGTGTGGGACGGCCCGGCACACCCACGGGACCCGGAATGGACACGCTTCGCATAGCACTGCGGCCGGAACACCACAGGGCGCTCCGGCCGCAGGCTCGGTCAGTCAAGGGTCAGGTCAGCCGATCTTCTTCCAAGCGCAGACCGTGTCGGCGTTCTTGCAGTGCTCGAAGCCGGGATCGCTGATGAAGAACCCGTCCTTGTCGAGCAGCCGCATCTGAGGAACGAACTTGATGCCGAGGTCGCGGAAGGCGCCAGTGTTCTGATCCGTGGGAACGGAGGCACGACCACACTTTTCGTTCCACTTCGGGCCGGAGTATCCGTCGCGGTTTTCTGCGAGCAGTCCCCACGTGCCGCCGGTCATGGGTTTGGTGTAAAGCTGTGCGCATTCTTTCCCGGAGGTGACCTGGTTCAGGCCTCCCGGCATGCCGCCGCTCTGGTACGTACTTGCGGGCGCGTACTCATCGCACGAACCGTCGGGCGTGGCAGGGTTGGGCTTGAAACCACTGGTCCCTGTGGGGCAGACGATGCCGCGGCTGTCGTCGTTGGTCCAGTCCCCGCCGTCCGGGTCGGCGTTGTTGCCGGGGCCGAGGTAGGTGACGAGGGAGTCCCACTTCCGGCTGCCGGGGTGGGAGGGGAGCTTCTCCTGCAGCAGCCAGTAGTAGGCGCCGGCTGCCGGGTACAGGTTGGTGTCGACCGTCCAGGTGGGCTTGAAGTATGGGAAGACACAGCCGGTCCTGATGCTGCCTCCGGCGATGTCGTCACAGCGTGGCGCGAGCTCCCGGACATTGACGTCACCGCTGGTGCCGAGGCTGGTCTGCGCGTGAGCGTTACCGGCGTCGACGGAACCGAGGAGGCTCCAGCCGAGGTCGAACTGCTCCTTGCCGGTGCCGTTCCAGATCGTCTGACTCTTCGCGGTCATGGCGTACTGGGCGCCGACTTCGCCGACCGTCCAGTGTGGCGTGGTGTTGAGGCCGTCGCTGCTCGACCACTGGACCTGCGAGCTGGTGCAGTCCTTGCAGTTGTCGCCCGGCTGCCAGGTGAGGTGAACGCCCTCGGTCGCTGCGTCGATCTGCGTCGGCACCACGGTGAGCTGCTGGTCGAACTCCGCACGGTCCGTGCCGGTGTCCGACTTCTTGTTGTACAGCTTGATCTGTTGGGACAGCGCGAACGTGGCAGTGCCGAACCTCGGCAGGTCATCGGCGTCGACAAAGATCAGGGTCGCATAGCCGACGTTCTTCAGACACGCCTCGCCCCGGTTCATGTAGTCCTTGCCGTCCGGTTTCGCGGCGCACCACGAGACGAGATCGGCACCCCGAAGAGCTTGTCTCATCGCTCCCTTGGCGACCGCCGCGTCCTCGGGAGTCGGCGCGTTACGACTGATCTCGATGCACACCTTCCGCCCTTCGGTGTCCGGGGCGGAGCACTTCCGGCCGGTGTCATCGCCGCGCAGTCCCGTGACCGGCCCGGGATCGGTGCGCGGGAATTCGATCGGAGTCTGCGCGAGCGAGTCGATGCCGGACGTGGTCAGTGGCTCGGGGAAGGTGGCGTACGGCTTCTCGACCGGGGGGACGTTGATCTTGAAGGTGGAGTACGGGGACCAGTCGCTCTCGTACACATTGCTGGTGGCGTCGAACCCGGAGGAGCGGACCGCGTACGTGACACCGTTCTTGAGCTTGCCGGCGGGAACCGGGACGGAGGCCGGCTTGCCGGCGGTCACCTCGCCCGAGACGAGAACGCCCCACTGGTTCGTGTCGGTCAGTTTGACGACCGTGGCCGTGGGCTTGCCGCTGGAATCAGTGGTGTGGACCTCGAAGGTCGCCGTGGTCTTGTGGCCGCTGGGGGCAGTGACCGTGTTGCGTAACGTCGGTGTGGTGGTGTCGGTCTGCCACACGTTGTTGGTCTTCGTGAAGGGCGGGCCGACTTCGGGTCCGTTGGGAGTGTTCGGCTCGGCGGCCGCAACAGTCCGTGCGCCGGGGCCGTGGACGGGTGGCGGGCTGTCGGAGCCGTCGGCTGAGTAGGCGGTGCCGGATGCACCGGCACCGGATCCGATGACGATCGCGAAGATCGCGCCCAGGGCTAAGTGACGTCTTCCTGTGGCCCTTGCGGTGAGGGATATCAATCTGAGGCCTCCTGTGGGAACAGACGTACGAATCCCATCAGGTTGCTGAGGCGAGAGCCATGGCCGACGTCATGGTTTAAGTGATGAGGGAAAGAGATGAGCCAGCAGGGAATCCCGCACGCGTCGGACTGAAGGCAGCCTCAGCGAACCGTGGGTTGCCCTCGCTCCGGGGTGGAGAAGTTGCGGAAGTTGGCAGGCGGAGTGGCACGGGAGGCCGTGCCTGTCTGACCGGCAGCACGGCGCTGCGTGGCGACAAGGTTCGTACGGGGTCGCTACTTGCCCGTCAGCCTGTTGAGTTCGCACAAAGTCCGGTGGTAGCGGAGGTGCTCATCGTTGATCCGATGGCCCACGTTACGGCGGAGGGGTCCCAAGGAATCGCCTCCATGCGTCTGCTGCACATAGCCGTCGACGTCGATGAAGATCTCGAGGCCGTCGAAAAGAACGTGGTGGTTTGGGCACAGGCAGAGCAGGTTCGCCAGTTCGTCCGGCCCGTCGTGCGGGGATCCGAGGCCACGAATGTGCGCGGCCTCACTGTAGGGCCTGCGCTTGTACTGCAGACGTGTCATGCATACCTGACAAGCGTTGCCGTAGAGATCCTTGACCTGGTTGACGATGGCGGGATTGCGCACCGGCCGTGAGGAGTTGGATGGCCGCCGTGGGACCGGTCCTGCTGCTTGCTCTTGATCGGTGCCTTCCCCGTCATCGCTGTCCAGGTCTTCATCGGGCAGGCCGTCGGCCGTCGTGTAGCCGGCCAGTCCCACTCGACCGAGCAACTCGCGCTGATCGACATCGTCAAGGTACGTGCTGCACAGGGTGACCACGGCCTGAAGGCGGGTGAGCGGATCCTGCAGCAGTTCAGCGCAGGCAAGAGTCAGGCCTGCGACGGGCTGGGCCGTGTTGAGGACTCCCGTCCGCGGCATGGGTCCGGCACCATCCGGTATCCCGTGTATCTCCCACAGGCGGCTGCTCTGCAAGTGCCAGAAGGGGTATTCAGGGGTGACTTGGGAGCCGGGCAGCCCGAACTCGGCCAACAGCGCGCCGACTTCCGTCCGGAAAGAAGACCACGGGGCCAGACGCGGCTTGCCCGTGGCAATGCGGGCCACTGCCCACAGCAAGGACAGCGGCTGGTGGCGGCTGGGGGCGTCACTTCCCGCACGGCGATGAGTGTTGAGAGAGCCGATTCGATTCAGCAAGTCCGCTGGGCTCAGTTGCGGAGTCGCATCAGGGGCGGGGGTCGGAATCTGAGGTGAAGCCGGTTGGAGGTGCCTGGGCAGGAGTTGGGCTGCGCGATGGTAGTCCTCGGCGGGCCGCAAGGTGAGGCTCCGTAGGGGTGCCGGAACGTTCAAGCGCCTCAAGAAGGGGGCCGCAAGCACAGGGGCGGGAAACTCTTCGACTTCGCCCAGCGCCATGATGTGTTCCCACGTGACACCATCCGCATCGGCTCCCCAGACCGACCGTGCCACCGCCGAACTCTCGAACAGATGGAGAATGCGGGCGCGAGCGAAGAAATGATTCTCTGCATAGAAGAGAACGTCGTCACCGACGCGGCGGTTCCGCAGTGCCCTGACCTTCTCGTTGTTGGCTTGTCTCGTGGGAAGGGATCCCCACAGGCGAGCGATCCCATCCGGGTACAGGGCGGTGAGTGCGTCCGCGTGCTCGCCGAGTTCAGACCTGATGTCCGCGAGGGGGACGCCTTGTCGTACCGACTTGTCGAAGTTCTGTCGGCCGTGATCTCGAGCCCCGCCGCGCGGTTGAAGAACCACCTGTGGTGCCATCTGCCGCAGGCCGTCCGTGTCGGCTGATCCGGCCGTCACTGTGAAGCCCAGCGCGCGCAGGCGGCGAACCACTGTGTGTGCGCCTCCGCTGAAGTCGGCTGCCGATAGGGGGCTGCCGACTGAGTACAGGTGCGCTACGCCCGCGATGGCCTTCGAGTCGTAGCGATTTCCGTCCAGGACGAGCTCATAGGCAGTTGCCCGGCCGAACCCGTATCGGCGGCGAAACGTTTCGCGTCCCAGGTGCCGGCACTCCTCGACCGCGGCCAGTACTCCTGCGCGTGTGACATCCCCAAGTCCCATGCCCGAGAGATTAGTGCGACGGTATGACAATGCTCGGAGTGCTCCAAGCCGCGGTCCAGCGCATCGACCGGCACCGTGGCACGGCGGTCTGAATTCAGGAGTGAGTGCAACTGGAGGAGGCAGTCTCCCTGCCGACGTGGACTGTCTCCACGCGATCACGAGAGCCTGATTCCGAACGTGCGGGCTGTATGTCCTATGGTTCCGTCCTTCACAGCCTCTACTCATGTCGTAGGTAGCCACTAGGATCTGTCTCAAGGGCCTGACCATGGGGAACGGCGGCCCTCGCGGGACACGAGAAGCGGGGAACAGGCATGCGGGAAGGCCGGTGGGTCACGGTCACCGAGTCCGAGTTCGATCACGAACGCCGTGGCCTGGACGCGATCCGGGAGAAGCTGCCGGACTCCGACCCCTGGCGTGCCTGGTCGAACTTCACCTTCACCGCGAACACCGGCCACGTCCGCGAGGTCGACCTGCTGGTCGTCGCACCCGGCGGCGTCTGCATGATCGAGCTGAAGGACTGGCACGGCTCGGTCACCTCCGAGAACGGCACCTGGGTGCAGACCACTCCCGGTGGCCGCCGCCGTACGCACGGCAATCCGCTGCACCTGGTCAACCGCAAGGCCAAGGAGCTGGCCGGCCTGCTCGCGCTGCCCGGCAACAAGCGGGTCTGGGTCGCCGAGGCCGTCTGCTTCACGGACAACAGCCTCCGCGTACGCCTGCCCGCCCACGACCAGAACGGCGTGTACACCGTCCACCAGCTGGTCGAGATGCTCAAGCAGCCCCCGCGTGACGAGCGGCGCCGCATCACCGCGATCGGCTCGCGCGAGATCGAGGCGGCCCTCAAGAACATCGGCATCCGCAAGAGCGACGCGCAGTACAAGGTCGGCCCGTACGAGCTGGAACGGAAGTCCTTCGACTCCGGCCCCACCTGGGCCGACTACCTCGCCCGCCACAGCGACCTGCCCGAGGCCGCCCGCGTCCGCATCTACCTCAGCGAGCGCGGCTCCGACGCCTCCCTGCGCCAGTCGGTCGAAAACGCCGCCCGGCGCGAGGCCGCGGTGCTGGGTCGTTTCAAGCACCCCGGCGTGGTCGAACTCAAGCAGTACTTCCCCTCCGGGCACACCGCCGGCCCCGCGCTGATCTTCGACTACCACCCGGACACCCTGAAGCTGGACGAGTACCTGGTCCAGTACGGCGAGAAGCTGGACATCCTCGGCCGGATGGCTATGGTCCGCCAGCTCGCCGAGACCATGCGCTCCGCGCACTCCAGCCGCATCCACCACCGGGCGCTCGCCGCCCGCTCCGTGCTCGTCGTCCCCCGGCCGCGCGGCCGGAAGGGCCGCGCCGTGGGGGAAGAGGCCGCCTGGCTCACCCCGCACCTGCAGATCTCCGACTGGCAGATCGCCACCCAGCGCAGCGGCGACTCCTCCCAGGGCCAGGGCATGACCCGCTTCGCACCGACCGCCCTGTCCGCCCAGCACGTGGCCGACGACGCTGACGCCTACCTCGCCCCCGAGCTGACCGCCGTCAAGCCCGACCCGGTCCACCTCGACGTGTACGGGCTCGGCGTCCTCACCTACCTGCTGGTCACCGGCAAGGCCCCGGCCGCCAGCCAGGCCGAGCTGCTGGCCCGCCTGGAGGCGGGGGAGGGCCTGCGCCCCAGCTCCCTGGTGGACGGCCTGTCGGAGGACGTGGACGAGCTGGTGCAGGCCGCCACCGCCTACCGGCCCGGCCAGCGCCTCTCCAGCGTGGACGAGTTCCTTGAGCTGCTGGAGGTCGTCGAGGACTCCCTCACCGCCCCGGCCCAGGCGGTCACCGCCACGGAGGCGCCGGGCGACGAGGACGACGACACCGTCGCCGACAAGGACCCGCTGGAGGCCGTCGCCGGTGACGTGCTCGCCGACCGGTGGGAGATCCGCCGCCGCCTCGGCACCGGCTCCACCAGCCGCGCCTTCCTCGTCCGCGACCTTCAGGCCGAAGCCCGCAGGACCCGCCCGCTGGCCGTGCTGAAGGTCGCCCTCTCCGACAGCCGCAGCGAGATCCTCGCCCGCGAGGCCGAGGCCATGGGACGCCTGCGCCCCCACTCCGGCATCATCCGCCTCGTCGAACCCGAGCCGCTGCACCTCGGCGGCCGTACCGTCCTGGCCCTGGAGTACGTCGGCGACGAGCGCGACGACAGCGGACCGGGCACCGAGGGCGGCGCACGTCCGCGCCGCCGCGAGGAGACCGTCGCCCGCCAGCTCCGCGAGAACGGCCGCCTCCAGGTCGACCAGCTCGAGGCGTACGGCGACTACCTCTTCGGAGCCGTCGACTTCCTGGAGGGCGAAGGCGTCTGGCACCGCGACATCAAGCCCGACAACATCGCCATCCGCATCCGCCCCAACCGCACCCGCGAACTCGTCCTCATCGACTTCTCCCTCGCCGGCTACCCGGCGAGCAGCACCAACGCGGGCACCGACGGCTACCTCGACCCCTTCGTCGACGTCATCACCCGCGGCTCGTACGACTCGCACGCCGAGCGGTACGCCGTCGCCGTCACCCTGCACCAGATGGCCTCCGGCGAGCTGCCCAAGTGGGGCGACGGCAGCGTCCTGCCGCGCATGACCGACGCGAAGGAGTGGCCGTACCCGACCATCGCGGCCGAGGCCTTCGACCCGGCCGTCCGGGACGGGCTCGTCGCCTTCTTCCAGAAGGCCCTGCACCGCGACGCGGCCACCCGCTTCCCCGAGCTGAAGCCGATGCGGGACGCCTGGCGCAAGGTCTTCCTCGACGCCTCGCAGACCGTCCCCTCCAGCCACCGCTCCCGCCACCCGGCCGCCGAGACCACTGGAGCTGCTGAGCAGGCGCTGCCCGCCGAGGGGATCGCGGACGCCGAGCCGGAGACCGCCGAGCAGCAGCGCGACCGCCTGGCCGCCGAGGTCACGCGGGACACTCCGCTGACGGTCTCCGGGCTCACGCCCACCGCCCAGTCGTTCCTGTACGGCCTGGGCATCACCACGGTCGGTGAACTGCTCGACTACAGCCGCCGCAAGCTCGTCAACGCCCCCGGCCTCGGCGCCAAGACCCGCAACGAGGTCCAGCAGCGGCAGCGCGAGTGGGGCGAGCGGCTGCGCGAAATCCCCGTCTCGCCGCTCACGCCGAAGGGCCGCGCGGAGGCCAAGGAGGAACTGGCGCAGCTGACGGCTGCCGAGTCGGCCCTCGTCGGGGAGCTGGCGACGGGCGAGTCGGCGGGCGCACTGTCCCCGCGCACGCTCCGCTCCGTCAGCCTCGACACCCTCGCCACCGTCTTCGTGCCCGCCGTCAACAACAACGGCTCCAACCGCAGCAAGGCGGAGATGGTCCGGCTGCTGCTGCGCCTGCCCGACGAGCACGGAGTCCTGCCGGACATCGGCGTCTGGCCGAAGCAGAAGGACGTCGCGGACGGCCTCGGGCTGAGCCACGGCCGCATCCCGCAGCTGCTCAAGGACGAGCGCAAGCGCTGGAAGGCGGAGCCCGCCGTCCAGGCCCTGCGCGAGGAGATCATCGACCTACTGGTGAGCATGGGCCGGGTCGCCTCGGCCGTGGAGATCGCTGACGCCCTGGCGGTCCGGCGCGGCACGCACCTCGCGGGGCGCGAGCAGCGGCGCGCGATGGCGCTGGCAGCCGTACGGGCCGTGGTCGAGGTCGAGCAACTGACGCCGCAGGAAGCCGAGTTTCAACACCAGCCGAACCGCAAGGCTACGGACGAGTCCCTCGGCGCCGGCCTGCTCGCCCTCGACGTACGCGAGAACGACGGCCCGGACACCCCGACCGCCCCGGGCCTGCTGGAGTACGCCACCCGCCTCGGCAAGACGGCCGACCGGCTCGCCAAGCTGGACACCCTGCCGACGGCGGCCACCGTGCTCGCCGAGCTGGGTGCGCTGACGGTGCCGCCGGGCGCGGTCGACTGGGACGAGCGGCGCATGGTGGAGCTGGCGGCCGCCGCGTCCGTGAACGCCGCCGCCACGCCACGACTGGAGATCTACCCGCGCGACCTGTCGCTGGTCAGGGCGCTGCGCCTCACCCAGGCCGGGCTCGTCCGCTGGATCCCGGGCATGCCGGAAGGGCAGCAGCCGGGCCTGACCGGCGAGGCCGTGCACGAGAGGGTCCGCGCCCGCTTCCCGGAGATCGCCGTTCCTGACGGGCGTGGCGGCACACACCACGACCTGCCGACGGGCGGCCCCCTCACCAAGGCGTTGCGCGACGCCGGCTTCGAACTGTCGCTCAGCATGCGCGAGCGCGAGGGCGTGCTGCGCTACCTGCCGACGCGGGTCGACGACGCGTCGAGCTACCTCACGACGGGTGCGTGGCGGCAGTCGACGCGTACGGGCGCGGTGACGCGGTACGCCGACGATCCGCAGCTCGCGGGCGCGGTGCGCGCGGAGGAACGGCTCCTCGCGTCGGCCCACCGGGACGGGTTCCGGGTGCTGACCGTAGGGCAGCGGTCGGTGCGCGAGGCGGTGGCCGGGCTGGGTAGCGAACGGCTGGGAGCGGAAGCGGTCTCGGTGACCGAGCTGTTCCTTGAGGCCCTGCACGCGCAGGTCACGCCAGGCACCAAGCCGACCTGGGAGACGCTGCTCAAGGCGGACGCCGCCGAGCCCGGTTCGAAGGGTGCGGTGCGGTTCGCGGAGTACGCGCGCACGGCGTGGGGCGCGGTCGAGCCACGGATCGCCGAGCTGCTGGGCAACGGTGGCGGCGGTGGCGAGGCCGGTCCTGTGCTGCTGACGGAGGCCGGGGTGTTCGCGCGGTACGACGCGATGGGTGTCCTGCACCGGCTGGCGTCGGCGGCCCGGCGAGGCGGGCGGGGGCTGTGGCTCCTGGTCCCGCAGGCCGACCCGTCGCGCGAGCCCCGGCTCGGGCAGGTGGCCGTCCCGTATCAGGCCGGCCTGGGGGAGTGGATTCAGCTTCCGGACACATGGGTGGGCAACGCCCATCGCGGGTCCGGCGAGGGTATGGCTAGTGCCAGTGGTGTCGAGGGAGACGCGAAGTGATCGACCGCAAAGCTCTGTTGAACGACCTGAAGCAGCAGGTCAAGGCGGTCGAGACCGACCTGGGGCGCCAGGTGAAGGCGCTGCGGGATGTCAGCGCGCGGCTGAGGGCCGAGTACGACCAGGCACGCAAGCTCGGGCGTACGGCGGCGACGTGGACCTCGTGGCTGGACGAGCGCGTCACGCAGGTCGCGGTGGCGTGGGTCCTGGGCACTGTGTTCGTGCGGTTCTGCGAGGACAACCGGCTGATCCCGGAGCCGTACCTGACGGGGCCGGAGGGTGACCGGCGGGAGTTGGCGGAGTCCCGGTACGACGCGTACGTGGAGTCGGACGAGGACCCGACGTACCGGGGGTGGCTGGAGAAGGCGTTCGAGGAGTTGGGGCAGGGGCAGGCGGGGCGGCTGCTGTTTGATAAGCGGCATAACCCGCTTTACCAGGTTCCGCTGTCGCATGACGGTGCGCGGGAGCTGGTCGAGTTCTGGCGGGGGAGGGATGAGGCGGGTGTCCTCGTCCACGACTTCACCGACCCGCTGAACGAGGACGGCACGGAGGGGTGGGACACGCGGTTCCTGGGTGACCTGTACCAGGACCTGAGCGAGGCCGCCCGGAAGACGTACGCGCTGCTCCAGACGCCGGAGTTCGTGGAGGAGTTCATCCTCGACCGGACGATGAATCCGGCGGTGCGGGAGTTCGGGTACGAGGGCCTGAAGATGATCGACCCTACGTGCGGGTCGGGGCACTTTGTGTTGGGGGCTTTTTGGCGGCTGGTGAGGTTGTGGGGGGAGGAGCAACCAGGCAAGGACATGCATGAAAGGGTGCGGGCTGCGCTGGACTCGGTGCACGGCGTGGACGTCAACCCGTTCGCGGTGGCCATCGCACGGTTCCGGCTACTGGTTGCGGCTATGGCAGCAAGTAGCCTCGGGACGCTCGGGGAGGCTGCAAAGTACGAGTGGCCGATCCACTTGGCAGTAGGTGACTCGCTGATTAAGGCTCGGCAACTGGAGCTCACGTTGGGAGGAGATGAGGAGGGCGCTGAGGACCCGCTGGCCTCGTTCGCCTATGCCACAGAGGACGTGCATGAACACCCCGGAATTCTGCAACAAGGACGCTATCACGTCGTAGTGGGGAACCCGCCGTACATCACGGTTACGGATGCGAAGCTTAATGAGCTCTATCGGGAGTTGTATGACGCCTGCGGTGGGACGTATGCCCTCTCGGTTCCGTTTGCGCAGCGGTTCTTTGAGCTAGCGAGGCGTGGGGATGCTAACGGACACGGTTACGGGCTGGTCGGACAGATTACTGCAAACTCCTTCATGAAGCGCGAGTTTGGCACAAAGCTGATCGAGAACTATTTTCGGGACCGCGTTGAACTAACGGAGGTCGTCGACACTTCTGGTGCCTACATCCCTGGTCACAGTACGCCAACTGTCATCTTGGTCGGTAAGCGACGGGAAGGCAGCCGGCGTTCGGCCGTAATCCGCACTGTCCGCAGCGTTCAAGGCGAGCCTGTAACGCCAGAAAATGGCGAGGATGGCTTGGTGTGGAACGCAATTGTGGATCAGGTTGATGCCCCTGACTCACTGAGTAAATGGGTATCCGTAGGAGATCTAGACCGGAGTCGATATTTTGGAAGGCAACCATGGATTCTTGCTGATGGCGGTCTTGAGATGGTTGAGCAGTTGAATGCTGCGTCTTCTCGACGGTTGGGGCACCTCGTTGAATCCATCGGACGAACCACTAAATCTGGCGCTGACGACATCTTCTTCCTCCCTAACGGGGCGTCTGCTCGGCGCCTAGGGCTTGTTGAATCAGTTCGGGATCTCGTAACTGGCGCTAACGTGCGAGATTATGAGATCAGAGATGCTGTCGATCTTTGCAATCCGTATGTGGATGCGCAGAATCGAGAGGCATTGCCGGAGCAGTCTATGCCGGTGTCGCGGTATCTTTGGCTCGCGCGTGTCATTCTTTCTGCGCGTAGACTCTTTGGTAAAACCATCACCGCGCATGGCCGACCTTGGTATGTGCATCTTGAGAGCTACCCGAGCAAACTCACTTCAAGAATCGGGATCACTTTTCCTTTCGTTGCTACTCACAATCATTTCGTGCTTGACCGTGAAGCTAGACTGTTCGGCAGTACGGCGCCGATAATTAAATTGGGGGATGGGGCAAGCGAAGAAGAGTATCTCCAGTTGCTTGGAGTGCTCAACAGTTCCACGGCTGGCTTCTGGCTTAAGCAGGTAAGCCACAGCAAGGGGAATGCGACGGCAGCCAGTGGGATGCCCGATCAGCCTTGGTCCTGGAATTATGAGTTCACTGGCACCAAGTTGGAAGAGTTTCCGCTACCTGTAGAATATCCGGTCCGTCTCGCTAATGCCCTCGACAGCTTCGCCCAGCAGCTCACCTCCACTGCCCCGGCAACCGTGGTGACTGAGTCGACGCCTACTGCGACCGTTCTTCGTGAAGCGCGTGCTGCTTGGGAGTCTGCCCGTGCTCGCATGATCGCCCTTCAGGAGGAGCTGGACTGGCAGGTCTATTCGATCTATGGCCTACATTCCGAGGATCTACGCATTCCGCACCATGAGGTGCCCGAGATCATGGCAGGGCAGCGTGCGTTTGAGATCCTTCTCGCTCGGCAGGTCGCGAGGGGTGAAGTTTCCACAAAGTGGTTCACGCACCACGACCACATCCCTATAACAGAAATCCCCGATCACTGGCCTGCCCCGTATCGTGAAATGGTTCAGAAACGCATCGACGTCATCGAGTCGAACCGTGCCATCGGTATGATTGAGCGCCCCGAATACAAGCGTCGCTGGGCTACCGAAGGTTGGGACGCGCTCCAGGAGAAGGCCCTCCGCTTCTGGCTGCTCGACCGTATGGAGAACCGCGAACTCTGGTTCGACGAGAACAGGCAGCCAGCTATCCTTACCCTGGCCCGGCTCACCGACGTGCTCTCCCGTGACGAGGAATTCGTCTCCGTCGCCAAGCTTTACGCGCCCCGCAAGGAGCTTGCTAAGGTCGTCTCCGAGCTGATCACTGATGAGCACGTGCCTTTCCTCTCCGCGCTGCGCTACAAGGCCTCCGGGCTCAAGAAGCGAGCGGACTGGGAAGAGGTCTGGGACCTCCAGCGCAAGGAGGACGCCGCCCCGGACGAGCCTGCCAAGCGGAAGATCCGGGACTCCATCCCTGTGCCGCCGAAGTACACCTCGGCCGACTTTCTCCGCCCCTCCTACTGGCGGGCGCGCGGCAAGCTCGACGTGCCCAAGGAGCGGTTCGTCTCCTACGGGCAGACCAACGCCGCTACCCCCGAGCTGTACGGGTGGGCCGGCTGGGACCACCGAGAGCAGGCGCAGGCCCTCGCCACGTACTTCACCAACACCGCGCTGTCCACCGAGGAGATCACGCCGTTCCTCGCCGGCCTGCTGGAACTCCAGCCGTGGCTGTCGCAGTGGCACAACGAGTTCGACATGGTCTTCAGCGGCTCCCCGGCGGACTTCTTCGCCGGTTACCGCCAGCAGAAGCAGGGCGAGCACGGACTCACGGACGACGATCTCCGTAAGTGGCAGCCTCCGGCCGCAACCCGAGGTCGCCGCGCCGCAGTGAAGAAGTAGCCGGAAAAGACTCGGTGTTGTGCCTGTGCGCCGATGCCGAGTCTGCCGGACCGGGGGCCGCCGCGTGCGTGTGCGGGCGGACTCCGGTCGGGACGCGCAGCTCCGCCCAGACCGTCTTGCCGGGGGCGGTCGGACGAGGGGTGATGCCCCAGTCGTCCGCGAGGGCGGCGACGAGGAGCAGGCCGCGGCCGAACTCGGATGCGGAGTCGGGGGCCGGGAGAGGGGACGGGGGCTGTTTCTCGGCCCGGGTGTCGGTCACCTCGATGCGGAACGTGTCCTCGGTCAGGGTGAGTCGGACGTGGAAGTCCCGGCCGGGCACGTGACCGTGGCGTACGGCGTTGGCGGTGAACTCCGCCGTGATGAGGGCGAGCGTCTCGTTGACCGGCGTCGCGTACGGGTGGCCCCAGTCGTTCAGGCGGTGCGAGACGAGTCGGCGGGCGAGGCGGGCACCGCGTGGCGTTGAGGTGAAGCGCATGGTGAACTCGCGTTCGGGTGCGGGGTGCCGTGGCATATGCCCGTTCGGGGGAGTTGCTGCATTCATGCGGTCAACGGTTGCGGACTCTGCGTAGCGTTGAACAGGAGCGATGCCCTGACGGGTGCGGGCTGTACACGTCGGCTGTGCGCTTGTAAGCGGTATCGGGCGTGACCGGTTTCCGGGCCGCGTGTTGGGCGAGTGGAGTCCGGTGGCCGTGATGGTCGTACGGGAGGAGTCGCGGCGTGGACGATGAGGTTCAGCAGCCGGAGTACGAGGTCGGGACAGGCATCCTGTGTGTGTTCGGGCGGCAGTTGAAACTGTTCCGGGAACGAGCGGGGCTGGACCGGGCGAGGTTCGGTTCGCTGACCGGATACTCGGCCTCGACGATCGCGGCGTTCGAGCAGGCGAGACGTATTCCGCCACCGAGGTTCATCGACCAGGCTGACGAAGTGCTGGATGCGAGTGGCGTGTTGAGCGCGAGCAAGGAGGAGGTGGCTCGGGCTCAGTATCCAACGTTCTTTCGAGATGCAGCCAAGTTGGAGGCCGAGGCGATCGAGCTGCACGTCTACGCCAACCAGGCAGTGCCTGGACTCCTACAGACCGAAGAGTACGCGCGGACAGTTTTCATCAACTGGCGGCCCTTGCTGCATGGAGAGGTGGTCGAGCAGAGGGTGACAGCGCGCCTGGCCCGGCAGGAGATCTTCTGTCGCGCGCAGTTGCCCACTATCAGCTTTGTCATCGAGGAGTCGGTTCTGCGTAGGCCTCTCGGTGGGTGGGGCATCATGCGCGGACAGTTGGAGCAGATCCTGCTCCATGGCCAGCGGCGCAACGTGGAGATCCAGGTGCTGCCAACAGAGCGGGATGAGCACGCTGGACTGGCTGGTCCGTTCACCTTGATCGAGACGAAGGAAGGGCGGAGGATCGCCTATGTGGAGGCTCAGCAGGACAGCCGCCTCTACACGGCGCGCGGAAGCAAGTCCGGGAGATCGAGGAGCAGTATGGACTCCTTCGGGCCCAATCGCTCACTCCGCGCGAGTCGCTGGCCTTCGTCGAGAAGTTGCTGGGAGAGAGATGAACGTCGAACAGCCTGTGCCTGAGTCGGCCTGGTTCAAGAGCAGTTACAGCAGCGGAGCTGGCGGCGAATGCGTCGAGGTCGCCACCCGGCCCGACAGGGTCCACGTCCGCGACTCAAAGGACACGACCCGAGTCGCACTGGCCGTACAACCCACGGCGTGGACCGCTTTCGTCGAGTTCGCGGCGCTCTGACAGGGGCGGCACCGATGGCAGGGCCTCCCGGCGAACGTGTGATTGTCGAAGGCCCTGCACATCCCGCCTGCCCAGGGGCGATCGGCACCGTGATGGCCCCGCCCCCGCACCTCACCGTCACGCATGTGACGAGGTCTCAACGGAGCAGGTCTGACAAGGCCCTTGGGGCCCGGAGCTACTGTAAGTTCCTGCCATGAAACCGGGTAAAGGGATCGAGAACCCCGAGTCGCGCTTCTCTACGGTGTTGGTGAGCGCAGCCAAGCTTCCGGGCGTGCGTATCAACAGGGAGGCGTACCTCCGGAGCGCGCTGGCTCGCCGCTGCTCGGAGGAGGAGATCCGGAAAGCGATAGAAGAGACCCCCGCTGCGGCAGGCATATCTGTCGAGGTTCTCGACAAGGTGGCCGCCGACTCGATCCGCTACGAGACCGCCAAGGTCAGTGCTCTCTCCGCCGCCGCCGGGATACCCGGTGTCCTCGCCCTTCCCGCCACCGTGCCCGCCGACCTGGCTCAGTATGTCGGCCATATGCTGCGTATCGCGCAGAAACTCGCGTACCTCTACAGTTGGCCCGATCTGTTCTCCGACGAGGGCGACGACGTCGACGACGCGACCATGGCGGTGCTCACGCTGTTCTTCGGCGTGATGTTCGGTACCCAGTCGGCAAACGCCGCCGTGGGGAAGGTCGCGGCGATGATGTCGGAGCAGGCCGCCAAGAAGCTGCCTCAGAAGGCGCTCACCAAGGGCCTCATCTATCCCATCGTCAAAAAGGTCGCGGCCTATCTCGGGGTCAAGATGACAAAGGATTCCTTCGCGAAGAGCGTCTCGAAGGCCATCCCCCTCGTCGGTGCCGCCGTCTCCGGCACGCTCACCTTCGCGACCTACCTGCCGATGGCCAAAAGACTCAAGAAGCACCTCGCCGGCCTGCCGCTGGCGGATCCGTCGCACCGTATGGCGGACGGGGACGTCGTGGACGGTGAAGTAGTGGAAGACCACGAGGAAGCTGTAGCCGCAGCGCACGCTGAACAGCTCGACGCGGACACCACTGCCGTCAAGTTGGAGGAACCCCAGCATTGACGCTGCGAGTGCCCTGCTGACTGCCGATGGTCAGCGTGCTGATATCCGCCGGAGTGGCACGTCGCGGGCATCGCCGCCTACCTGTATTTCGGGATTCTCCCCTACGATCTGGACCGGTGGCCGACCTCGGGCCGGGGTGGCAAACCGCCCCCCGTGGGCCGGGCCTGCGTGGCACGTCCGAGCATCGAGGGGAGCGCGGGCACACCGAAGGAAGCGAGCTGCGAAGGGGGGTGAGCCGTGATCGGCTCAGAGCTTCACGAGCAGCACGCGGTCGGCGCACAGCTTGCGCATGTCGTCCTCGTCGGACGTGAACACGGTGACCGGGCCGGGCTGCCGCAGGGCGACGGCGGCGAGGGCTGCGTCAATGGCGTACTTGTGGCCGTGCAGGCCCGTCTCCTTCAGGAGGCCGGTCGCCTCCTTGGCGATCTCCTCGGTCACGGGCTCGATACGGATCTTGGAGAGCGCCCAGTGCCACTTGGGGAGGTGGCGCGTGGGGTCGTACGCCTCGATCAGAGTCATCGAGGTGGTGACGACCGGGATTCCCGCTTCGTCGGCGTGCCTCAGGTAGGCGCCCATGCGGCGCTCCCCGCGTACCCACTGCGAGAGCCCCTCGCTGTCGAGCACGTAGACCCGGTTTCCGGTCACGCGGCATCCCGCTTCGGCGCCCGCGGCTGCTCACCGGTCTCGTGGGCGCCGGTCCGCTCGGCGTGCTGGCGCTCCAGGTCGCGGTGCTCGGCCTCGACCTCGGCCAGTTCCGCCTCGGTGATCTCCCCGTACTCGGACTCCCACCACCCCACCGCCTCGCGCAGACGCTCCCGCTCCCGCTGGCGCTCTATGGCGTGCGTGACGTAGCGGCTGAAGCCGCCGGGGCCGACCTCGGCCCGGATGGCCTCGGCGAGCTCCTCGGGAAGCGTCACGGTGTACTTCTTGGTTGCCATACCATCGACCATACCGAGGGTCTGATCAGGCAGCCAACCAGCAGCAGACATCTCCACACGATCGAGTACGAGCGGCGGCCGAGGCCGCCAGAAGGAGAGCGAGACCGGTAATGGCCCAGCCCCTCCTCCGCGATGTCATCGACATCAAGAAGAAGATCTCCACTTCCGACTTCGTGCTGTCGCTCGCCGAGGCGACGACCCCGGAAGGCGCCCAGAACGCGCTCAAGGACTACGTCGTCACCGAGCGGCTGCTGGAGAACTTCGACGAGGCGCTGGCCCTCATCAAGTCCTCGCTGGACGGACACCGCTCCAAGGCTGCCTACCTGCACGGCTCGTTCGGTTCCGGTAAGTCGCACTTCATGGCGGTGCTCTACGCGCTGCTCAGCGGCGACTCGGCCGCCCGTGCCCGTACCGAGTTCGACCCGGTGCTGACCAAGCACGAGTGGCTCACCACGGACGGCAAGAAGTTCCTGCTCGTGCCGTACCACATGCTCGGCGCGAAGGCCCTCGAACAGCGGGTGCTCGGCGGGTACGTCACGCACGTCAAGAAGCTGCACCCGGACGCCCCGACCCCGCAGGTGTACCGGACCGACTCCCTCTTCGCCGACATCCGGGCCAACCGCTCCAACTTCGGCGACGAGGCAGTCATCCGCCGCCTGGGCGGCGGTGACGCGGGTGACGACGAGACGGACGAATGGGGCGAGGGCTTCGCCTGGACCCCGCAGCTCCTGGACGCCGCGCTCGCTGCCGAGGAGGACCACGAGGGGGGCACGCCTCTCGACCTCCGCAACCCCTCCACCCCGGCCGAGCTGCGCGCCAAGCTGGTCAACGACGCCGCAACGAACCTCTTCCCCGGCTTCGCCCAGAACGCCGCCGAGAACGAGCACGGCTTCATCTCCCTGGACGCCGGTCTGTCCGTCATCGCCGAGCACGCCAAGTCGCTCGGCTACGACGGCCTGATCCTTTTCCTGGACGAGCTGATTCTCTGGCTCGCGACCCTCATCCACGAGCAGAAGTTCGTGGCCCGCGAGGCCAGCAAGATCACGAACTTCGTCGAGGGCGGCGACGCCCGACGTGCCATTCCCGTGGTGTCGTTCATCGCCCGCCAGCGCGACCTGCGGGAACTCGTGGGCGAGGAGGTGTCCGGCGCGGCGGAAGCCTCCATCCAGGACACCCTGAACCTGGCCTCCGGCCGCTTCGACAAGATCACCCTGGAGGACCGCAACCTCCCGCAGATCGCCCACGCGCGCATCCTCAAGCCGAAGGACGCCGAGGCGGAGCGGCTCGTCGACGCGGCCTTCGAGCAGACCAAGCGGGTCGGCACCCAGGTCTGGGACACCCTCCTAGGCTCGGAGAAGGGCACGACCGGCGCGGACGCGGAGTCGTTCCGGCTGACGTACCCCTTCTCGCCGGCGTTCATGGACACCCTCGTCCACATCTCGTCCGCGCTGCAGCGTTCCCGTACCGGTCTCAAGCTGATGGGCCAGCTGCTCGCCGACCACCGCGACGAGATTCGGCTCGGCCAGCTCATCCCCGTCGGCGACCTCTACCCGGTGATTGCGGAGGGCGGCGACAAGCCGTTCACCGACAGCCTGAAGGTCGTCTTCGAGGCCGCCGACAAGCTCTACAAGACCAAGCTGCGGCCCTACCTCCTCAGCTCGTACGACATCACCGAGGACGACGTCAGGCAGTACCGCACCAGCCCCGAGACCGTCACCGACCCGCAGCGCGCCAACCGCTGCCGGATGTTCATCGGCGACAACCGGCTCGTGTGCACCCTGCTGCTGTCCGCGCTCGCGCCCAGCGTGCCCTCGCTGGCCGAGCTGACCATCCGGCGGCTCGGCGCGCTGAACCACGGGTCCGTGCTCGCGCCCATCCCGGGCGCCGAGGTCGGGATCATCAAGAACAAGGTCGCCGAGTGGGCGGCCAGGTTCCCCGAGATCAAGGAGACCGGCACCGACGCCAACCCCGGCGTACGGCTGGAGCTGTCCGGCGTCGACGTCGACTCGGTCATCGCCAACGCTCAGGTCAACGACAACCCCGGCAACCGGGTCGCCCTCGCCCGGCGCCTGCTGTCCGAGGAACTGGGCGTCGAGCACGGGCAGTTGAGCGACCAGCTCGGCTTCACCTGGCGCGGTACTTCCCGTACCGCCGAGATCGTGTTCGGCAATGTCGCCGACGAGGACGAGCTGCCCGATCACGACCTGATGCCGCAGGAGGACGGCCGCTGGCGGATCGCCATAGACCTCCCCTTCGACGAGGGCGAGTGGGGGCCGGTCGACGACGTCAACCGCATCCAGCGGCTGCGTGAGCGCCAGCAGGGCGAGCGGTCCCGTGTCGTCGCCTGGCTGCCCGCGCACCTGTCCGCCCAGCGCTTCGCCGACTTCCGGCGGCTCGTCGTCATCGACAAGGCCCTCGCCGACGAGCATCGCTTCGACACCCAGTACGCCGGCCACCTCAACGCCGACAACCGCAGCCGCGCCAAGGGGCTCCTCGAAACCCAGCGCGAGGCCCTGCTCAAGCAGGTCAAGGGTGCCTTCAAGCAGGCATACGGGCTCGCCCAGAAGCAGCCGGCCGACGTCGTACCCGACTTCGAGGACCATCTTGTCCCGCTGCCCGACGTGGACGGACTCACCCTGGCCTTCGGGCAGAGCCTGCGCGACGGCATCCGGCACGTCGCGGGCAAGCTGCTCGCCCACCAGTACCCTGCGCACCCCGACCTCGACCCCGACGGGAGCGGTGTCGCCGTCAAGGCGGCCGACACCAAGAAGGTGTTCGCGCACGTCCGGGACGCCGCCGAGGCGCGTGACGGGCGGGTGGAGGTCCCGGCCGCCGACCGCAGACTCATGCAGCGGATCGCGGGGCCGCTGCGCCTCGGGCAGCAGAAGGAGGCGTACTTCGAGCTGTCCCGCTACTGGGCCGACCACTTCCGCCAACTCGCCAGCGCCCGGGGCGTCACCGGGGATCTGTCCCTGATCACGCTGACTGACTGGACTGACAAGCCCGACCCGCGCGGCCTGCCCGACTTCCTCGCGCGGCTCGTCGTCGCCGCGTTCGCCGAGATGGACGATCGGGTGTGGGTGCGCGGCGGCACCGTCCTCGATCCCGCGCCCGAAGTGTCCGCGATCAAGGACCATGACGCGCTGCGCAGCCAGCCGCTGCCCACCGAGTCCGACTGGGACACCGCACGGCAGCGCTTCGAGACGGTCTTCGGGGCGAAGGCGCCGGCCCTGCGGCGCGGCCGGATGGTCAACCAGTTTGCCCGCCAGATCATCGAGGCTGCCCGCGCCCACCGCGACTACGCGGCCGACCTGGTGCACCAACTGGACGCCCACGCCTCCTTCCTCGGCCTCGACCAGACTGCCGACACCGGACGCCTCGCCCTCGCCCGGCGCTCCCTGCAGCTCCTGGACGCCGTCACGGCGGAGGCCGGCAAGGGTGCGGCCGGGGCGAAGAAGACCGTGGAGGCCCTCGCCTCCTTCGACCTGGGCCACACGAGTGCCGACCGATATGGGACCTCCATCAAGCAGGCCCGCAGCGTTGCGGAAGCGGTCGCCTCCGCCCCCTGGAGCACCCTCGAACTCGCCGCCGGACTCGGCCCCGAGGGCGCGGCGCTGCTCGACTCGCTGCGCAACGTCGCCCGTGACGACCAGCGCACCGCGGACCTGCGCGACGCACTGGCCCGCACCCAGCGTGAGGTCGTCGCCCTGGCGAAGCGTGCCCAGGCCGCCGCCACCCTGCCGCCCGCACCCGTCGCGCCGCAGCCCACGGCCGACGACCTGTCCCTGAACACGTCGACCAGTGACCCGCGCATCCCGTACACCTCACAGGAGCCTGCCGCCCCGGCCTCCTCCGGCAGCGGCTCGGCGCGAACGGCCGGTGGCCGCCGTACGACCGTGGCACGCGCCGCCGCCGACCTCCAGGCGGAACTGTCCGAACTGGCCGCCCGCCACCCCGACGCGACCATCGAGATCACCTGGAAGGTCGTGGAATGACGGACACCGTCGCCGCCGCTCCGGGCGCCGTCCGGCTGAACACCGCGACTGTCACCCAGTACCTGTCCTCGCAGTCCTCCCTAGCCGCCTCCCTGACCGCTGACGGCGGGGGCAGGCGCCGGGTGGTGCTGCTGCGGTCCGCGCCCCAGTGGGACGGGCCGGCCGAACCAGCCTGGGGCGAGGGCCGCACGGCCGGTGTCGCGGTGGCGCCGTCGCCGCTCGCGGTGCACGAACTCGTCCTCGACCATCTGGCGGGCCGCCGCCGCGGCCCCGCCGTGCTGGTCGTCCTCACCGACCGGGAACAGGGCGAACTCGACCCGGCGATCCTCGCCCGCGTCCACAAGCTGCGCGTCGACACCGTCGACAGCTGGGACGTCGTCCGCGAGGCGTTCGGCGCCCGGCAGATCGACCCCCGGCTCAAGGACGTCAACTGGGCCGCCGAGGCGCTTCTCGACGCGACCCCGCCCGGCGGCTGGCCCGCCGTCCCTGGCGGCTGGCTGTCCCGCCAGTACGCCCTCACCGCGCTCGCCCAGCGCCGCCTGCGCCTGGGCCGCTACGACACCGAGGACGGCCCGCGCCGCCCGGGCGACGACCGGCTCGACGCCGGGGCCCTGCTGCACTGGTCGACCCGGCCCGGCGCCCCCGAACGGTTCCTCACCCTGCGCGGCCCCGAGCGGGCGGGACTGACCGCCTTCCTCGGTGAGGAGGACCAGGCGGGCCTCGCCGGACGAGCCCTGCTCGCCCTCGTCGACGCCGAACGCGGCGCGGACGCCGCCGCCTTCGGCCTGGTGTGCACCGCCCTGTGGAGGCATGCCGCCCCCGCCCCCGAGACGTACCAGGCCCGGGGGCGCGCCGAACGCTACTTCGGGGACCGGCCTCCGGCACTGGGTGAACAGCTCGACGCCCTGGTGACCGTCTTCGGGCAGACCGCCGAGGAGTACGTCACCGCGTTGCTGGCGGCCGGGCACCGCTCCGGTGGAGGCGAAGCCGATCAGGCCCGCGAGGCACGCCGCACCACCGGCACCGTGCTGGACCGCGCGGCCGTACTGGCCCGCCAGTTCGGCGCGGAACACGCCGTCGCGGCGAGCCCCGTTCTGCGCGGTGGTCTCGACGCCCGGTTCACCGCGGTCGGCCAGGCCCTTGCGTCGGGTGACACGGCCGCGGTCGGGGACGCCGTACGCCTCCTGCAGGACCATCGGCTCGCCGTGGAACCCGAGGAGTCGGCCCGTGTCGAACGTGCCCGCATGGGAGAGCGCCTCGCCCGCTGGCTGGCCACTGACCCGTCCGCCGACGCCCTCACCGTCGCCGACGCCATACAGCGGCACGTCGACGAGACCGGCTGGGTGGATCTCGCCCTGGAGCACATCGAAGCGGGCGGCGACCGGGACCCCGTTCTCAAGGCCGCCTACGACACGCTCGGCACCCGCGTCAGGGTCCGCCGTCGGCAGATCGACGCGTCGTTCGCCGCAGACCTGGGCTCCTGGACGCAGGCCGGTACCCAGCCGGGGCGCATGCTCACCGTGGAGACCTTCCTCGACCGCGTGGTCGGACCGCTCGTCCAGCGGGGGGAGGAACGACGGGTTCTGCTGCTCGTGCTCGACGGCATGAGCGCGGCCATAGCGAACGAACTGGGGGAGGAACTGCGCAGTTCCTGGGCGGAGTTCGATCCCCTTCCCGTGGAGGGTGCACCGCTGCGGCGGGCGATGGCCGCCGCCCTGCCCACCGTGACGGCCGTGTCCCGCACCTCGCTCTTCGCGGGCACCCTGATGAAGGGGACCCAGGCTGACGAGAAGCGGCTCTTCCCCGCGCTGAAGCTGTGGGGCGGGGCCCCGGCCGCCGTCTTCCACAAGGACGACCTGCGCACCGAGACCGCGGGCGACACCTTCGGCCCGGCGCTCACGGAAGCGCTCGCCGACGGCAGGACCCATGTCGCCGTCGTCCTCAACGCCATCGACGACCGGCTCGCCAAGGAGCAGAAGCTCGGCGACGGCGCCTGGCGGGTCGACGACGTACCCGGCCTGCGCGACCTGCTGAGAGCGGCGGTGGAGCAGGGCATGGCGGTCCTCCTCACCAGCGACCACGGTCACGTCGTCGACCGGCACGGCACGAAGGTCGACACCGCGGCCGATCCCGCGTCCGCACGCCACCGCCTGCCCGGGGCGGGACCACTCGCCGAACGGGAGATCACCCTCACCGGACCGCGCGTCGTGTGGCCCGAGCCGGGCGCTTCCGTCGTCGCGCTGTGGGACGCCGACTCCCGCTACACCGCCCTCAAGGCCGGCTACCACGGCGGGGCCTCCCTCGCCGAGGTCACCATCCCCGTGCTCGCCTTCCTGCCCTTCGGCGCTGAACCCCCGAAGGGCTGGCGGGAACTGGGCGACCAGAAGCCGACCTGGTGGGTTCCGGAGGAGGCCGGCAGGCCGCTCCCGGACGAGCGCGCGGCTCAGACGGCCGCCGCGGCCGCGGCCGCGAAGAAGGCGACCGCGAAGCCCCGGAAGAAGCAGCCCGACCTCGACACGCTGCCGGAGGCGCTCTTCGACGTGGAGCTGACGGCCGGGGGAGAAGATGCCCTGCTCACGCCGACGGTCGTGTCGAGGACCGAGACGCTCGTCGCGACCCTGCTCGACTCGGAGACGTACCAGGCCCAACTGGGCGGTCTGGCACGCAAACCCCAGCAGGAGCAGGTCCACAAGGCACTGGCCGCGCTGCTCGACGCGGGTGGCACCCTGCCCGTGACCGCGCTCGCCCAGCGTGCCGGCATGCCCACCACCCGAGGCGACGGCTTCGCCGCCGTCCTGCGACAGCTCCTCAACTACGACGGCGTACAGGTGCTGGAAACCCTGCCGGACGGACGCACGCTGCGGCTCCATGAGCCGCTGCTGCGCGAGCAGTTCGCCCTCCGAGCGGGCTGACAGCCTTCGGGGTGCCTCTGGCGTTCGTGTCGAGGCACCCCGCCGCTTCAGGCCACGAACGCCCTCAGCACCTTCGCGAACGTCGTCAGCTCGTCGATCATCTCCTGCGGCAACGGCTTCTCGTCGAAGTGGGCGATCCGGTTGCGAATGTCCTTCACTCGCTTCAGGCGGCCGATGAACTGTTCCCTGGGCATGTTGGGCCATTTCAGGGCTTCCCAGTTGGCGTCGGCGCGTTCGGCCAGCGACGTCTTCGTCTGGTCGCCGTCCAGGAGTTTCAGATAGTCGCCGAACATCAGGTCGGAGACCTGGCCGGTGCGGTGCTCGGGCTTCTTGTTCGTCTGGACGGCCTTGATGGTCTCCTCGTCCAGTGCCGCACCCAGACAGCGGCGCAGCAGGGACTCGATCTCCCCGACGATGAAGAAGGGCCGCGCCGCGCCCTCGAAGCGGTCGGTGACGTCCGCGGCGGTAACGATGCCCGAGAGACAGCCGTCGTCGCCTCGGACCAAGAGATACCCGTGTTCGCGGATGACCGGCAGGGCGGAGAAGAACTCCTGGCGGGTGTCGGCGACCGGAAGGGAGTCCTTCTCCATCGCGTTGTCCAGCGTCGGCTGCTTGCCCGCCTCGTACATCTTGGCGACGGACCCCCAGGTGACCACCCCGTGGATCTGCGCCATGCCGGTGGTCACCGGGACCTGTGCGAGTCCCTTCGTGCGCATCAGGAACGTGGTCTGGGCCAGGGGCGTACCGGGACCGACGGACACCAGGCCGCGCCGTGCCGACGGAATGTCCCCGAGCAGCAGACGTTGCGGAAGGGCGGCCGAGGGCAGGGCCTCCTCCGTCTCGTCCGCCTCCACGTCGGCGGGGTCGGCCTGTGCAGGGATGGACGCGAGCGGTACCACGTCGACGTTGCTGCGCTGGCCGCAGACGGCGAAGTCCGGCAGAGTCGTCAGCCCGGCGTCCGTGAGCGCCTGCGAGATGCGGTGCACCGTCCGGTGGTCGCGGACTCTGACCTGGAACAGGTCGAGAATGTCCTGTACGGGGACGGTCCTGCCCTTGAGCGCGGCGAGGTCCTGCCCGCTCGGTGTGGTCGTCATCGGGCGTCGCCCTCCGCGAGGTCACGGAGCATGGTCCTCTTGCCCATGGCGGCGTGCACGAGGTCCTGCAACTGCTTGGAACGGTCGTTGTAGAACCGTTCGTAGTTGTTGTCGCGGAGCGCTTCCGGATCGATGAGGTGGGTGGCGAGTACGTCGTCGAACCACTCGGGGCGCATGTCGGAGGCCGCGACCATGGTGGACAGGTAGGACGACGGTGCCCCAGTCATGTCCATCGCCGCGCGGTAGGACAGAGGGGTCTTGTTCACGATGGAGTTGGTGGGCAGGCCCTCACTGTTGCCCCGCCGGAACCAGGTCTTGGGGAAGATCTGTCGGACGTCCACGCTGTACTCGTCCAGCCTGCCGGGGCTGAGCGGGCTGTCCGTGTGGTGCCAGTCCACCGCCCCTTGCTTGATGAGCAGGGCGTAGATGCCCTTGTAGGCGGCGCTGTTGCGGGTGGTGAGGCTGTCGAGACGGTCGGCGAAGAAGAACGCGTCCGTGACGGTGTCGGGTGCCCGGTCGTCCTGCGCGATCCAAGGGACGAGCTGCTCGACGTCACGGGTGAAGCGGGTCTCGGTGGAGCCGCCGTACATCTCGCCAAGGACCCCGCACCAGTACCACTGCTCGGTCCTTTCCTCCGCTCCCAGGCCGTCCAGTGCCGTGTCGAGGATGGCGCGGACGGCCGCGAGCGGGACGAGCTGTGTCTTGTACGGCAGGTCGTTCGGGCGGACGATGCACTGGCGTTCCAGGAAGTCGCCCACCCAGGCGAAGGCGTCAGCGAGTTTCGGCGCCAGCCGGATGAAGTCGTCCAGCGGGAGGTCCAGCAGATCCCTGCGCTTGCACGACACCGTCGCCCCGGTGCCCGCCTGCTTCCGCTCCCAGGTGCGTACCAGAGCGATGGACTGCAGGAAGTCGATGCTGCTCAGCCCATTCTCGACGCTGCTGTCCAGACGGCCGAACACTGGGTACTTGGCCGCCAGCCCCTGCTTGATCTCCCGCCACACTTCGGGGAGCTGGTAGTAGTCCCCGGTCCGCTCCACGTACTCGCGATCCCCGGCGTAAGTCGCGGTAAGCAGTTCGAAGACGTTCAGGGGCACACCGCCCGTGTTGACCCGCTCGAACACCGCGCAGACCGCGTCCATGGAGGTGGACGAGGCCAGCCGGATCATCGGGACCTGGAAGGCACGGATCTGCTGAAGGACCGACTCGTCGAACTGGCCCCACAGACCCCAGTTCTGGTTCTCGTCCGCCTTGACGTACGACATCATCCACTGGTTCACGCGCTGCGCATCGAAGACGAGATGCAGAGGGAAGAGACCGGCTGCGCACTCGCCCTCCGTTGTGCTCAGATCCAGCACAACCGTGCGGTTGAAGTCGGTGCGGAGCACCTTGTCCGCCGGGACGGACAGGATGGCCTCGTCGCGGTCCACGGACGGGCCGACGGCCTTCGCGATGTCGACGTAGTACCAGCGCTCGATGGGCTTGCCACGGGCGTCCGCGGTTTCCACCGGGGCATCCAGCCACAGGGCCTGGAAGAGGGAGGTGAGGCGCTGCTGCCCGTCCAGCAGGAGGAGGTCCGCGGCCGGATCCCCGTCCGGGCGTGCTCCGGTGAGCGTTCGAGAGCGGAATCGGGTGGCGCCGCCGGTCTGCAACGTCATCACCACGCCGAGCGGATAATCCAGCGTCACTGTCGCGATGATGGCGCGGATCCGGTCGTCGTCCCACTTCCAGTTCCGCTGGAAATCGGGCAACTGTAAGGAGCCCGATGCCACGTCCGCGAGGACATCTTTCAGCTTCACATTGTCGAGTGCCGCCACGTTCGTCCCACTCCCCACCCTGGCGTATGTACGGAGAGTGATTCCAGCAGCGTCTCCAGGTGACCGTCAACCGGTTCAACGAAGTGGGCGCCTCGCCACGGTGCCGCGTCAAGCGCGGACCGGCCAACGGCCGCAATCCGGTCTCCGTACGGGCGTGCTTGTGGAAATGGAAGACTGGTTCTTGTGAGCACCCCCGGATCCCAGCGCCCCGCACAGGTGAGCGCCGCCCGCCGCCGTACCGTCATCGACGCGCTGCGGCGCGGAGCCGTGCCCGACAGCGGACTCGACCTGCTGGCCACCGGACTCGACCGGTTCGAAGCGGCCCAGGACGCGGAACTGGACGCCGTGGCGTCCGGCGGCTCGGTGTTCAAGGCCGTGCGGGGTGAGTACGGGTCTGGCAAGACGTTCTTCACCCGCTGGCTGGGGGAGCGAGCCAAACGCCGCAACTTCGCCGTGGCCGAGATCCAGATCTCGGAGAACGAGACCCCGCTGCATCGGCTTGAGACGGTCTACCGGCGGCTCACGGAACGGCTCACCACCTCCAGTTTCCCGCCCAGCGCGCTGCGGCCCGTTGTCGACGCCTGGTTCTACGCCCTGGAAGAGGACGCCCTCGCGGCCGGCGCGACCGAGGAGGATCTTGCCAGCGAGGTGGAGAAACTGCTCGCCGCACGGCTCGCCGAGGTCTCCCGGCACGCCCCGTCGTTCGCCACGGCTCTGCGCGGCTACCGGGCCGCCCTCGCGGATGGCGACGAGGCGACCGCTGCGGCCGTCCTGGCTTGGCTCGGCGGTCAACCGCACGTCGCCGCCTCTGCCCGCCGGACCGCCGGGGTACGCGGCGACCTCGACCACTTCGGTGCGCTCGGGTTCCTGCAGGGTCTCCTCACCGTGCTGCGTGACTCCGGGCACACAGGGCTGTTCGTCGTCCTCGACGAGGTGGAGACGCTCCAGCGGGTCCGCTCCGACGCCCGCGACAAGGCGCTCAACGCGCTGCGGCAGCTCATCGACGAGGTGCACTCGGGCCGCTTCCCCGGCCTCTATCTGGTCATCACGGGCACCCCGGCCTTCTACGACGGTCAGCAGGGCGTGCAGCGGCTGGCCCCGCTCGCTCAGCGGCTGGCCACCGACTTCACCACCGACACGCGCTTCGACAACCCTCGCGCGGTACAGATCAGGCTTCCCGGCTTCAACCAGGAGTCCCTGGTAGGACTAGGCCTCACCATCCGTGACCTGTACGCCGGTGCCGCAGAAATGCCCGAGCGCGTGCGAAAGGTCGTCGACGACGCGTATGTCGCCGACCTCGCGGTGGCCGTCGGCGGGGCGTTGGGCGGGAAGGTCGGGGTGGCCCCCCGGCTGTTCCTGAAGAAACTCGTCGGGGACGTGCTCGACCGTGTGGACCAGTTCGACGACTTCGACCCCCGCCAGCACTACCGGCTCACCGTCGCCGGCAGCGAACTCACCGACGTCGAGCGGAACCTGGCCGCCACGGTCTTCGGAGATTCCGCGTCGGCCGATGACATCGACCTGGAGCTGTGATGGCGGACGCGGGACTCCCGGCCGGGAAAGACCAGGGTGACGCGGACGCTGACGTACTGGACCGACTCGACCCCGTCGTCCTGCATCACATCGTCAACACCCTTGGCTGGCCTGATCTGCGCCCACTGCAGCGGGCGGCGATCACGCCGCTCATGGAGGGACAGGACGCCGTACTGCTGGCGCCGACAGCGGGAGGCAAGACCGAGGCAGCCTGCTTCCCCTTGCTTTCGGCGATGACCGAGCAGAATTGGACCGGCACATCCGTGCTGTACTTGTGCCCTCTCAAGGCACTCCTCAACAACCTGGTCGTCCGAGTCGACTCCTACGCACAGTGGCTGGGGCGACGGGCTGCACTCTGGCATGGCGACACCAAGGAATCGCAGCGGCAGCGCATCCGGGCCGAGGCGCCGGAGATCCTGTTGACCACGCCCGAGTCGCTCGAGGCGATGCTGATTGGCGTAAAGACCGACCACGCCCGCCTGTTGGGAAGCGTCCGGGCCGTCGTCATCGACGAAGTGCACGCGTTCGCAGGGGATGACCGAGGATGGCACTTGCTCGCCGTGCTCGAACGGTTGGAGCGGGTCACCGGACGGCCCATCCAGCGCGTCGGGCTCTCGGCGACCGTCGGCAACCCGGCCGAGTTGCTGCACTGGCTGCAAGGCGCGGGCGCTGGCAGCCGCACCGGTCAGGTGGTCGCGCCTGGAGTGCAGCTGCCGGCCACCGAGGGCAGCAGGCACGGCGACAAGGCGGGTCCTGGGCCGTCCAGCAGGCCTGCGGGCGCAGTGGAACTCGACTACGTCGGCTCCCTCGACAACGCGGCCAAACTCATTGCGGCGCTTCACAGGGGAGAGAAGCGGCTCGTCTTCTGCGACTCGCGCCGCCAGGTCGAGGAGTTGGGCGCGGCTCTCCGCACGCGCGAGGTGACTGTCTTCCTGTCCCACGCTTCGCTCTCCGTCGATGAACGCACCCGTTCCGAGCAGGCGTTCGCTGAGGCACGCGACTGCGTCATCGTCTCCACTTCAACCCTCGAGCTCGGCATCGACGTCGGTGACCTGGACCGTGTCATCCAGATCGACTCACCGGTCTCCGTTGCCTCGTTCCTGCAGCGCATCGGCCGCACCGGCCGGCGTCCCGGCACTGTGCGGAACTGCCTGTTCCTCACCACCCGCAAGGACACACTGCTGCAGGCGGCGGGCCTGTTGTTGCTGTGGTCGCGGGGCTGGGTGGAACCGGTCGTCCCGCCGCCAGAGCCGCGTCACCTGGTGGCTCAGCAACTGCTTGCCGTCACCCTGCAACAGCACAAGCTCGGCGACCAGTTGTGGGACCGGCAATGGAACGGCCTCGCCCCCTTCGACAAGTCGGCCGCCCCCATCCTGCGTTTCCTCACCGATGAGGGCTTCCTCGACAGCGACGGTGGGATGTTGTTCGTCGGCCCCGAGGCCGAACGACGCTTCGGCAAAAGGCACTTCATCGAACTCACCGCCTCCTTTACCGCACCTCCGCAGTTCACCGTCCTGTCCGGACGCACGGAGATCGGCCGCACCGACCCGAGCGTACTCACAGAGGAACGCCCCGGCCCCAGGCGGTTGCTGCTCGGAGGACGCAGTTGGCAGGTCACGTACATCGACTGGCTGCGCAAACGCGTCTTCGTCGAGCCGGCCGACGGCGGCGGAATCGCCAAGTGGATGAACGGCGGCGTCGCCGGGCTGTCGTACGCGCTGACGCGTGCCATGCGCGAGGTGCTGCTGGGCACGGCCCCGCCGATCTCCCTCACCCGGCGTGCCGAGGCGTGCCTGGCCGAACAGCGCGAGAGCGACGCACCTGACACCGTCCATCCGGGCGGCACGTTGATCACGCGCGTCGGCTCCGATGTCCGTTGGTGGACCTGGGCCGGCTACCGCGCCAACGCCACGCTGGCCGCCACCCTCCAGTCGGTCACCGACCCTCTGCAACGACCCACCGACAGCTGGCTGCGTCTACGCGAGAACCTCACCCCGGCCCACTGGCGTGCGGCACGTGACAACGTCGGCGAGAACCTCGTCCTGCCTGACGTGGACCGCCGGGCCGTACGCGGCCTGAAGTTCTCCGCTGCCGTCCCGGAACGCCTCGCTGTGGCCACGGTGGCGGCCCGCTTGGCCGACTTCGAGAGCGCTCGCTTGGTGCTCGGGGAGCCAGCGCGCTTTGAGTACGACGGCTGAATCGGAAAGCCGCCAAGGTCACTTCAATCCGGAGAGCGGATGAGACCTGAGCAATACCCGCGCCAGAGCGTCACCCTCGCGAGTGAGGCCGCGACTGTTCCCGCGCCGCGTCAGATAGTCCGCGAGGCATGCGCGGAGTGGGGGATGGACGAGGACCTACAGATACAGGCACGCTCTTGATGTCCGAGATCGCTACCAACGCAGCCCACACGGACACTCGCGCAGTCTCCGGGTGATCGCCGAGCAGCTGCGCCCTGACCGGCTCCGCGTCGCCGTGGTCGACAAGTCCCGCCGCATGCCCGAGCTGCACTGCGTTGGACCGGACGCCATCGGCGGCCGTGGCCTCCTCCTGGTCGATGCTCTCCCGACTGTTGGGGAACTGATCTCCTTCTGGGTAAGCGGGTCTGGGCTGAGATTGCGATCAAGGTCGGCGACCGCTGACAGATCGTCGCCGCATGCTGGAAGCCGACGGGGTAGCTGTCGCCACGGGGCTCTTGGGAGCGGTCGTTGCGGGGCTCGGGCTGGTGGTGTCCATGGTTTCCAGACGACGTCCACACGGAGCCCGCCTTGGCTGCGCACTCCGTTGCCCACAAGGAGCCGCACGGGAGCGCTGGGGCGACCACGAGCGACTACCGCAGGTAGATGCGCGGTGCGCAGACCCGCTTCCCTGCGTGCGCAGCTTGCGCAGCCGTCCATGCGTGCTGCGCAATGCGCTTGGTGTGCGGCTGGATGCCCAGCGCAGTGGTTTGCGGGCGTGGCCATGGTTGGGCCTGTGGTTGGAATGCGCAGCTGCCCCAGCTCCACAGGCACTGCGGGTGGTGTGCAGCGGCTGCGCCCGCCGCCTACGCATGCGGCTACCACGTCCAGGCGACTACGCGGTCAGGGTCGTGGACGGGATGCCACACGGGCTCGGATGGGCCGTGGGTGCGTAGGTCTGTCAGCGCTGCGGCCATGACAGGGACGGCGTGCAGGAAGGGGGTTAGCTCCGGGGCCTTGGCGGCTGCGCGCAGGGCGCGGATGCGGTTGGTGACGCCGACGGGGCCGGTGCCGTCCAGGACGAACAGGACGCGGGGGAAGAGCGGGTAGTGGCGTCGCCATTCTTCCTGCACCGGGTGTTGCGCGACTGAGGGCCGGTGGCGTGCGACGGGGGTGGGTGTGTAGCTGTAGAGGCGAGCGTAGGCGCCGAGTTTCGCGGCCAGGCGTTCCGGGCCCATGGTGGCCCTGTCGACCTCGACGAACGCTCGCAGCATCGCACCGCCGTTGTCGCCGTCGGCGGGGCCGCGCTGGTAGTACATGAGGGCGTCGGGTATGACGGCCTCCCGGCCTCCGAGGGGATGGTGGACCTCGGGGATCCAGTCCAGTGGGCGGCACAAGTCGCCGCGCCGGCGGGCGTCTTCGAGGAAGGCGAGCGCTGTCTCGGTCACCGTCAGCGTGTGTCCTAACCGGAGCCGCGCGGCTGTCGGGTCGGACACCGTCCTGGGCAGTCGTCGGGCGCGCAGCTCCGGCCATTCCGAGGCGATTTGCGCGCCGTAGGAGGTCGGAAACCATACGCGCAGGCGTCCTGCTTGGGGGAGCGTGATGCGGTCGACCAGCCCTTCATCCCGCAGCTTGGTCATCCGTCGCCGCGTCTGCTCGATCCGTACCCCTGGCGCGATCAGTCGGTGCATCTGCTCGGTGGTGGCCATCCTGTATTGGGTCAGCACCGCCAGCGCCAGATGATCTCCGCCGCCTGCGTCCACGTCCGTCATTGTCGGCCTGCCTCTCGTGTACCGGTGGCGTCTGCCCGGCGCCACGTGTACGGCCACAGCAGCAGCCGACCCCAACCACACCTGCGACCACCAAGGCCCGACCACGGTCACGATGCGACAACTCCCCTGACGACCAGGCTGACAACCCCGCCCGCATCCTTCACGGCAGCCGTCCGTATCCTGCAGCGCCGTGGATGGCGTATCTGCAGGTCAACGCCGCAGACATCGCATGGTCGCCAGCCCGACATCCCCCTCTGCACACCCCACGCCCGCCCCGAAGCAGAAGAAAAACAGGGGACGGCGGGCGAACGGGCGGGCGCGTGCCGCCGGGGGATCCGGGCGCTGTTTCCCATGTTGCGCGCCGGCGGCCGCCGACGCGCTCGCGCCGAACCTGCCGCATGTCAACAGCGCCACGGGGCGACAGAACCAAGGACAGAGCTTCACTCACGGTCGCCCACGTGCAGAGAAGCCTCACCCGAGAGACCGTACGACCCAGCCAGATTCCCCGAACTCGGTCCGGACTGTCAGTGCCGATCCGTACGCTCGAAAACATGGTGGGGGACGAACTGCACGAAGAACCACACGACGACGACAGCGGCAGCCAGACCTGGCAGCGGCTCAGCGCCTACGCCTACCTCAGCGCACCCGAACGCCTGGAGTACGTCGCGGTGATGCGGGTCTTCTGCGGCACCCTGCTCGCGGACCTCGCCGTACCCGATGTCCTCGCCAAGCTTGCGCAGTCCGGGCACCCGGCGGCTGCGCTGGGGGCCGAGACCTTGACCGCTCGGCTCGAACAGCTCGTGCGCTGGGGCAATCTGCTGCGCAGTACCCACACGGTCACCGCGACCAGCATCGCCGAGTATCAGCGCTCCCGGTCCCGTTACCAGCTGTCCAAGCTGGGCGAGCGCGTGCAGCGCGACGCCGACGAGGTGCTGGCGGGAGCGGACGCCGCACGTGAGGTCAGCAGTGAGCTGCTCACCCTCGTCGACCGAGGGCTCAAGGAGATCGCCAACCTAGCCGCCGCTCCGGGCGGCGGCACGGACCCGCAACAGGCCCTGGAGAAGATCAGCACCCTCTTCGCGCAATTCTCCGAATTCGCCGAGTCCGTGCGGGACTTCTACGCCTACCTCGGTCAAGTACTCGCCCGCTACGACCTCGACGGCGCCGAGTACCAGGGGTTCAAGGAACTGCTGCTCGACTACGTGGAAGCGATCACCGAGGACGTGTCCTTCCGCGCCCCGCGCATTGCCGCCCATCTGCGTGCGATCTGGCCGCACCTGCCCACGCTGTTGAGCCGTATCGATGCGCATGCGTCGGGTCTCGGTGCGCTCTCCGATGCTTTGCCCGAGACGCGGGTGCAGCGCAGCCGGGGGCGGGAGATGGCCGACTGGGAGGGGCTGCGCGATTGGTTTGCCGACAGCGACGGTCACGGCAGCCAGGTCGACCAGCTCCGGGACGCCACCCTGCGCGCTTTGCAGTCGCTCCTTGCCAATGCCAAACGGATGCTGCGCTCGGCCTCGGGGGAGATGTCCCGCCGTAAGGACCTGCTCAGGCTTGCCGCCTGGTTCGACGCCGCGGAGCCCGAGGAGGCCCATGACATCGCGGTGGCCGCCTTCGGGCTGTACGGGGCACGGCATCTGGGCGTGGCGCCGGACCCCGATCTGTCCGTACCGGCGTATGTGAGCTGGTGGACCGGGCCCGTTGTGGACGTGCCGGTGGCGTTGCGTGAGCGTGGCAGCCGAGCCCCGCGCGGGCGCTCAGCAGCGGTGGAGGACCACGGCGAGCAGAAGCGCCGTCTCATGGAGGAAGCACGCGAGCTGGCCGCCGCCCGGCAGGCTGCCGCCGCCGAACTGCGCAGCGCCTCCGGCCGGTTCGACCAGGTGAGGCTGGGGTCCGCGGCCATGCGACTCCTGCTGGAACTCCTCACCGCAGCTCTCGGCAACGCCCAACTGCACAGGAAGGACGGTGACTTTCAGCTCGATGGAGGGCACGCGGACGATGCGGATCTGGGCATCAGACTGACGGCGTGGCGGACCCCGGGCAGGCACACCCTGCTGCGTTCCGTGGACGGAGACCTGACAGCGGACGACCTCACCCTGGCCGTCGAGAGCACCTCAGCGCCCGCCGCAGCCGAGGAGGCGAGCGCCTGATGGCCCTGCCCTCCACCCACGACGTGGCACTCGCTGCCGAACGCCGGGCCGCCGCCCGCCTGCTGTTGGCCCACCCGCTGGTCACCAGCAACGGCCCGCAAAGCGACACCTTTCCGTTGATCCGCCGCCACGCCGACTGGCTTTCCCAGCGCTTCCAGCAGGTGTTCGGCTACCGGCTCCTCGTCGAAGCGTCGCATGCCCGTCTGTTCAAGGCCGGCCTCGGGCCCGGCTCCGGGCACCGTCTGGAGCGGCCGTCCACCGGCACACCGTTCACGCCACGGACGTACACCTACCTGGCCCTCGCCCTCTCGGTCCTCGTCACCGCCCCCGAGCAGATCCTGCTCTCCCAGCTCGTCGCCGACCTGAGGGCCGCAGCTGTGGACGCGGGCATCGAGATCAGCGACACCGGGCGCCAGGCGGAGCGGCGCACCCTCGCCGCCGCGCTGCGCCAACTCGTCGACTGGGGCGTGCTGGCGGAAACCGAGGGCCATGTCTCGGCCGTTGCCGAGGAGCGGGGCGGCGAGGCGCTGCTGACCGTGGACCGCGAGATCGCCCGCGTGGTCGTCGCCGGGCCGCTGGCGCAGAGCCGCGACGGCGCGGATCTTGTCCGACGGGCCGCCGACCCTGGCTTCGGGGGTCCGCGGACGTACGTGCGCAGACGCCTCGTCGAGACACCCGTCGTCCACCTGGACGACCTCACCGGCGCCGAGCGGGAATGGCTGCGTACCCGACAGCGGCGTGAGTCCCAGGCCTTCTCCGAACTGCTGGGCCTGGAGGCCGAGATCCGTGCCGAGGGCATCGCCCTGGCCGACCCGGACGGCGACCTCACCGATCTGTACCTGCCCGGCACCGGCACGGTCGCGCAGGCGGCCCTGCTGCTGGTGGGACGGCTGGTCGACCGGCTGCGCCCCGAGGATCCCGGCCACCCAGCGGTCGGCGGCAGGCTGGTCATCGGCGTGCCCGTCCCGGACGGGCTGTTGACCGAGTTGCTCGATGAGCTCGTCGAGGAGTACGGCCGACGCAGCAACTGGCAGCGAGGCCTCGTGGAAGATCGGGACGGGCTGCTCGCCGCCGTCCTCGACCTGCTGGTCCGCATGCGCCTCGTGGCACCCGTCGGCCGGGTGCGCGCCGACGGCCACGGCCTGCCCGAAGGATACGAGGACGCGGCGCTGGACGGCCGGACCGTCACCGACGTCTCGGGCGCCCGCGGACAGGACCGCACGGACGGGTGGGTGCTGCTTGCCGCGGCCGCCCGGTTCGCCACCACGGTGGCCGTCACCTCCCGTACCGAACAGCCGCCAGCAGACGATGTCCCCCAGGGATCTCAGGAGCCGACCCGGTGAACCGCCCCCCTTCCGCGCACCGCTACCGACTGCACCGCGCCGGCATCCGCAATGTGTGGCAGTACGACGAGCAGGAGTTCGCCTTCGGCGACGGCCGCCTGCTGCTGCGCGGCAAGAACGGCGCCGGCAAGTCCAAGGCCCTGGAGATGCTGCTGCCCTACCTCCTGGACGGCGATGCCCGTGCGCTGGATGCGACCGGTACCGGGCGCACCACCCTTCCCTGGCTCATGCTGGACGGATTCGAGCAGACCAACCGGCTGGGCTATCTGTGGGTGGAGTTCGCGCGCACGGACGACGACGGCAACAATCACCACCTCACCCTCGGAGCGGCCATCCGCGCCTCGCAGTCGACCAGGACGGCCAAGCCGTTCTTCTTCGTCACCCCGCTGCGGGTGGGCGAGGACCTGCACCTGGCGCCCGCCGGTCAGCCGTTGCCGCTCGACCAACTCAAGTCGCTCGTCGGCCCGGAGAACGTCACCGACCGTGCCGTGGAGCACCGGGCCCGGGTCGCCCGCCATCTGTTCGGCCTCACCGATCCGGCGCGGTATCGCAATCTGCTCCATCTGCTGCACCGCCTGCGGCGCCCCACCATCGGCGACCGTATCGACTCCGGCGGTCTGGTCTCCGTCCTCGCGGAGACGCTGCCCGCGCTCGACGACGAGGTCGTGGAGAAGGTGGCCCGCAACCTCGACGACCTGGACTCCGTACGGACCGACCTCCAGCGCCTGGAGCGGACCGACGAGGCGCTGCGGACCTTCCTGACCGGCTACCGCGGCTATCTGCACGGGGCGCTGCGCCGTCGGACCGCCGAGGTGAACGGCGAACTGGAGCGGCTGGCGGAGCACCGGCGCCTGGCGGGCGAGGCGGTGAAGAAGGCGGCGAAGCTCCGCACGAGCGAGGACGAACTCACCGCTCGCCTCGACGTCCTCACGGCCGAGGCGGAAGCGGCCGAGACGGACCTCGCCGCCCTGCATGCCAGCGCCGCCTACCGCAGCTTGCAGGAACTCGGCGAGAAACGCGCCACGGTGACCGCCCTGCACAGCGCGGCCGCGACCGCCTTCAAGGCGCTGCGCCAGGCCCACAGCACTCAGGAGGAGGCAGGACGCCGGCTCACCGAAGAAGCCGGAAGGCTCGGCGGAGAGCTGGCCGAACTCGAAACGACCCACGGCGAGTTGCTGCGCGAGGCGGAGCGCTCCGGCCTCGACCCCGTGCATCTGGGCGAACCCGGGACGGTCCCCGTCTCGCCGGTCGCGGGTGCAGCGGCAGCGGAACTGACCTCCCCGGACGGCGACTTCCACGTCGTACGCCACAGCGAGGTGCTTGTCGTCGACACGGAGTCCTGCGCGACGGGCCTGCACGGATGGGACACCCAACTGGGCGCCGCCGGGCCCGTGATCAGGAACCGCGCCCGGGCCGTGACCGAACTGACCGCACTCATCGACACGACCCACCAGGCCCAGCGAGAGGCCCACGAGGCCGACGCCACGCGGGAACGACTGGAGGAGCAGGCGGACGACGCACGTGAGCGGGCCGGACACCGACGCGAGGAGACGGCACGCGAAGGCGAGGCCTACGCAGGCGCCGTACGGACCTGGACCGAGCGGCTGGAGAGCCTCACCGGCCTGTCCCTCGACGCCGTGCACGCTCTGACCGCCCACGACCCGGCGGAGGGGCCGCTTCCCGCCCACGCCCCCGACGACGTGGCCGACACCGCCCGGTCGGCCGTCGAGCCATGGCTGGCCGAACTGGGCGAACAGCGCATCGCGCGTGCCGTGGCGATCCGCGAGCTGGCTGCCGAACAGGACCGCCTGCGACAGAAGCGGAACGACTGGGAAGCCCGCACCGACCCCGAGCCCGCACCCCCGCCCCACCGCTCGGCACCTCGCACCCCCGGCACCGGGGCACCCCTGTACCGGCTTGTGGAATTCGCCGACGACCTGGAGCCGACGGCCCGGGCGGGCCTGGAAGCCGCACTCGAGGCGAGCGGCCTGCTCGATGCCTGGGTGTGCGGCGACGGCACCGTCATGGACCCGGCCACCCACGACACCCTCCTCACCCCCGGTACCCCGGCTGCCGGACCCGCGCTCGCCGAGGTGTTGCACCCGGTCATGGCACCGGGCAGCGGAGTGCTTCCCGAGCAGGTCGAGGGCGTGCTCCACGCGGTGGCTCTGGTCACGGACGGGACCACCGGCACCCAGGCGGAATCCGCGATCGGCACGGACGGCTTCTGGAAACTGGGTATCGCCCGAGGTCGTCACACCAAGCAGGCGGCCGAGTACGTCGGCGCGGAGGTGCGTGCCGAGACCCGTCGCCGGGCCCTGGCCGAACTCGATCGACAACTCGCGGACAAGCAGGCGGAGGTGACGCAACAGGAACAGGAGCTGCGGATCCTCACGGAGCATCGCGCCCAAGTGGCCGACGTACTGAGCCACCCGCCCACGGGACGCCCACTGACCGACGCGTGGGCCCGCGCCACCGAGGCCGAGCGTGCTGCCCAGGTGCTGGCCGGCCAGGCATCCGCAGCAGCCCGTGCGGCGGAGGAGGCGCGCGCCCGCGCGGTCGCCGCCCGGCGCGAGGCCGAGGCGACCGCGAGCGCGCACGACCTCCCGGTTGACCCGGCCGCACTCGGCTCCGTACGGCTGTGTCTGGACCGCCTCGACACGGGCACACAACGACTGCGCAGGCGGCTGCGCGTGGTGGGTTCGTCCACGGACGCCCATCGCCGGAGTCGCGAAGACTTCGCGCGCGCTCTGACGTCCACCGGGGAGGCGGAATCCGACTACTCCGAACCGCTCGCCCGCCTCGACGCCGCGCGCCGCACCGTTCGGGGTCTGGAGGAGGCGCTGGATGCGCCGGAGCAGGAGATCCTTGCCCGCGAGAACGAGGCGAAGCGGCGACTGGAGGCCGTGGGACGTCAACTCCCCGGCGCTGAGCGGGACCTGAATGCCGTGCACGACGAGCGAGTGCGCGCGGAGGAGGACGAGAGGGGCAGACGAGAGGCCCTGGCCACGCAGGAAGCAGAGGCCGTCGCCAGTGGCAGGAGACTGCGTACGACGCTGTCCCTGCCGGGCGTGAGCAGGGGCGCGGGCCTCGACATGCAGGCGGAGGACCAGGGAGGCGAGGTGCACTCCTCCCAGCGCGGCGAGCGTTCCGCCGAGCAGAGCGATGCGCACCCTTCCGGGGACGGCGAACACGACCGCACCAAGACCCTGCGCCTGCTCGTGGACGACGTACGAAGCCGCCTGGACGCCGAGCGGCGCGATATCTCGGACACCGCGCTCCTCAACCGTCACACGGAACTGCGCGACCAGCTCTCCGGAGGCTACGACGCCACCCTGGAGGAACACGACGGCATCAAGATCTGCCGTCTCGTCGACGACCACGGCCCGCACGACATCGCCGTGGTCGGCGAGCGCATCGCCGCCCAGGCGACCGAGGCCCGCGAACGGCTGACGGAGCGCGAGCGAGAGGTGTTCCAGCGCTTCCTCACCGGAGAGCTGGGGGATCACCTCTCCTCCCAGGTCCTGTCCGCGGGAGCCCTGGTAGCCGCTCTGAACGACACGCTGTCCACGGTCCGGACCTCACACGGGCTGGGCGTTGCGCTCGACTGGAAGCTGGCCGACGGCGTGGAAGCCGACGTCAAAGCGGCGGTCGACCTCCTGCGCAGCCCCTCCGGCTTGCGCACCCACGACCAGTCCGACCAGCTCCGCGACGTACTCCAGCGCCGCATCGAAGACGCCCGCCGCGCCGACCCGGGCGCCAGCTACGCGGCCCATCTGCGCACCGCACTCGACTACCGGGACTGGTTCACCTTCACCCCCTGGGTGGTCAACGACGCCGCCCCCGGCAGCCGCCGCAAACTCTCCGGCCGCACCGGCCTCAGCCAGGGCGAACAGCGAGTCCTGTCCTACCTGGTCCTCTTCGCCGCCGCGGCCGCCCACTTCACGAGCCTCGCCGAGACCGCCCCGCACGCACCCCGGCTGATCCTGCTGGACGACGCCTTCGCCAAGGTCGACGAGCCCACCCATGCGCGCCTGGGCCGCATCCTGGTCGACCTGGACCTCGACTTCGTCCTCACCAGCGAACGCCTCATCGGCAACTGGCCCGACGTGCCGTCCCTGCACATCTACGAGTGCCTGCGCGACCCGCACGTGCGAGGCGTGGCCACGCTCCACTACACGTGGAACGGGCGGCAGAGGCGGCTGGTGTCGGTATGACGGACGCCCGAGCGGAGGACGAGCCGTCGCTGCCCGCCGAAGCGCTGGCGTTCCTGACCCGGCCGGGGCTGAAGCGTCTTTGGACGGCGGCCCGTACCCGCCTCGAACGGGGCGGCCTCCGTCCGGTCGGCACGATCCGCCTGCCGGACCTGGACGCGGAGGAGCGCCAGGCACTGTCCCTCCTCCTGGCCAGACCGGTCACCGGTCCCGCCGTCACGATCCGCCTGTCGGACCTGGACACACGCCTGCGCACCAGCGCGGTCGGACTGAGCCTGGCTGCGACCCTGACGGAACTGGGCCCGCCGCTGACCGACCGGCGGGCGGCCCGGGACGCGGCGCAAGCCGAACGCACCCGTCTCTGGTCGGAGTCGGAGGCGGCCCTCGCCGCAACGCCACTGGCGAACCAGGAGTGGGCCCGGCAATGGCTGGAGGGCATACGGCGAGGGGGCACGCTGATGCGGCAGCCGTCCGGCACCGCCCTCACCACCATCGCCCAGGCCATCGAGACCCTCGCCACCCTCTTCCCCGGCACAGCAACGGATCCGACCCCCGCCACCTGGGGCCGCGGCGAACTGGCCACCCGCACAACCGGTTCGGCCCATGGCCTGGACGACGGCACGCTGCTGGCCCGCCTGGTCCAGCGCGGCATAGCGGTGGCCCGGGGCGTGGACTTCCCCATCGACGCGCCGGGCCGCCGCGCTCTGTGGCGTCAGGCCTCGGTCACCCCCGACGAGGTTTCCAGCACCGTGCTCACCTACGGCCTTCGGCCGACGGGCACCACCTGGCAGGAAGGAGCCCTGCGCCAACGCGCCGACCACCGGCTGGAGGCGCACCTGACGCTGCGCGAACTGCGCGCCCTTCAGCTGTCGTTCCCGCCCGGCACGCGGATCCACGTCTGCGAGAACCCCCGTGTGGTGGAGGCCGCGGCGGACACCGCCTGCACCGCACCCCTGATCTGCACTTCGGGCAGTGCCGCGACGGTGGTCCTCACGCTCTTGGACGCGTTGTCGGCGGCCGGCTGCACCTTCGCCTACCACGGTGATTTCGACTGGCCGGGCATCGCCCTCGCCAACCGGATCATGGAGCGCTACCAGGCGGAACCGTGGCGCATGCAAGCGGCGGACTACGAATACCTCGCGACGCGAGCGGAGCTGCACGGGACACCGCCGCTTTCCCTCACCGGCACACCGATCGAGGCGGCCTGGGACGCGGAACTGGCCCCGACCATGGACGCCTTGGGCATCGCCCTGCATGAGGAGGCAGCGCTGGATCTGCTGCTGGGCGATCTCGTAGAAGCCTGAGCATCTGTGACCTAGGGCACTCTTGAGAGGGCACATCGAGCGCACCAGGGGAGCTGGGCGAAATGGTCACAGGCGGCCTTACCGAGGCGAGTCTCCGAGCACTGGCCGGAGCTCGTTCCTTCGAGCGCGGGCTCGGATACCTCGACGCCGTCAGCCGAGTGGAGATCGGCGACGGCTGGGTCACCGCAACCGTCCACGGCACCGAGCGTTACGCGGTGGAGCTGACACTTGACGATCCCGGCGGACTCTCCGGCGAGTGCGACTGCCCCTATGGCCGGGAAGGCAACTTCTGCAAACACCTGGTCGCGCTCGGCCTGACGGTTCTCGCCCAGCGGCAGAGCTTGCCGCAGCAGCGCGAGGCGGCCAGGTGCCGGGCGCAGGACCTGGACGCATGGCTGTCCGCCCTGTCCAGGGACGAGTTGCTCGCCCTGACGCGTGAACAGATCGCGGAGGACCGCAAGTTGCGGCGCCGCCTTGAGCTGCGGGCCGCGACTGCCCGCGGGGATGTCGCCGAGATCAGGTCCCGCATTCGTGAGCTCCTCGACATCACCCCGTTCGCACGCTACGGATACGTCGAGTACGCCGACGCATGCGCCTACGCCGATCAGGCCGGGCAGGCGGCTTCCGCGATCGGCGACCTCTCCCGCTCAGGCCGGGCAGCCGAGGCGATCACCGCGGCGCGTGAGGCGATGCGGCTGCTGACCGAAGCGGCGGACAGCGTCGACGACTCCGACGGCGGGCTCGGCGAGGTCGGTCACGCACTTGCCGACGCCCACCTCGAGGCGTGCCGTGCGGCAGGCCCGGACGCGCAGGACCTCGCGCGCTGGCTGGTCGGTCAGGCGCTCGGCGCATTCGACGACTGCCTCACCGACATCGATCCGCTCGACTACGAGGACGTCCTCGGCGACACGGGCATGGCCACCCTCCGTGAGCTGGCGATCGAGGCGTGGCGACGCAACCGCAAGGGCTGGGCGGAGAAGACCCTGATGGGGCGTCTGGCCAAGGCCGGCGGTGACGTCGACACGGTGATCGCCGTGCACGCGGCCGCCCTTGCGGCGAATGGTCACACACACCTGGCCATTGCCGGCGAACTGGACGGCGCGGGGCGCACCGAGGAGGCGTTGGGCTGGGCGGAGCGCGGCATCCGGGACGCGGGCGACCTCGCCGCCGTGGACACGGCGCTCGTCGACTACCTCCACGACCGCTACGCGCGAGCGGCGCGGCTCTCCGATGCCGTCACCCTGCGCCGCGACCACTTCCGCGCACGCCGCACGCTGCTCACGTACCGGCAGTTGCGCACCGCCGCGCAAGCCGCCGACTGCTGGCCGGCGGAGCGCGCAGAAGCGCTGACCTTGCTGCGGGCCGACGCCGCCCGGCAGCGTCCGGGGCGGCACAGCGGCCCGGTCCTCGTCGACGTCCTGCTCGACGACAAGGACATCGACGCAGCCTGGCAGGCCGCCACCGCCACGGGCGCCGACGACCGCCAGTGGCTCGTGCTCGCCGACCAGGCGCGGGCCGACCGTCCCGCCGACGCGCTCGGCGTCTACCTGCGCCTGGCCGAACCGCTCACCGAACAGACCGGCAACTCGGTCTACGAGCGGCTCGTCAGCCTGCTCCTGAGCATCCGCGACTGCCACCAACGCTTGGGAACACCGGACGAGTTCGCCGCGCACGTCCACGCTCTGCGCGCAGCCCACAGACGCAAGCGGAATCTGATGCGGCTGATGCAGGAGCAAGGGATGTGAGCCGGTCCCGATCTCCCTTCCGCTTACGCCCCCACTTCGCGCCCCCCACCCTTTGTGTACTGCAAGTGAACTGAAATTCCACAGCTCAAGTGACCCTTCCGTGATGCTGAAACAAGATCCGTCTATATAGATGGCTGCCTATAGTTCACATTTGAGTGGCGACGCATACGCGGAGAGTTCATACAGCCCCGCTTCGATCCAGCACACGCGGCCGGGTAAGCCGGCGGACACGAGGATCGAGAGTCACGTGGACATTCATTTGTTGCGCCGGGCCAAGGCGCCCTTGGCTCTGATGGCGGCTGTGATGCTGGCGGTGAGCGCGTGCGGTGGGGATGACGACGGGGATGGAGACGGCGGTGGGGCCGGCGGCAGTGAGCTGTCGGGGTCGGTGAAGGTCGACGGGTCGAGTACCGTCGCTCCGCTGACCACCGCCGCCGCCGAGCTGTTCGCCGAGGAGCAGTCCAAGGTCCAGGTCACCGTGGGTACTTCGGGTACCGGCGGTGGGTTCGAGAAGTTCTGCAACGGTGAGACCGACATCTCCGACGCCTCCCGCCCGATCAAGGACGAGGAGATCGCGGCCTGTAAGGAAAAGGGCGTCATCTACGAGGAGTTCCAGGTCGCCAACGACGCCCTGACCGTCGTCGTGCCCAAGGAGAACGACTGGGTCGACTGCCTGACTACCGAGCAGCTGAAGCAGATCTGGGAGCCCGACTCCAAGGTCAGCAACTGGAACCAGGTCGACCCGAAGTTCCCGGACGAGGAACTGAAGCTGTTCGGGCCCGGCACCGACTCCGGCACCTTCGACTACTTCACCGATGAGATCAATGGTGAGGAAGGGGCCTCCAGGACTGATTACAGTCCCAGTGAGGACGACAACGTCATTGTGCAGGGTGTCGCCGGGTCCAAGGGTGGGCTCGGGTACTTCGGGTTCTCCTACTTCGAGGAGAACGCCGACAAGCTCAAGGCCCTTGAGATCGACGGTGGGGAAGGGTGCGTCTCGCCCAGTGTCGAGAGTGCTCAGGACGGGTCCTACACGCCTCTCGCCCGGCCCCTCTTCATCTACCCCTCCGCCAAGGCCCTTGAGCGCAAAGAGGTGCTCGGGTTCGTCGAGTACTACGTCGAGGACCACAAGGCCATCGCCGAGGACGCGCAGTTCATCCCGCTCAACGCCGAGCAGGAGACCGAGCTCAAGGCCGACCTCGACAAGCTGAAGGCAGCGGCGGGGTGACCTCGCCGACGCTCAAGGCCCCCGCAGGGACCGGGACCCGGTCCCTGCGGCGGGCCAAGCCGCGTTATGGCGAACGGGTCATCCAGGGGCTGTTGTTCGTGGCGGCGCTCGTCTCCGTCGCTACGACCGTGGGCATCGTTGTCTCGCTCATTCCGCCTACCGTCGACTTCTTCGAGCAAGTCAGCTTTGCTGAATTCCTCGGGGGGACCGAGTGGACCGCGCTGTTCAGTACCCCTGAGTACGGTGTGCTGCCGCTTCTCGGCGCCACCATGCTCATCACCGTCATCGCCCTCGCGGTCGCCGTGCCGGTGGGGCTCGGGGCCGCCATCTATCTGAGTGAGTACGCCGATCGGCGGGTGCGGGCCACTCTCAAGCCCGCGCTCGAAGTTCTTGCCGGGGTCCCGACCGTCGTCTACGGGTTCTTCGCGCTCAGCTTCGTCACGCCCCGGCTGCGCGAGTGGTGGCCCGGTGGCACCGGGCCCGACTTCCAGAACGCCCTCTCCGCGGGGCTCGTCATGGGCGTCATGATCATCCCGACCATCGCCTCGCTCTCCGAGGACGCCATGGCCGCCGTACCGGACTCGCTGCGGGACGGGGCCTACGCGCTCGGCTCCGGCAAGCGGGTCGTGTCCGTGCGGGTCGTGGTGCCCGCCGCGCTGAGCGGCATCGTCGCTGCGTGCGTGCTCGGGATCTCGCGGGCCATCGGCGAGACGATGATCGTCGCCATCGCCTCCGGGCTTACTGCCAACCTCACTTGGAACCCGCTGGAGGCGATGCAGACCATGACCGGGTTCATCGCCCAGGCCGGTTCCGGTGACGTGCCCGTGCAGTCCTTCGAGTACAAGACCATCTTCGCCGTCGGCGCCCTGCTGTTCGTCATCACCTTCGTGATGAACGTGATCAGCATCCGGCTCGTGCGCAAATACCGGGAGGTGTACGAATGAGCACCGGGACCGGTGTCCGGGTCACCGAACCGCCCGCCCACCCGGCGCCGCGCAAGCTCGCCGGGCCCCGCTTCCGGCCGGGGGAGACCGCCTTCCGGCTGCTTCTGCTGTGCTGCCTCGCGGTCGGGATCATTTTCCTCGGTGTTCTCATCACCTATGTGCTGGTGGAGGCCTGGCCTCGGCTCGACTCGCGGCTGTGGGAGAACTTCCCCTCCATCCGCCGGCCCGAGAACGCCGGCGCCCAGTCCGCGATCTTCGGCACGATCTGGGTGATCGCCTTCACCGCTCTGTTCTGCCTGCCCACCGGCATCATGGCGGCGATCTACCTGGAGGAGTACGCCGACCAGAACCGCTGGTACAACCGCATGATCGAGCTGAACATCCAGAACCTGGCCGCCGTGCCCTCGATCATCTACGGGATACTGGGACTTGGGCTCCTCGCCCGTGAACTCGACCTCGGCACCACCGTGTTGACGGCCTCGCTCACCCTCTCCCTGCTCGTCCTGCCCGTCGTCATCATCGCCTCGCGCGAGGCCATCAGAGCCGTGCCGCAGTCCATCCGGCAGGCCTCGCTCGCTCTCGGCGCCACCCAGTGGCAGACCATCTGGCGCCAGGTGCTGCCCGCCGCCGTACCCGGCATCGCGACCGGCTCGATCCTCGCCCTGTCCCGGGCGATCGGCGAGGCCGCGCCGCTGCTGCTGCTCGGCGCGGTGACCTACGTGGCGTTCAACCCGGAGGGCCTGGAGAGCGCGTACACCGTGCTGCCCATCCAGATCTTCGGCTGGATCAGCCAGTCCCGCGAGGAGTTCCACCACCTCGCCGCGGCCGGGATCGTCATCCTCCTGGCCATCCTCCTGCTCATGAACGCGGCCGCGATCTGGCTGCGCAACCGCTTCAGCAAGCGCTGGTGATACCCATGACTGCTGGTGATTTCCATGACTGACGATGCCATCCCCGCCCAGAGCACCGGGGGAGAGGAACACGCCCTCTCCCTCACCATCGGCGACCGCCGCCGCAACCGGCCCGAACCCTCCCTGAACGACCCGGTGTTCCACATCTCCGACCTGGACGTCTGGTACGGCGACCACCAGGCCGTACGCGATGTCACCATGCTCATCGGACGCCGCCAGATCACCGCGATGATCGGCCCCTCCGGCTGCGGCAAGTCCACCGTCATCCGCTGCTTCAACCGCATGAACGACCTGATCCCCGGCGCCCGGGTCACCGGCAAGGTCGCCTACCACGGGGAGAACCTCTACGACCCCGACGTCGACCCCATCGAGGTGCGGCGCCGGATCGGCATGGTGTTCCAGAAGCCGAACCCCTTCCCCAAGTCGATCTACGACAACATCGCCTACGGGCCGCGCGTCAACGGCATGAAGGGCACCATGGACGACCTCGTCGAGGAGGCCCTCACCGGGGCCGCCCTCTGGGACGAGGTCAAGGACAAGCTCAAGTCCAGCGCCCTCGCCCTGTCCGGCGGACAGCAGCAACGGCTGTGCATCGCGCGGGCCATCGCGGTCCGGCCCGAGGTGATCCTCATGGACGAGCCCTGCTCCGCGCTCGACCCGATCGCCACCGCCCGCATCGAGGACCTGATGGCGGAACTCGCGGCCGACTTCACCATCGTGATCGTCACCCACAACATGCAGCAGGCCGCCCGCATCTCCGACTACACCGCCTTCTTCACGGCCGACGTCGACGACAAGGGCGTACGGCACGGGCGGCTCGTCGAGTACGACACCACCGTGAAGATCTTCGAGAACCCCGCCGACCAGCGCACCGAGGACTACATCACCGGCCGCTTCGGCTGAGCCGGTGTCCCGTCCGAGGTCCCTCCGCTCCGCGCCCCTTTGCGCGTCCACGTGAAGGAGTACGACGGGTGACACCCCACGAGGCACACGGACCGTCCGAGGCACACGGACCCCCCGACCCACAACTCGCGCCCCCGGACCTGTTGCTCGCCGACCCCGACCCCGACCTGGCCCGGGACGTCGCCGCCCGTTTCCTCGCCGCGGGCGTGCGCACCCTGGTCTGCCACGACGGCGCCGAGGCCCTGCTCCAAGTCGGCGCCCGCCGCCCGCGCGCGGTGCTGCTCGCCGCCCCGCTGCCGCTGGTCGGCGCCGCCGCGGTCACCGAACTGATCGCCCGGCTGCACCCGGTGCCGGTCATCGTCGGCGCCGGGGCGGAGGGCGCCGCGGAGGCCACCGCCGCGCTCTCGGCGGGCGCCGTGGCCTTCGTCGCCCGCCCCTACCGGGCCGAGGAGATACTGCCGTTGCTCAGGGGCGACCGGGGCGACCGGGGCGACCGGACCGCGGGCGACGCGCCGCGGATGCTGGTCGTCGGGGACATCGAGCTCGATGCCGAGGGCTTTCATGTGTACGTCCGCGGGCGCTCCCTCACCCTGCCGGTGCGCGAGTTCCTGCTGCTGCGCTATCTGATGGAGCGGCCCAACAAGGTCGTCAGCCGAAGGGAGTTGACCAAGGCGCTCTGGGGCGTGGACAAGCTCGACAGCAACACGCTGACGGTGCATGTGCGCCGGGTTCGCAACAAACTGCGGGACGAGGCGGGCAGCCGGTGCACCATCGACGCGATCCGGGGCATGGGATACCGGCTCGAGTGCGGGCGGGAGGACGCCGCCGCAAGCGACCGCGCCGGGGTGAAGGTGAACCGTGGGTGAACTACTGGTGGGTGCGGCGGTCGGGTTCCGGAGCATCGGCGGAACCGCCCTATGGTGGGTGAATGAACGTCTCTTCTGGGGAAACGGAGACCGCGGCCGGCCAACCGGAAGGGGCTACGTCGTCCTTGGCCCGCCTGCTGATCGACCGTGACGAGGCCGAGCGCCTCGCCGCCGTGCTCAAGGCCATCGCCGACCCGACCCGGCTTCAGCTGCTCCGGCTCATCGAGCGCGCCCCCGCCGGCGAGGCGTGCGTCGCCGACCTCACCGACTGTCTGGGGCTGCGGCAGCCGACCGTCAGCCACCATCTGAAGGTCATGACCGAGGCGGGGCTGCTCACCCGGGAGCGGCGCGGGACATGGGTCTGGTACGCCGTCGACCGCGGCGGGCTGCACCGGGTACGGGACATCCTGGACCGGGCCGCCTAGCTCTTGGGGGAGTGCGGTCCCCGGGACCGCTCCCGCACCCGGGCCAGATGGTCGCTGAACACCTGCCGCGTGTCCGGCGTCAGCGTCCGCAGGGCGACCAGGGCCGTGATCACGACATCGCAGAGCTCGGCCTGGACGTCGTCCCAGGTGTGGGTGACGCCCTTGCGCGGGTTCTGGCCGGTCGCCCCGATCACCGCCTCGGCGACCTCGCCGACCTCCTCGGACAGCTTCAGCATGCGCAGGAGCATGCCCTCGCGGCCGTCGAGCGGACGGTTCGCGTCCACCCAGGCCCACAAGTCCTCGATGCCGGCCCAGAGGTCGTCGGCGGGGTCGGTGGGGGTGGCCTGTTCCGTCGTACGCGAAGTCATACGCAGAGCCTGCCATGCCCCACTGACAACGCCCCCGACAGCGTCCCTGACCGCGCTCCCTACTGGGAGAACTCCTCCTCGAACAAGGCCACCTGCTCGCCCTCCCGCTCCTCGCGCAGCCGCTTGGTGCGCATGCCCACGATCACCGCCGTGCCCGCCGCCGTCGCCGCGAGGGCCGCCGGCACCATCCAGCCGCGGTCGAAGACATGGCCGAGCGCGTGGTCCAGGGAGAGCCGCCCCGGTCCGCTGATCGCGAGCCCGGTCGCCGCCAGGCCCAGGGTCGCCGCGTACTCGTAGCCACCACCGGCGTTGAAGAAGCCGTTCGGGGTGTGCACCGCGGCCGCGCCCGCCATGGCACCGGCCGCCGCCGCGCCCGCCGCCGGGGTCGCGAGGCCCAGCGCCAGCAGCGTGCCGCCGCCCGCCTCGGCGAGCCCGGCCATGGTCGCGTTGGTCCGGCCGGGCCGGTAGCCGACGGACTCCATGAACTGCCCGGTGCCCTCGATACCTCCTCCGCCGAACCAGCCCAGCAGTTTCTGTGCGCCGTGCGCGGCGAGCACCCCGCCGGCACCCAGCCGGAGCAGCAGCAGGCCCAGATCACGTCGGTCGTATGCGCTCACGATGTCTCCCGTGACAGACAGCAGGATCGGTCCCCTCCGGTGGGTCCACCGTCCCACCGCCCGCGCCCGGCGGGCCTGTCCGGGCCGCCGTTCGGGTGGCGGGGCGGCGGGAGCGGTGTGAGTCTGACGGGCATGACGATCCAACCGAAGAACCTCAGCGACCCGGTCGTCCGGGACTTCGTGACCGCCGTCAACCAGCACGACCGGGACGCCTTCATGGCCCTGCTCACCCCGGACGCGACCATGGCCGACGACGGCACCGACCGCGACCTCGATGACTGGATCGACCGGGAGATCTTCTCCTCCAACGGTCATATGGAGGTCGACAAGGAGTCCGACGGCGGCCACGCCCTCCTCGCCCGCTACCGCAACGACACCTGGGGCGAGATGCGCACCCGCTGGCGCTTCGACGTCGACGACAACGGCCGGATCCGCCGCTTCGAGACCGGCCAGGCGTAGCACCAGGCCGTACGCCGGTCAGTACGCCACTCGCTGTTCCGTCAGCGTGATCCGGCCCGACCTGATGGTGGCCAGGCGCGGGGCGCGGCGGGCGATCGAGGAGTCGTGGGTGACCATGACGAAGGTCAGCCCGTGCTCGCGCCACAGCCCCTCCAGCAGGGCCATGATGTCGTCCCGGGTGCTCTCGTCGAGGTTGCCGGTGGGCTCGTCGGCGAGCAGCACCTTCGGCCGCTTGACCAGCGCGCGGGCGATGGCGACGCGCTGCTGCTGGCCGCCGGACAGCTCCGAGGGGACGTGGGTCAGGCGTTCGCCGAGGCCGACCGAGCGCAGCGCCTCGGCCGCCCGCTCGCGCCGCTCGGCGGGCTTGACGCCGAGCGGGACGAGGGCGGTCTCGACGTTCTCCTGCGCGGTCAGCGTGGGGATCAGGTTGAACGCCTGGAAGATGATGCCGATCTTCTCGGCGCGCACCCGGGTCAGCCGGGCCTCGCTGACGGTCGCGAGGTCCACGCCGTCGAGTTCCACGCTGCCCTCGGACGGGCGGTCCAGGCCGCCGATCATCTGAAGAAGCGTCGACTTGCCGCCGCCGGTGGGTCCTTGGATGACGAGCTGGTCGCCGTCGGCGATGGTGAGGTCGACGCCGCGCAGCGCCTCCACCGTCTCCTTGCCGCGCGTGTAGCGCTTGGTGACGCCGGTGAGCTGGTACATGGGGGTTCTCCGAAAGGTTGGTAGCAGGTTCAGGAGACGCTGCGCAGGGCGTCCGCCGGGCGCATTCGGGAGGCGCGCCAGCCGCCCATGGCGCCGGCGATGAGACCGCCGGCGACCGCGAGGCCGACCGCGAGGGCGATGGTGGTCACCGAGACCGGCGCGGACAGGGCGATCTCCATGGTGTTCTGGGCGGACTGACCGCCAGGGCCGCCACCCATGCCGCCCCCGCCGGGACCGCCGCCCATGCCGCCACCGCCGCTTGAGCCGAGCTGCGCCGTCAGCTTCGGACTGATCGCCGTGACCGCGTACGCCGCCGCGAGGCCCAGCGCGATTCCGAGGCCGCCGCCGAGCAGTCCGTTGACCATCGACTCGCCGACCACCTGCCGGGTCACCCGGCGGCTCGGCCAGCCGAGCGCCTTCAGCGTGCCGAACTCCCGCACCCGGCGTGAGACCGCCGAGGAGGTCAGCAGCGCGGCCACCAGGAAGGCGGCGGCGAGCACCGCGACCGACAGCCACTTGCCGACGCTGGTGGCGAGGTTGGAGGCGGTCGACAGCGAGCCGGACACCGTGTCCGCGAGGTCGGCGGAGGTCGTCACCGTCGTACCCGAGATGTTCTTCTGGATCGCCGACTTCACGGTGTCGATCCGCTGGGAGTCGGTGGCCTTGACGTAGATCGTGGTGACCTTGTTCTTGGCGTCGCCCAGCGTCTGGGCCTGCTTCAGCGGCAGATAGACGTCGGTGGTGGCCTCGCTGCTCTCCGGCGTCGCGAGGCCGATGACCGTGTACTTGGTGCCGGAGATCTTGAAGGTCTCGCCGACCTTGTACTCGTTCTCCTTGGCGTAGGACTTGCTGAGCACCGCCACCTTCGCGTTGGTCTGCGCGGCCGTGAAGGTCTTGCCGGAGGTGATCGTCGAGCCGGCCAGCGGGCCGAGGTCCTGGTCGGTGACGTCGACGCCGGCGACCGAGTAGGAGTTGACGTCGAAGGCGGCGCCGCCGCCCTGGACCTGGGGCTGCCCGGTGCCGGTGTCGCCACCGCCGGGACCTCCCTGACCCTGACTCTGCGACTGGGCCTGGCCCTGGGTGAAGGTGCCGTCGACCTTGGTGACGTTCAGGGTGAGGGCGCCGACCGCGTTCGCGACGCCGCTCTGTGCGGCGACCTTCTCCACCAGGGAGGCCTTGAGGGCCTCACCGCCCTGGGTCATCACCCGGTCCGAGCTCTGCTCCTCGTCGTCGTCGGAGCCGGCGTCGAACTCGAACCTCGGGCCGCCCGAGGCGTTGTCGGTGGGCGCCGAGCGGGCCTTGGTGACCGTCATGTCGGTGCCCAGGCCGTAGAGCGACTGAAGGACCTTGTCCTGCGCCTGCTGCATGCCCGCCGACACCGAGTTGACGGTGATGACGAGGGCGATTCCGAGCGCCAGACCCAGTGCGACCACCAGAGCCGCCTTCTTGCGCCGGCTCAGCTCGCGCTTGAGATAGATGCCAAACATCCCGTTCCTCGAAGGTTCTCGGCGCCCGCTGTGGGCGCCGCCTCAAGGTAGGGACGAAACGTTGTACGGCCGTGAGCAATCGATATGTACGACCTGAGAAGGGATGTGTGCGAGCTGAGAGTTCCGAGTGGTACGGCAGCCGTCCACGGCGCGGTGCGTACCCCGCGGTCCCACGCGAGGTCCACCCCCAACCCGCGCCGTGAACGGCTGCCGTCTCCCCCCTCGGTTTGGTCAGCGGAAGCTCTTCTCTCCAACTGTGAAGCTCTTGTGGAGGAGAGTTGAGCATAAGCCGCCGACCGGCCGCAATGGAGCGGACGGTCAAATTCCGGTTGTGCAAGTTATGAAGACCGGGCTCCTCGGAAATGCTCAGCCGCGGCCCACGTACGGCATCGCCGTCGCCAGCACCGTCGCGAACTGCACATTCGCCGCCAACGGCAGCTCCGCCATGTGCCGGACCGTGCGCGCGACATCGGCCGCGTCCATCACGGGCTCGGGCGCCACCTCGCCGTTGGCCTGGAGCGCGCCGGTCTGCATCCGGGCCGTCATCTCGGTGGCCGCGTTGCCGATGTCGATCTGCCCCACCGCGATGTCGTACGGCCGCCCGTCCAGCGACAGCGACTTGGTCAGGCCGGTCAGCGCGTGCTTGGTCGCCGTGTAGGCGACGGAGTGCGGACGGGGCGCGTGGGCGGAGATCGACCCGTTGTTGATGATCCGCCCGCCCCGCGGATCCTGCTCCTTCATCTGCCGGAACGCCGCCTGCGCGCACAGGAACGCCCCGTTGAGGTTGGTGTCCACCACATGCCGCCAGGCCTCGTACGGCAGCTCCTCCACCGGAACCCCGCCCGGACCGAACGTCCCCGCGTTGTTGAACAGCAGGTCGATGCGCCCGAACCGGTCCACCGCCGCGGCGAACAGCGCGGCCACGTCCTCGGGCCGCGAGACATCCGCGCGTACGGCCAGGGAGGCGCCCTCGGGCATCAGGGCCGCCGTCTCCTCCAGGGTCTCAAGGCGGCGGCCTGCCAGCGCCACCGACCAGCCCGCGCGCAACAGTTCCACGGTGACGGCGCGTCCGATGCCGGAGCCCGCCCCAGTCACCACGGCGATGGACGGCTTGCCAGTTTCCTTCGCATTCATGGGCCCGCAGCGTACGGGAGGGTCCGCCATTCGGAACTCATCCATCCGCCATCTGGGTGTTGTGTACGCGCCAATCGAGAGTCGTCCCCGGGCACTCCAATGCCTGATGCATTCATTTCGTCAGGGGAGGACCGGATGACACTCGACACACACCCGTCCCGACACACTGCCGAACTGCGCGCGGCGGCCCGCCACTTGGGCCGCCGCCGCTTCCTCACGGTCACCGGCGCGGCCGCCGCGCTCGCCTTCGCGGTGAACCTGCCCACGGCCGGGGTCGCGGGCGCCGCGGAGCTGGACGCCGCGCGGATCACCGACGACCCGTTCACCCTCGGCGTCGCCTCCGGCGACCCCCAGCCCGGCTCGGTCCTGCTGTGGACCCGGCTGGCCCCCGCCCCTTTCCAGCCCGACGGCGGACTGCCCGCCGAGCGCGTCACCGTGCACTGGGAGCTGGCCCGCGACGAGAACTTCCGCCGCACCGTCAGACGCGGCACCGCCACCGCACACCCCGAGTTCCAGCACACGGTCCACGTCGAGGTCGGCCGGCTCGACACCGACCGCGTCTTCTACTACCGCTTCCGGGTGGGCTCCTGGATCTCCGAGACCGGCCGCACCCGCACCGCCCCCGCCCCCGGCGACCGCGTCTTGGGGCTCAAACTGGCCGCCGTCTCCTGCCAGGCGTACCACGACGGCTACTTCACCCCGTACGCCCATCTCGCCGCCGACGACGTCGACGTCGTCCTGCACCTCGGCGACTACCTCTACGAGTACGCCGTCAGCGCGGCCGGCGGCTCCCGCAACTACACCGACCGCACCCTGCCCGCCCTGTTCAACCGGGAGACGCTGACCCTGGAGGACTACCGGCTGCGGTACGCCCTCTACAAGAGCGACCCCGATCTGCGCGCCGCGCACGCCGCGCACCCCTTCGTCGTCACCTGGGACGACCACGAGACCGAGAACAACTACGCCGACGACATCCCCGAGAACAGCGTGCCCCCGGAGGAGTTCCTGCTGCGCCGCGCCTCCGCCTACCGCGCCTACTGGGAGCACCAGCCGCTGCGCCGCCCCCAGCTCCCCGAGGGCCCGGACATGCAGCTCTACCGGCGGCTGCACTGGGGCCGGCTCGCCCAGTTCGACGTGCTAGACACCCGGCAGTACCGCTCCAACCAGGCCCAGGGCGACGGCGCCAAGGTCCCAGGGCCCGAGGTCGACGACCCGGCGCGCACCATGACCGGCGAGACCCAGGAGCGGTGGCTGCTGGACGGCTGGCAGGACTCGCGGGCGCTGTGGAACGTCGTCCCGCAGCAGGTCGTCTTCTCGCAGCGGAAGTTCGACCTGACCGAGCCGTCCCGGGTCTCGATGGACGCCTGGGACGGCTACCGCGCCTCCCGCCGCCGGATCCTGGACGGCGCCGAGGCGGCGGGCGTCGCGAACCTGATGGTGCTCACCGGCGATGTGCACGTCGGGTACGCCTTCGACATCAAGGACGACTTCGACGACCCGGCGTCCCGGACCCGGGGCACCGAGATCGTGGCGACCTCGATCTCCAGCGGCCGGGACGGCGCCGACAAGCCCGCGAACTGGGACACCTACATGACCGCCAACCCGCACCTGCGGTTCTACAACGGACGGCGCGGCTATGTGACCGTCGCGCTCGGCGAGGAGCTGGCGCGGGCGGACTTCAAGACGGTGCCGTACGTGACCACGCCGGGGGCGCCGGTCACGACGGCCGCGTCCTTCGTCACGGAGGCGGGGGAGCCGGGGCTCAAGCCCGCGTGAGGGGGCCGGGCCTTCTGAGGCTCAGGCCCGCGTGAGTGCGGGCTCCGGCTCGCCCGTCTCGCCCGGGTACCGGACGCCGACGCGGTCCCGTATCGCGTCGAGCGTCCGCATCACGGCGAGCGTGCCGTCCAGCGGGACCAGCGGGGACTCGGTCTCACCGGCCCGCAGGGCGCGCATCACCTCGGCGGCCTCGTGGCGCATGGTGCTGCGGGGGCCGTCGGCCGGGTCGGCGGTGAACGTCTCGGGGTCGCGGCCGTCCCGGTGCAGGACGAAGTGGTCCGGGAAGAAGAAGCCGTGCGGGATGTCGATACGGCCGAGCGAGCCGGTGACCGAGGCCCCCGTCGCCGTACCGCCGACGATGGAGCAGTGCACCGAAGCGAGAGCGCCGCTCTCCCAGGAGAGCAGTGCTCCCGTCTGGAGATCGACGCCCTCATCCGAGAGCACTGCTCTCGCGGCGACGTCCGAGGGCTCCCCGAGCAGCAGCTGGGCGAACGACACCGGGTAGACGCCGAGATCGAGCAGGGCGCCGCCGCCCTGGGCGGGGTCGCGCAGCCGGTGCGAGGGCGGGAAGGGCCCGGCCAGCCCGAAGTCCGCCTGCACGGTGCGCACCTCGCCGATCGCCCCGTCGTCGACGAGCGCCTTGAGCTTGCGGACCAGCGGATTGCAGTACATCCACATCGCCTCCATCAGGAAGCTCCCGCGGTCCTTGGCGAGGGCGACCAGCTCCTCCGCCTCGCGCGAGTTCAGCGTGAACGCCTTCTCGCACAGCACGTTCCGCCCGGCCTCCAGACACAGACCGGCGGCCTCCCGATGCGCCGAGTGCGGGGTGGCGACGTAGACCACATCGACGTCCGCGTCCGCCGCGAGCGAGGCCCAGTCGCCGTACGCCCGCCCGATCCCGAACCGCTCGGCGAAGGCGTCCGCCGAGCCCTGCGACCGCGAGGCCACGGCAACGACCTCGGCATCCGGCAGATCGACGAGATCACCCGCGAACGAGGCCGCGATCCCCCCGGTCGCCAAAATCCCCCAACGCACCCGTTGCTGCTGCTCGCCCATCCCCGAACCCCACCCTTGCTGTAGCGACCCTCGGCACTGTGTTCGAGCTGAGAGCATAGGTGGCGTATCGCGAGGAGAGGGAGGGCACATGCCCGAGAGCGGGGCGTCCGGGGCATCCATATCGAACGAGGCGCAGGCGGCCGTACCGGAGACGGAACCGGCCGCCCGCGCCGTGCGGCGCACCTCGTTGCTGGTCACCCTGGTCCTCGGCGGGCTGACCGCCACGCCCCCGCTGGCGATGGACATGTACCTCCCCGCCCTCCCGCAGGTCACCGAGGCGCTGACCGCCCCCGCCGCGACCGTCCAGCTCACCCTCACCGCCTGTCTCGCCGGCATGGCGCTCGGCCAGCTGGTGGTCGGCCCGATGAGCGACCGCTGGGGCCGCAGACGTCCGCTCCTCGTCGGCCTCGCGGTCTACGTCCTCGCCACCGCCCTGTGCGCGCTCGCGCCGACCGTGGAGTTCCTCGTCGCCTTCCGCCTCGCGCAGGGCCTCGCGGGCGCCGCCGGGATCGTCATCGCACGGGCCGTCGTACGCGACCTCTACGACGGTGTGGCGATGGCCCGCTTCTTCTCCACCCTCATGCTGGTCTCCGGCGTCGCGCCGATCGTGGCGCCGCTCATCGGCGGGCAGATCCTGCGGGTGACGGACTGGCGGGGCGTGTTCGTCGTGCTGACCGTCGTAGGGGTGCTGCTGTCGGCACTGGTCTGGGCACGGCTGCCCGAGACGCTCGCCCCGGCAGACCGGCACGAGGGCGGAGTGGGCCAGGCGCTGCGCTCGATGCGCGGACTGCTCGCCGACCGCGCCTTCGCGGGCTACATGCTGACCGGCGGCTTCGCCTTCGCCGCGCTGTTCGCGTACATCGCGGCGTCGCCGTTCGTGATCCAGGAGATCCACGGTGCCTCTCCGCAGACCTTCAGCCTGCTGTTCGGCCTGAACTCCATCGGTCTGGTGGCCGTGGGCCAGATCAACGGCAAGGTGCTGGTCGGCCGGGTGAGCCTGGACGCGGTGCTGGCGGCCGGGCTCGGCGTGGTGGTGCTGGCGGCGAGCGCGCTGCTGCTGATGTCGACGGGCGTGTTCGGCGAGGTGGGCCTCGCCCCCGTGGCCGCCGCCCTCTTCGTCCTGATGTCCGCCATGGGCGTGACGCTCCCCAACACCCAGACCCTCGCGCTGCTGCGGACGAAGCAGGCGGCCGGATCGGCGTCCGCGCTGCTGGGTACGTCCTCCTTCCTGATCGGCGCGGTGGTGTCGCCGTTGGTGGGCGTGGCGGGGGAGGACACCGCCGTCCCGATGGCCGTCGTCCAACTGGCCGCCGCACTGGTGGCGGCGGCCTGCTTCGTGGGACTGTGCCGTCCCTGGGGCAGGCGGGCCGACGCGGAGGGAGCGGCGAGCGTGGAGGGAGTGGCGAGCTGAGCGCACCGAGACTGCGCGGCGACACACCGGAGCGGGCCGGACTCGACCCCGAGGAGTTGGGGCACCTGGTCCGCGAGGTCCACGACCTGACCACGGGCGAGCGGCCCTGGGCGGCGGGCGCGGTGGTGATCGCCGGACGTGGCCCCTGTGTGGCCGTGGAGGAGGCGGCGGGCTGGGCGGTCCGTTATGCCGCGTACGACCCGGAGACCGACACCGGTGTGGAGCTGCCGCCCGCGTCCCGCGTCCCGATGACGGTCCGGACGGCCTTCGATCTCGCCTCCCTGACGAAGCTGTTCACCGCGGTCGCCGCGGTGCAGCAGATCGAGCGGGGGACGCTGGGCATAGACGCGGAGGTCGGGGCGTACCTGCCGGAGTTCCGCGGGGCGGCCCGCCACGGCGTGACGGTACGGCAGCTGCTGACGCACACCTCCGGGCTGCGCCCCGAACTCCCGCTGTACGACTGCGCGGACGACGAGGAGAGGCTGGCCCGCCTGCGGGCGGAGGTCCCCATCGGGGTCCCCGGCACGTACTGCTACTCCGACCTCAACATGCTCCTGCTCCAGCACGTCCTGGAACGCATCACGGGCCGCGGCCTGGACGTCCTGATCCACGACGGCATCACCCGTCCTCTCGGTATGACCTCGACCCGGTTCGGCCCGTTCCCCGGTGCGGCGGCGACGGAGGACCAGCGGCGGCCGTGGGCGAAGGCGGACCGGGGAATGCTGCGGGGAGTGGTGCACGACGAGAACGCCTGGGCGCTGGGCGGGGTGGCGGGCCACGCGGGCCTGTTCTCCACGGCCCACGACCTGGCAGTCTTCTGCCGCACCTTGCTGGCCGGCGGCTCCTACGGCCCGGCCCGCATCCTCGGCCCCGACTTCGTGGAACTCCTCCTGGACCCACCGGGCCTCGGCTTCGCCCTGGACCAGGAGTGGTTCATGGGGGAGCTGGCGGGCCGCGGGGCCGCGGGCCACACGGGCTTCACCGGCACAATGCTGACCCTGGACCGCTCGACGGACACCTTCCTGGTCCTCCTGGCCAACACGGTCCACCCCCGCAGACGCCCCGCGGACAGCGGCCCGCGGGCGGCGGCGGGGACTCGGGTGGCGCGGGCGGTACGGGAACGGTGAGGCTTGTTGCCGACTCCCTCAGGCCCACACCACCTTCACCACGGCATGATGTGCCGCCGCAGCCCGCTCGTAGAGTCCAAGGAGGTCCCTGTGATAGCCGAGGAACTCCTCCCTTGCCTGCGCCTCGCCCCGGCCGTAGCCGCTGAGTCCGGCGCCCGCGATATCCCACAGCTCGTCGAAGGAGATCCGCGCGAGGAAGTCCGCGGCCTGTGACACTTCGGACGGCGGCAGGAGCATCATGGGCGGGTTGGAGGGATCAGCAGTGGTGCCGTATGCCACAGGCCGACCGCCGTAGATCGGCAACGTCCAAGGCTCGTCCGCATCTTCGAGTAGCGCATGGGCCGCGGCATAGAGGTCATCGACGGAGTGCCAGACCTTGTCGATCGCCCAGGCGATGCCCGCTGCGTACTCCTGGGGCAGATTCTCCCAAGCCGCCCACATGAACTCCGTAAGCCATGTGTGGTCGTCCCGGATCTCGGATTCCGCGACGGCGCGGAAGTGCAGGTGGATGCTCACAGTTCCGGGCCCTCAAGCGACGCTGTCAGGAAGGGTGATGTCCCCGGCGAAGACACCGCGGTTGGCTTCCTCGACCTCCTGCCGGTAGGTGATCTGCTGCCCCTGGTAGGGGATGGTGAAGCCGAAGGAGAACCGGTGGGACTTGATCCGGTACGAGTCCCCGTCCAGCACGAGCACATCGGTGAGGCGCGTCAGCGCGATCTCGCTGTCGGTGGCGGTGACCCCGCCCTCCCGCAACTGCTCGATGGTCGGCCGCACTTCACGTACGGCCTTGGCGAGCGCGGGCCGTTCGTCGGAGAGCTTCCCGGACGGAACCTCGACGCGCAGGGTGATGTCGCCACCCTCACGGGCAACGTCGATACGCTCACCGCCCTCCGCGTAAGCCCGGAACACGTCAAGGGCATCAACAGGATCCTCGACCTTGTTGGCGATCTCCGGATCGGAGACGTCCCCCGACTCCCAAGCACCGTCCCCCTCCCGGACGTGCCCCACCCCGTCCACGACGAAGACCTCTTCAGGGGTACTGCTCCCCTTGCTCACCACAGTCCCACTGGCATGCAGAGCCTCGGGCTTCCCGGTCCGCTGCACGGTGGCGCTGTAGGTCGCCTCACTGCCCCCACCCGAGAGATCGAGCCCTTCCTCCCCCTCCACGGCGAAGGTCCACCCGGACTCACCCCGCATGGCCTCCTCGGCGGCGTCGAGGACCCCGCCGGGGGTAGTGGGCGGCGCTGAACTGACCGAGGCCGAGGCCGAGGCCGAGGAGGAGACGGACGCACCCGAAGCCCCGCCCTGCGGCTCCTCCTCACCCCCGGAACACCCACCCAGTACCCCCACCACCACACCGGTGACAGCAACAGCACCCATCAACCGCACCCCGCGCCCGCCCATGCCCAACTCCCCGCGAAATCCTCCGGATTCAACAGCCCCGGATATACACCGCGGCGGATCCCGTACACCAACGGCCGGACATATCGGAGAACTGACTCAGAACGGACTCGGCACCTGAGTCCAGACGCCCACCATGAGAACCGCGTGGAGCAGACACACCGCACGCGCGGCCCTCCACCGAAACGAGACCACCGCGGTGGCGACAAGGAACAGCCCGGACAGGACCAGACAGAGGAACGCCCCGGCCGCCGTGTCGCGATCACTCGTCGGCGTCATTTCGACGCCCATGGCCGGAAGACTCAACGCCAGCATCGCGGCCGTGACGGTGTACAGACCGACTGCGAGGATTCCCCTCACCCACAGGCCCGCCTTCTGGTGTGTGACGGTCACTCTCACTCCGCTCTGGATGATGCCGACGTGGGCCGGATTAGAATCTGGGGGTGAACGACCCCGTGCCCTCGGCCGAGACTCTGCGTGCCGCCCTCGACGGCCTCCTCGACGGACTTCCGCCCCGGCAGGCCGCCGCTGCCGTGGAGCGGCTGATCGCCAATTATCGCGGGGTCACGCCGACCGACGCTCCCATCCTTCGCGACCGTGCCGACGTCGCCGCGTACGCCGCCTATCGGATGCCCGCCACCTTTGAAGCCGTGCACTCCGCGTTGGAGGCGTTTGCGGAGGCCGTGCCTGAGTGGGTGCCGGGGAGTCATGTTGATGTTGGTGGGGGTACTGGGGCCGCTACCTGGGCCGTGAGTGCTACCTGGCCTGGGCGACGTCCTGTCACCGTGCTTGATTGGGCCGCGCCCGCGCTCGACCTCGGGCGGGAGATCGCCGCCGGTAATCCCGCGCTGGACGGCGTCCGTTGGCAGCGCTCTCGTATTGGATCAGCGCTCTCCATCGAGAGCACTGATCTCGTCACCGTCTCCTACGTTCTCAATGAGTTGTCGGAGGGGGATCGCGGGTCGCTCGTCGACGCCGCTGCCTCCGCCGCGCAGGCCGTCGTCATCGTCGAGCCCGGCACCCCGGACGGGTACGCCCGCGTCATCGAGGCGCGAGACCGGCTGATCGCCGGTGGGTTCCGGATTGCCGCTCCCTGTCCCCACAGCGCCGGCTGCCCCATCGTTCCGGGCAGCGACTGGTGTCACTTCTCCGCCCGGGTCAGTCGTTCCTCCCTGCATCGGCAGGTCAAGGGTGGCTCCCTCGCCTACGAGGACGAGAAGTTCTCCTATGTCGCCGCCGCCCGTTTCCCGGTCGCCCCGGCCCCCGCCCGCGTCGTCCGCAAGCCGCAGATCCGCAAGGGCCAGGTCCTCCTCGACCTCTGCGAGACCGAACCCGCCCTCGCCAGGACCACCGTCACCAAACGCCACGGCGACCTGTACAAGGCCGCCCGTGACGCGGACTGGGGCGACGCCTGGCCCCCGGCGGAGTAGCCGGAACCACCAGGGGTGCATCTCAGGCGTCCGGCTGGCCTTCCGGCCCTCGACCCTCCTCCCGGCTCTCCTGAAGCTTCCGCAGCAGTTCCCTCTTCTGAGCCTGCGGGTCCTGCGTGCCGCCGACCCGGCCGCCCCGGGCGCCGCCCCGCAGCGCGTCCCGCCCCAGGTTCCTGCGGGTGCCGCCCACTCCGAGCATGTTTCCGCCTCGCGTCATCGCCGGGCTCCTTTGCCATGGCCATCAGTGCAGACGATACGTATCGTCTCGCTCATAACTCCTCCACTCTCCGGCGAGACGCTCCGTCTTGTCAACCTGATAAATTCGACCCATGGCCAAGAACCTCGCCCCCGACTCCACCCGCCGCCGCAGCGAGAAGTCCCGCCGCGCCATCTACGACGCAGCCCTCGCCCTCGTCGGGGAGGTCGGGTATCCGAAGACGACCATCGAGGGGATCGCCGCCCGTGCCGGGGTCGGCAAGCAGACGATCTACCGGTGGTGGTCCTCCAAGGCCGAGGTGCTCATGGAGGCGTTCCTCGACCTGGGCGAGCAGGCCAGTCGGGAGGCCGGGCAGGAGCCGTACGCCATCCCCGACACCGGGGACCTCGCCGCCGATCTCAAGGCCGTGCTGCGCGCCACCGTCGACGAGCTCAAGGACCCCCGCTTCGAGGTGCCGTCACGTGCGCTCGCCGCCGAGGGGGTCGTCAACGAGGAGCTGGGCCGGCGGTTCGTCGCCCAGCTGCTCGAACCCTCCCTCCAGCTCTACGTCGCCCGGCTGCGCGCCGCCCAGGACGCCGGTGACGTGCGCCCGGAGATCGATCCGCGCATCGCCCTCGAACTGTTCGTCTCCCCGCTCGCGCAGCGCTGGCTCCAGTACTCCGGGCCCATCTCCTACGAGTACACCGACACCCTCGTCGACTACGCCCTCCACGGCCTCGCGCCCCGCTGAGCAACCCGGGCCAGCCGCCCCGGCGCGTCCGTGATCACCCCGTCGCAGCCCAGCGCCAGCACCCGGTCCCGCTGGGCCGGGGTCACCACGGTGTGCGCCCACACCCGGGGGATCCCGGACCGTACCGCCCGCCGCAGATCCGCGTCCCGGGCCCGGTGGTCCACGTCCAGGACATCGACGTAGGAGCGCCAGCGCTCCGGGCGGTCCCCGCGCAGCTGGCGGGCCGAGCGCCACAGCTGGGTCAGCAGGCCCAGGCGGTCGGCGCGCCGGGCCAGCTCCGGGTCGTTGGTGTTCACCAGCACCGAGCGGGTCAGGCCCCGGGACCGGATCAGCGCCGCCAGCGGGCCGAGCCCCCTCGGGTCCTTCACCTCCAGCATCAGCACGATCCGCCCGCCGAACCGGTCCAGCACCTCGGCCACCGTCGGCGGCCGCTCCGGACGCCAGCGGCCCGGCAGTGACGGCGCCGGACGCAGCCGTACCGTCCGCCAGTCGCGGGCGTCCAGGGTGCGTACCTCGCCGGAGTGGTCGGTGGTGCGGTGCAGGGTCGGGTCGTGGTGGACCACCAGGAGGCCGTCGCGCAGGACGCGGGTGTCGACGTCCAGGACCTGCGCCGTCCCGCGCGCGTACGCCGCCGCCAGGCCCGCCATGCTGTTCTCGGGGACCTCGCGGGCGCCGCCGCGATGGGCGACGTAGGTGATGCGGGGGAGCGCGTCGACGGTCAGGGGGGCCGTGCCCCACTCCAGCGGGGGCGGGGAGAGCAGGGCGGCCGCGCACGCTGCGGAGGCGGTCAGTCCGGTCCAAGTGACCATGGCGACACCGTAGGGTCGCAAACCGTGATAAAGCGTGCAATGACACTCGATCCCGGGCTCGTCCCACCCACCCCTGTTGTCGGCTCCGACCCCCCGAAGCGCATGAAGGTGGGACGATAAGGCATGCTGTTCGGCACGACAGCGAGGCGAGGGGATAGATGAGCGCGGAGTTCGGCGACCAAGGCCTGACGGGCAAACTCTCCCGGTGGCTGCGCGGCCGCCGCCCCCAGCAGACCGCCGACGACGGCGGTCGCGAGGCCCTGCTGCTCGCCGCCGCCGAGGCGGGACTGCCGCTCGCCCCCGCCGCCCACCCGGCGCCCGGCTACCGCTGCTCCTGCGACCGCGTCGGCTGTCCCACCCCTGCCCAGCACCCGGTGTCGTTCGCCTGGAAGACGCAGTCCACCACCGACCGCGCCCAGATCGAGCGCTGGGCCCGCCATCAGCCGCAGGCCAACTTCATCACCGCCACCGGCATGGTCCACGACGTCCTGGACGTCCCCCTGGACGCCGGCCGCGAGGCCCTCGACCGGCTCCTCGAAGCCGGCGTCGAGGTCGGCCCGGTCGCCGAGCGCGACGACGGCCGCCTGCTCTTCTTCACCCTCACCCGCGGCACCCCCGAGGACGAGGACGAGTGGTGGCCCTGCGAGCTGGACTGCCACCCCGAGACGATGGACGAGCATCCGGGCCTACGGTGGCACTGCCGCGGTTCGTACGTCCTCGTACCGCCCGCCCGGCTCCCCGGTGACGACCAGAACGTGCGCTGGGTCCGCGGACCCGAGCATCCCCTGCCGGATCCGCTCAGCCTGCTGGAGGTCCTCACCGACTCCTGCGCCCGGCACGCGGGGCAGGAGCCCGACCACGCGCACACCGCCTGGCCCTCGCGGCGCTGAACGGGCTGCTGAAGCCGAACGGCCCGCTGAAGCTGAACGGGCCGCTGAACAAGGGGCGCGCTACTCGCCCTTCGCCCCCGTCAGCCCCTCGATCCGGCCCAGCACCGACACCGCGCCCGTGCCCCTCGCCGGGTCCAGGGCCACCTCGTTCGAGACGAACTCCATCGTCAGCGACTGCTTGATCTCACCCTTCGTCAGGGCCAGTACGTCCTTGTTCGGGGTGGGCACCGTCGCGCCCGGGGCGGCCGTCTGCTTCTGGTAGTGGTGCGTGGTAAAGAACACCAGCGCCCCGCCGTCCGCCGTGCGCAGCGCCAGCGGCGCGTAGTCGCCCTCGGTCAGCGGCTCGTCGATGTACTGCGTGACCAGACCCGGCCGTTCGGCGTTCTTCGTGCGCTTCTCGCGCCAGCCGGAGGTGTGGCTGCCGTCCGCGAAGGCCGCCCCGCCGCCCTTCAGGTAGGTCGTGTAGTCGTTGCTCAAGTCGGCCGGGGCTATGGCCAGTTCGGCGGAGTTCGGGTCCACCGCCTCGGCCCAGCCGTCCTTGTCCTTCTTGAACTCCGGCAGGTCGTCCGGCGCCACCAGCGTCAGATAGGCGGCCTCCCACGGCGCGTCCAGCCCGTCCCGGGTGAAGACCAGCAGCCAGCGGGAGTCACCGCCGCGGTTGCCCTTGGCGTCCGCCAGGAACCAGCGCGGCCAGCCCGGCTTCTTCGGGATGGTGAACTCGGCGTCCGTGAACTCCAGCGGAGTGTGCCCGGAGTTGCCGTCCGGGTTGTTGGCGCGCCCCGCCTCGAGACGCGCCTCGTCGATGTCACCGAGGGCGCCGGTGACATGGTCGGCGTCCAGGGAACTGTCGTACGCCTCGTCAGCCGCGTTGTAGGCGGCAGTGAAGTCCTTGAGGGCCTTGGCGGCCTCGGCCTGGGTGGCGGCGGGGATGAACTCCCGTTCCCCGTGCACCACCACGCATCCGCTCGCCGTCAGCGACAAAGCGGTCAGGGAGGCCGCTATCAGCACCCTCCGGTCAAGACTGCGAAGCCTTCGAGGGCCGCGATCCGTGCTCATCGGGTACCTTCACCTTCCCCTTCCCGGAGGCGAACCCTACCGGGGCGAGGAACAGCGCGAGCGTCGGGACCAGGTACAGCAGCCACACCGTGACCTGGAGCACGGTCGGATCGGGCTGGAAGTTGAAGACACCCTTCAGCAGCGTGCCGTACCAGCTGTCCGGCGGGATCGTCCCCGTGATGTCGAAGGCCTTGTCGGTCAGGCCCGGCAGCCAGTCCGCCTCCTGGAGGTCATGGAAGCCGTACGCCAGCACCCCCGCCGCGACCACGACCAGCATCCCGCCGGTCCAGGTGAAGAACTTGGCCAGGTTGATCCGCAGGGCGCCCCGGTAGAACAGCCAGCCGAGGACGATCGCCGTGGCCAGGCCGAGCCCCGCGCCGATCGCCGGGTCCGCCGAGCCGTCGCCGGCCGCGCGCACCGACGTCCACACGAACAGCGCCGTCTCCAGGCCCTCCCGGCCCACCGCGAGGAACGCCGTGGCGACCAGCGCGCCGGTGCCCATGTGCAGCGCCGCGTCCAGCTTGCCGTGCAGCTCCGCCTTCAGGTGCCGGGCGGTGCGCCGCATCCAGAACACCATCCACGTCACCAGGGCGACCGCGAGGATCGACAGCGTGCCGCCGAGCGCCTCCTGCGCCTCGAACGTCAGCTCCTGGGAACCGAATTCGAGCGCGCAGCCGAAGCCCAGGGCGAGCGCCACCGCGATCCCGATGCCGGTCCAGACGGGCTTCAGCGCGTCCCTGCGGTCCGTCTTCACCAGGTAGGCGACGAGGATGCAGACGACCAGGCTGGCCTCAAGTCCCTCGCGCAGACCGATCAGATAGTTCGCGAACACGGCCTACGCCTCCTCTGCGAACAGCGCCCGGCCCCACCAGTCGTCCTTGTTGCGGACGCCGGGCGGGATGGCGTAGATCGCCGAACCCACGTGCTGGATGTACTCGTTGAGCGTGTCGGTGGCCAGGTTGCGCTGGACCGGGATGAAGCCCCGGCGCACGTCCTTCTGGTACGCCAGGAAGAACAGGCCCGCGTCCAGGCGGCCCAGGCCGTCCGTGCCGTCGGTGAAGGAGTAGCCGCGGCGCAGGAGCGTGGCCCCGTCGTTGGAGTCGGGGTGCGCGAGCCGTACGTGCGCGGTCGGCAGCATCGCCTTCAGGAACGGCTCGTCGCGCTCCTTGGCCTTGCCGACCGGGGCGCCCTCGCCCTTGTCGCGGCCGAAGATGTCCTCCTGCTCCTGGAGCGAGGTGCGGTCCCAGGTCTCGATGTGCATCCGGATCCGCCGGGCCACGAGATAGGACCCGCCCGCCATCCAGTCGGGCCCGTCCTTCCTGTCGACCCACACGAACTTCTTCAGCCGGTCGGTCTCCGTCCCCGCGATGTTGCGGGTGCCGTCCTTGAACCCCATGAGGTTGCGCGGCGTCTGCGCCTCGGGGGTGGTGGACGAGGTCTTCCCGAAGCCGAGCTGCGACCAGCGGATGACGACCTTGCCGAAGCCGATCCGGGCGAGGTTGCGGATGGCGTGCACCGCGACCTGCGGATCGTCCGCGCAGGCCTGGACGCACAGGTCACCGCCGCTGCGGTTCTTGTCGAGGTTGTCGCCCGCGAACTTCGGCAGGTCGACCAGGGCCTCGGGACGGGCGTCGGCGAGCCCGAACTTCTCGAACAGGGACGGCCCGAAGCCGATGGTCAGGGTCAGCCGCGAGGGCTGGAGCCCCAGCGCCTCACCGGTGTCGTCCGGCGGCGCCTCGGGCAGCCCGCCGAACCCGCCCTCGCCGACCGGGTGTCCGGCGGTCATCCGGCGTGCGGCGGCCGTCCAGTCCTTCAGCATCTGCACGAACTCGGCGCGGTCCTCGGTCTGCACGTCGAACGAGGCGAAGTGCAGCCGGTCCTGGACGGGCGTGGCGATGCCGGCCTGATGGTCGCCGTGGAAGGGGATGGCGGTGTCCGGGGTGCTCTGGTCACTCGTACGAGCCACCGCCACCGCACCACCGGCAGCGGCGGCCCCGAGCGCGAGCCCGGCGCCGCCCCAGCCGATGAGCGCGCGGCGGGACGGGGATTCCGAAGTCATGGAGGCTGCCCCCTACTTGGCGACGACGGCTGCGGCGAGCTTGGACAGCGGCTCCGCCAGGGCGTTCACCGCGTCCGAGAGGTCCTTGCGGTCGGCGTCGCCGACCTTGTCGTACGAGGTGAACTCGTAGGAGTCCTTGTCCGCGCGGTACTTGTCGAGCAGCGTGTCGAGGGCGGCGAACTGCTTGTCCAGTTCGGTCGTCAGAGAGGGGTCGTTCTCCTTGGCGACCGGCTTCAGCAGCTCGTACGACTTCTCCGCGCCCTCGACATTGGCCTTGAAGTCGACGAGGTCGGTGTGCGAGTAGCGCTCCTCCTCACCGGTGACCTTGCCGGTGGCGACCTCGTCCAGGAGTTCCTTGGCGCCGTTGGCCATGGAGGTCGGGGTGATCTCGGCCTTGCCGACGCGGTTCTGCCAGTCCTTCAGGTCCGTGATGAGCTGGTCGGCGAGCCCCTTGTCGGCTTCGGTGATCTTCTTGTCGTGCCAGAGGGACTTCTCCAGCTTGTGCCAGCCGGTCCACTTCTGACCCTCAAGGCCGTCCTCGCGGATGTCCACCTTCGGGTCGATGTCCCCGAAGGACTCGGCGACCGGCTCGGTGCGCTCCCAGCCGATACGGGAGGGCGCGTACGCCTTCTTCGCGGCCTCGAGGTCGCCGTCCTTGACGGCCTTGGCGAAGGTCTCGGCGAGGGGGAGGGTCTCGTCGGCCTGCTGCTGGACGTACTGGCGGTAGGCGGCGACGGCCTTGTCCAGGCGCGGGTCGCGCTTGGCGGCCTTGCCTCCGCCGGTGGCCTTCACGGCCTGCCGGATGCCGTCGCCCTTCATGCCGGGCTTACAGGCGATCTGGTAGTCGCCGGCCTTCACTTCGGCGGTGACGCGCTGCTTGGTGCCGGGGCCGATGTTCTCGCGCTCGGTGACGACCCGGTCGTCCGGGAAGAGGATGTAGACCTCGGTGACCTTGGAGCCCTTGTTCTCTATCGCGAGCTCGACGTGTCCGGCCGGGAACTCCTTGGTGGAGACCTCGCACTTGTCGTCCGTGGCGGTGACATGGACGACCCCGTCGCCGCCGTCACTGCCCTTCTCGGTGCACCCCGTCACGGCGGTCAGGGCCGCGACGACGGTGGCGGCGAGGGCGGAGAGTCTGGCGGCGCGCATGAAGGCTCCTGGGAGTGACCGGGGAAACACCACACGTAGGTGAGGCTCACCTAACGTACTTACGGTGGCTCAAAAGTAGTGTCATGAGTTGGTCAAGCGCGGGCCAGAGGTGGACCAAAGGGGAGTCAAAGATTCCGACGAGGGGTGACGAGGACGGCGCCGGTCCGTGGATGTGCGAGCACTTCAACGGGCTGTTCGTATACATCGGACAGCAACTCCTCGGAGAAGACCTGCACTGGCGGCCCATCGGCGGCGACCCTCCCGCCCCGGAGCACGGCGACGCGGTGCGCGTAGGCGGCGGCGAGCCCCAGATCGTGCAGCACGACGACGACGGCGTCCCCGGCCGCGGCACGCTCCCGGCACAACCGGAGCACCAACTCCTGGTGCCGGAGGTCCAGAGCGGCGGTGGGCTCGTCGAGCAGCAACAGCGGCGCACGCTGAGCGAGCACCCGGGCCAGCGCGACGCGGGCACGCTCACCACCGCTGAGCGCGGAGAAGGAACGTGGCGCAAATTCGATCACCTCGGTGGCCTTCATCGCGTAGGCGACGGCGGCGTCATCGTCCCCTGCGCCGAGCGCCCCCCAGGGCGCCCGCCCCATCCGCACGACGTCCTCCACGGAGAAGGGAAAACTGAGCGCAGCGGCCTGCGGCAGCACGGCCCGACGCAGGGCGAGTTCGGGGGCGGACCATTCAGTGGCGGGCCGCCCATGTATCCGTACGACACCGTCCACGGCCGGTGCGTCGCCGGCGAGGGCGCCGAGCAGGGTGGACTTACCGGCGCCATTGGGCCCGACGAGAGCGAGCACTTCCCCGGCGCGGACGGTCACGTCGACGCCGTGGAGGACATCCCGGGTGCCGAGCCGGACACGGAGGTTTTCGGCTTCGGCGAGGACGTCACCGGGTGCGGCGGGGGGTGGGGGAGTGGGCCGGGGGCGGAGGAGTCTCATGGGCGGGGCCTCTTTGGTGGGATGGCGGGGGGATTTCTTGGCGGAAGAAGGCGGGGCGAGCTGCCGAACTAGGGGCGAGGCGGGTTCCCCAGGGGCGCGGGGAACTGCGCGACCAGCCCCCACGCACCCGACATAGAGGCGACGTGCGAAGATCGAGCGAGCCGTAGAAGTCGGGGCGAGGCCGGTTTCCCTAGGGGCGCGGGGCTGTGCTGGATTTGCGGCTACCGCCGCGTGGGCGCGACCAGCCCCCACCCACCCGCACCCGGCATGCAACCCCCTACGCCCACCCCCCTTGCCGCCGCCGAGTCCGGCGCAGGAGCCAGAAGAAGAACGGGCTGCCCAACAGAGCCGTAAGAACACCCAGCGGCAATTCCGCCGGCGCGGCCATCGTGCGGGACGCCAGGTCCGCCGCCAACAGAACCAGCGCTCCCAGCAGCGCACTGGCCGGAACAAGGAACCGATGCCCCGGCCCCACAGCCATCCGCAGCAGATGAGGGACGACAAGCCCCACGAAGCTGATGATCCCGGAGACGCTCACCGCCGCAGCCGTCAGCAGCGCGATGACGAAGACCAGCGTGACCCGGAGCCGCTCGACGTCCACGCCGAGGTGCCGAGCCGGACGTTCCCCCAGCGACAGCAGGTCCAGGCGCCGGGCGTACACCGGAGCCACCGCCAAGCCCAGCGCCGCGCACGGCAGAACAGCCACCACCTTCGGCCACGTCGCCTGCGACAACGACCCGAGCTGCCAGAACGTGATCTGCTGAATCGCCGCCGCGTCCGCGAAGAACAGGAACAGCCCGATCACCGCCCCCGCGAACGCGTTCACCGCGATGCCGGTAAGGATCAGCGTCACGACCTCCGTACGCCCGCCAGATCGGGACAGCGCATACACCAGCAGCACCGTCGCGAGCCCCGTCACGAACGCCGCCACCGAAACCGTCCACGTACCGAGGAAGTTCAGCCCGAGCGCGATCGACGCCACCGCCCCAACCGCCGCGCCGGAGGAGATCCCGATGACCCCCGGCTCCGCGAGCGGGTTGCCGAACACGCCCTGCATCAGCGCCCCGGCGCACCCCAGCGAGGCCCCGATGAGCAGCGCGAGGACGATACGCGGGAACCGCACGTTCCAGAGCACCGACTCCGCCACCCGGTCCAACTCCGTTCCACCGAGCCCGATCCGGTGCTGCACGGAGGCCAGCACATCACCGACCGGCACCGGATAGGCCCCGGTCCCGGCCGCGACCGGCACCAGGACGAGCAGGGCGAGGACCAGCACCGCCGTCAGCGCTCCCGCCAGGTGTGTGCGCAAGCGTCGCACGGTCGGACCCCCGTCATTGAATTAGGTTAGCCTTACCTAATCTAATCAGAACTACATTTAATCAACCCGCCAAGGGCGCAACACTGGTCTGGTGCTGCGCGTACAGAACCGCCCCGCCCCACCGCCGCTGCGATTCGAGACGGCGGACAGCCGACGGATGACGCTCCTCCAGGGCCAGCGCCCCTTGCTGCTGGGCCGCTCCGACGGCGACGGCTGCTGCCGGGACCTGGCGATGCACCGCCTCGACGGCTACCGCTCCCCACTTCCGCCGATCCGCTCGGCGCTGATGCGAGACCCTGGCAACTGGCCCCACCGGTACGCGAGTTGGCTGGATGAATCACCGGAGTCCCCGCTGCACGACGGACGCTGGGAGCTGCGGGAGCGCCGCGAATTCCCGCCGTACGTATGGTTCAGCGAGGAGTTCGTGCGGGACTGGCCGGGTGGCAGCCTCGAGCTGTACTGCGGGGGCGGCTGGAACGGCGTACTGCCCCTGCGCCGCCTCTCTGCGCCGGACGACCCACGGGTGAAGGCGTACCGCAAGCACGTGAGGGACGGCACGCTCGCCCCCGTACTCCTGTGGCGGGTCACGTTCCTGGACGGCTGGCTGATCCTCGACGGCCACGACAGGGCGCTGGCCGCGCTCGAAGAAGGACGGACCCCGCCCTGTGTGGTGCTGACGCGCGTGCCGGACGACGAGAACGACGAGGTGACCGAGACGGCCGGCACCCGCACCTGGCCCCACCCCGGCGGTCCCCGGGCCTGGGACGAGATCGCCGCCCGGGTGATGTTTGAATGCCCCCGTGACTGACTACGACGTGCTCCGGGTGTTCTGCGGCCCGCGCGGCGGATACGGCAACGAACTGGGTGTCGTGCGCGAGGGTTCCGTGCTGCCCGAGCGCGAGGAGCGGCAGGCGTTCGCCGCGAAACTCGGGTTCAGCGAGACGGTGTTCGTGGACGACCCCGAACGGGGAGTCATCGACATCTACACCCCCGGCGTGCGGCTGCCGTTCGCCGGTTACCCCTGCGTCGGCGCGGCCTGGCTGCTGGACGTGCCCGAACTGGTCACGCCCGCCGGGGTGGTCGGCGCCCGGCAGGACGGGGAGTTCTGCTGGATCGAGGCGCGCGCGGAGTGGGCTCCGCCGCGGACGCTGAAGCAGTACCCGACGGCGGCGGAGGTCGACGCGCTGCCCGTGCCGCCGCCCGGGGAGTGGATCTACGCCTGGGCGTGGGAGGACGAGTCCGCGGGCCGGATCCGCGCGCGCGGCTTCCCCGGCCGGGGCGACGGCATCGACGAGGACGAGGCCACGGGAGCGGCCGCGATCCTCCTGACGGAACAGCTCGGCCGCGCCCTCAACATCACGCAGGGCGCGGGCTCCCAGCTCCTGACGGCACCGCAGCCCGGCGGCTGGGTGGAACTCGGGGGACGGGTCTATCTGGAACGCTGACCGCGCTCACGCCGACAGCGGGAACTCCTCACCCAGCGCCCGGAACACCGCGGTGTTCAGCGCGAACGCCCTCTTGCACTCCGTCACGACCCGCTGCTTCTCCAGGTCGTCCGCCCGTACCCCGTCCAGGAGTTCGCGGTAGGACCGCTTGAAGGCCGCCGGGTTGGCGATGCCCTCGAAGACGTAGAACCGGACGCCGTCGCCCTTCTTCTCGAAGCCCCAGGTCTTCTCCGCCTTGTCGCGGATGATCTGGCCGCCGGAGAGGTCGCCGAGGTAGCGGGTGTAGTGGTGGGCGATGTAACCCGCGGGCCAGGTCGCGGCGCACTCCCGGACCCGGTCCGCGTACGCGCGCGTCGCCGGGAGCGCCGTCACGCCCGCCCGCCACCGCGGACCCCGCAGATGCGCGAGGTCCCGCTCCAGCGCCGTCAGCCGGAACAGCTCCGGCTGGATGAACGGCCCGGCCACCGGATCCGACGCCAGCCGCTCGGCCCCGCTCTCCAGCGCCTCGTAGACGAACCACAGCTGCTCGGTGTAGCGCGCGTACGCGTCGACGCCGAGGCGCCCGCCGAGCAGATCGCTCATGAACGTCGAGGTCTCGGCCTCCACGTGCTGCTCGTGCGAGGCGGTGCGGATGACGGTCGAGAAGGAGTCCATGCCGAGCATCCTCTAAGGTAAGGCTTACCTAAGTCAATAGGTTTGCCGACGCTCTGTCGGTAAAAGCGTACAAGAAAAGACCCGCCCCGGCAGGGGCGGGCCTCAGGGTCTCGACGGGGTCCAGGCGACGGACTACGGCAGCGTCAGGATCTCCGCCCCCGTCTCCGTCACCACCAGCGTGTGCTCGAACTGCGCCGTCCGCTTGCGGTCCTTGGTCACGACCGTCCAGCCGTCGTCCCACATGTCGTACTCGTGCGTGCCCAGCGTCAGCATCGGCTCGATCGTGAAGGTCATCCCGGGCTGGATCACCGTCGTCGCGTGCGGGCTGTCGTAGTGCGGGATGATCAGGCCCGAGTGGAACGACGAGTTGATGCCGTGGCCGGTGAAGTCCCGGACCACGCCGTACCCGAAGCGCTTGGCGTACGACTCGATCACCCGGCCGATGATGTTGATCTGCCGGCCCGGCTTGACCGCCTTGATCGCCCGGTTCAGCGACTCCCGGGTCCGCTCCACCAGCAGCCGGCTCTCCTCGTCGACCTCCCCGACCAGGTACGTGGCGTTGTTGTCGCCGTGCACCCCGCCGATGTACGCCGTCACGTCGAGGTTGATGATGTCGCCGTCCCGCAGCTCCGTGGAGTCCGGAATGCCGTGGCAGATGACCTCGTTGACGCTGGTGCACAGCGACTTCGGGAAGCTCCGGTAGCCGAGCGTCGACGGGTAGGCGCCGTGGTCGCACATGTAGTCGTGCGCCACCTTGTCCAGTTCGTCCGTGGTGACGCCCGGCGCGATCAGCTTCGCCGCCTCGGCCATCGCCCGCGCGGCGATCCGCCCGGCGACCCGCATCGCCTCGACGGTCTCCGGGGTCTGCACCTCGGGACCCGAGTACGGCGTCGGCGCGGGCTTGCCGACGTACTCGGGGCGCCGGATGTTTCCGGGCACGGAACGGATGGGAGACAGCTCCCCTGGTACGAGCAGCGACTGGCCAGACATGCCAGCGAGTCTAACGAGCCGCTGTGGGGGAACATGTCCGTGGCGAGAGGAGCAGGTCATGCCGTTGTTCAAGAAGCGCACGGTCGGTAAGCCGGGCGAGTGGTACTACTGCCTGGAGCACAAGAAGGTCGAGGAGGGGCCGGAGTGCCCCGGCAAGGACCGCTTCGGCCCGTACGCCTCCCGCGCGGAGGCCGAACACGCGATGGAGACCGCCCGCGAGCGCAACCTCGAGTGGGAGAACGACCCCAAGTGGCACGACGCCCCCGCCACGGGCACGGACGACGACTGATCAGGCACCCAGGGACGCCTGCGCCTGGGCGGCAGCCCGCTGTTCCCGCACGCTCTTCGCATGCGCGCTCGTCCGGGCGTCGTACGTCATCAGCTTCGGCAGGCACAGCGCCAGCAGCCCCACCGCACCCGCACACAGCAGCCCGCCCGACCACACCGACGCCCGCACGCCCCACCACGCGGCGAACCCGCCCGACCTGACCTGGCCGAGGGTCGGTCCGACGGAGTACGACAGCAACTCGATCCCGGCGAGCCGCCCGCGCAGCTCGTCCGGGATCGTCTGGTTCCACATCACCCCGCGGAAGATCCCGCTGACCATGTCGCAGCCGCCCGCCACGGTCAGGAACAGCAGCACCAGCCAGACGTTGCCGGCCACGCCCGCGGCCGCGATCGCCACGCCCCACAGCGCCGCCGCCAGCACCACCATCCGCCCGTGCCGATGGATCCGCCCGGTCCATCCGCTGCTCACGCTCACCAGCAGCGACCCGAACGGCACCGCCGCGTACATCAGCCCCAGCGACCACTCGGCGTCCAGCTCGTCCGCCAGGAACGGCAGCACCGCCAGCGGCATCGCCAGGAACATCGCTGCCAGGTCGATCGCGTAGGTGCCGAGCAGCTCCTTGCGGCCCCACGCGTACCGGGCGCCCTCCGCGATGGCCTTCAGCGACGGCTTCGCCGCCTCGTGCGCGGCGGGGGAGGAGGCCAGCGGAATGATCAGTACGACGGAGACGACGAAGGTCAGCAGATCGGCGGCGTAGGCCCAGCCGAGGCCCGCGTACGCCACCACCACGCCCGCCAGCGCCGGGCCCGCGACCCCGCCGACCGTCCAGCGCAGGGCGTTGAGGGAACCGGCGGCCGGCAGCTGCTCATGCGCCACGATCCGCGGCCACAGCGAGTCCAGCGCCGGACGCTGCACGGACACCAGCGCCGAGGACAGCGCGGCCACCACGTACAGCGGCCATACGGCGGGCTCCGGCAGCAGCGCGTTCACCAGCAGCGCCGCACTGAGCACCCCCTGCCCCGCCTCGGTCCAGATGATCAGCCCGCGCTTGTCCATCGCGTCGGCGAGGGCGCCGCCGTACAGCCCGAACACGATCAGCGGGATCAGCTCCACCGCCCCGATCGCCCCGACCGCCGCCGCGGAGCCGGTCAACTCCTTGATCTGCACCGGCAGCGCCACGAACGTCAGAAAGCTGCCGAAATTGGAGATCAGCCCGGACAGCCACAGCCGCCGGAAGTCGACGGAGGCACGCCAGGGGGCGAGGTCGGGGAGGAAGGAGGCCACGAAAAGTCATGGTCCGCACCGGCGGGAGAGCTCAGCAACTGCTTTTCCGCCCGCGGAGTGGGCGTCACCAGCGCGCAGGCGGCGGTGCCGTCAAGGATTCCGCCAGCCGGGACAGGCGGTCCCGGAAGCGGCCGCGCCCCCGCTCGGAGGGCACCGCGTTCTCGCCGGCCGCCGCGCTGACCAGGTGCTGCACCGTGTCCAGGTCCAGGTCCGTGCCCTCCGGTACCGCCAGCGACTCGTGTGCCATCGTCACCAGGTCGCCCTCGTCGGGGCCCAGTGCCAGCACCGTCGCCCCGGCCCGCCGCGCGTCGTGCACCCGCTCCAGCAGCGCCGGGCCCGGTCCCTGCGGTGACACGACGAGCAGCGTCTCGCCGCGCCGCGCCGCCGCCAACCGGCCCAGCCCGACCGCCAGATGGGCCGGATCCGAGGTGCGCGCGTCGTGCCGTACCAGCGTCGGTGTCAGTTCGGGTGTGCCCGACCACGCGGCCTCGTCGACCAGATGGGCCGCCAGATGCCACGGCTCGTAGTCGGGGGTGCCGACCAGCAGCAGTCCGCCGCCGTGCGAGACCACCGAGCCCCGCAGCACGCCCGCGAACCGCCGGGTGGCCCCCAACCACTCGGTCCCGGCGAGCACTTCGCGCAGCAGCGCGACCCGTACGGCGTCCATGGCCGCATCCTGCCGCACCGTGCCACTCGTGACCGCCGGTTCACCCCGAATTCGCCCAACCTGGGCAAGCGGTACGACATGTCTGCATTCGCCACCGTCCTGCCCGCCTCCGTCCCCTTCCGCGCGGGGCGCGAGGGTTACGCCAGTTTCCGGATCCCGGCCGTCGTGGCCACACAGTCGGGCACCCTCCTTGCCTTCTGCGAGGGGCGGGTGGAGTCCGCCCGCGACTGGGGGCATATCGACATCGTGCTGAAGCGGTCGACGGACGGGGGTCGGACGTGGGGCCCGCTGACGGTCGCCGCCGGCAACGGAGTTGACCTCGCCGGCAACCCCGCCCCCGTCGTCCTCGACACCGGGCGGATCCTCCTCGTCCACATCCGCTCCGCCGCCTCCGCCTCCGAGGCCGCCCTCCTGCGCGGCGAGGTCTCCGACGCCGACGGGCGCCGCGTGTGGGTGCAGCACAGTGATGACGACGGGGTCAGCTGGTCCGAGCCGAGGGAGATCACCGAGTCGGTCAAGAAGCCCGGCTGGCGCTGGTACGCCACCACCCCGGGCCACGCCCTCCAGCTCCGTACCGGCCGGATCGTCGTCCCCGCCAACCACACCCTGCCGCCCACCGGTACGGACACCGGCGCCGAGGCCAAGTACAACAGCGGTCACTGCCTGCTCAGCGACGACCGGGGCGCCACATGGTCGCTCGGGTATCTGGACGAGAACACCAACGGCTACATCAACGTCAACGAGACCACCGCCGCCGAACTCCCCGACGGCCGCGTCTACTTCAACACCCGCAACGACTCCCCGTCCCCGGGAAACCGCGCCGACGCCCACTCCAAGGACGGCGGGCAGACCCTCCACCGCCCCTTCCGTCCGCAAGCCGGACTCGACGGGCCCATCTGCCAGGCCGGCGTCCTCCAGCTCCGCGACCCCGACCTGCTGCTCTTCTCCGGCCCCGCCCTCCCCGACGGACGCGCCCGGATGACGATCCGCGTCTCCACCGACTCCGGCACCACCTGGCAGCCCCGCGTCACCGTCGACGGCCTGCCCGCCGCCTACTCCGACCTGGTCCGGATCGACGCCGACACCGTCGGACTCCTCTACGAGACGGGCGACTTCGGCGCCTACGAGCGGATCGTCTTCCGGCGGGTGGCCGTGACGCGGCTCACCTGAGCGAAGCCTGACCGGAGGGGGCCCCGGACCCGGACGTAAAGTCGGGGCCATGACCTCTACCGACAGTGCTGCACAGAAGGCCCCCGCCAAGGACCCCTGGGACCTGCCCGACGTCTCCGGGCTCGTCGTCGGCGTGCTCGGCGGCACCGGCCCGCAGGGCAAGGGCCTGGCCTACCGGCTCGCCAAGGCCGGCCAGAAGGTGATCATCGGCTCGCGGGCCGCGGACCGCGCACAGGCCGCCGCCGAGGAACTCGGGTACGGCGTCGAGGGCGCCGACAACGCCGAGACCGCCCGCCGCAGCGACATCGTGATCGTCGCCGTGCCGTGGGACGGCCACGGCAAGACCCTTGAGGCACTGCGCGAGGAGCTCGCCGGGAAGCTGGTCGTCGACTGCGTCAACCCGCTCGGCTTCGACAAGCAGGGCGCCTACGCGCTGAAGCCGGAGGAGGGCAGCGCGGCCCAGCAGGCCGCGGCGCTGCTGCCGGACTCCCGGGTCACCGCCGCCTTCCACCACCTGTCGGCGGTGCTGCTCCAGGACCCGGAGATCGACGAGATCGACACCGACGTGATGGTCCTCGGCGAGGCCCGCGCCGACGTGGAGATCGTCCAGGCACTGGCCGGCCGCATCCCCGGCATGCGCGGCGTCTTCGCCGGCCGCCTGCGCAACGCCCACCAGGTCGAGTCCCTCGTCGCCAACCTGATCTCGGTCAACCGGCGCTACAAGGCACACGCGGGACTCCGCATCACGGACGTATGAGCGGATGGGGGACACTGGAGGGCGTCGTACCGCAGTGTCCCCCGACAGGAGACCCCCGTATGCCCCGCCTCGCCCTCTACGCCCTGGCCGTCTGTGTTCTCGCGGTGGCCGCCGCTGTCGTCTCCTTCGTGCAGGGCAGCTTCCTGGGGATCATCTGGGTGCTGCTCGCGGGGCTGTCGTCCAACATGTGCTGGTACTACCTGAAGCGTCAGAAGGCCGAGGCCTACCAGAACCGGTAGAGGCTCCAGCCGTACGACGTCTCCACCTCGCTGACGCCGAGGCCCTGAAGGATCGTGTTCACCACGTCGAGGAAGCCGTCCCTGACCGCGGGCAGCCACAGCAGCGCGATCACGAACAGCAGCCCGAACGGCGCGAACGGCTCCACCTGGCGGCGGACGTTGTACGACAGCCAGGGCTCGATCACGCCGTAGCCGTCAAGACCCGGCACCGGCAGGAAGTTCAGGATCGCCGCGGTGACCTGGAGCAGGGCGAGGAAGGCGAGCGCGAACCGGAAGTCGTCGGGGACGCCGTCCAGTGCGTCCAGCCAGAACGGCGCCGTGCACACGGCGGCGAAGAGCAGGTTCGTCAGCGGGCCCGCCGCCGAGATCAGGCTGTGCCGCCAGCGCCCCGGGATCCGCCCGCGCTCGATCAGGACCGCCCCGCCCGGCAGACCGATCCCGCCCATGATCAGGAAGACCACCGGGAGCACGATGCTCAGCAGGGCGTGGGTATAAGCGAGAGGATTGAGGCTCAAGTAGCCCTTGCCTCGCACAGTGATGTCGCCCGCGTGCAGCGCCGTGCGGGCGTGCGCGTACTCGTGCAGACACAGCGAGATCACCCAGGCTGAGGTGACGAAGAGGAACACGGCGAGCCCTCGGGACGACGCGAAGTCAGTCCACACCGCCCACCCGGTGACTGCCGCGATGGCAGTGATCCCGAGGAAGACAGGGCTGATCCGCTGTTCGCTCGTTCGAGAGGCGGTGGTCATGGGTGAGGCTCTCCTGGGGCAGAGCGGCCCAGCCGGGGGAGCTCAGGCCGTGATGGTCGGTGTGCGGACAACATCCCGAAGCCGCGACTATCGCAGAGATTTCGCAAGACGCTCCCGGAAGTCTTCAGGGATTTCCAGAACAGGACCGCCACGTTCTCGGGGGTGGCATCTGACCGTGACACCGGCGTGGACCAGATCCTCACCGAACTCAGTGATTTCCATACCCTCCCACCGCTCGGCGAAGGTGCTGCCGAGCGGCACGAACTGCCAGTGATCCCCATCGGCATCAACCGACGGATTCCCCGGATCTCCCATCGCACGGGCGCTTTGGACGTACACGCGACGAGTGACAGGCACATCTCCGACTGCCGCGACCAGCTTACGCAGGACGGGGGTGACGATTTCCTCGTCGGGTAGGAACACATAGCCGGGGCACGCGGGGGAGCCGATTCGGGAAAGGCAGCGGATCTTCTCGGTAACCCGGTACGTCCCGTCCCTACGTCGTTTCCTGGACGTGTGAAGCTGAAGGTTCTTGCCGCAGCCTCCGCACTTGATCACGCCAAGGAGCGGGGTCCTGGGTGTCGTGGAGCGTCGGCCGATCGGGGAGGCGGCACTGGTCAGGGCATCCTGAAGGCAGTCGAAGACGTCCTGGTCCAGTACCGCTTCGGCTACCCGAACGGGCCGCCCGTCGGGGTCGTGCACCAGGACGCGCTTCCGGTACTTCTTGCCGGGGACTTCCTCGCTGCGCGTCTTCCAGCCCAGCAGAGTGGGGGAGGTGAGGATTCCCTTCAGCGTACGGGGATGCCAGACGAAGTCCTTGCCGGACTTGTTCCGTTGATATGTGTCCGCAGGAGACGGAAGACCGCGTTCTTCGAAGTCTCGGCACAGGGCATTGACCGGCTCGCCGTCGATGACACGTCGAGCGGCTTCCCGGACGATGTCTGCGGTCTCCGGGTTGATCTCCAGGTAGCGGGCGCCGTCCTTCGCGTAGGTGCGATAGCCGAAAGGCGGTGAACCTCCGCCCCATCGTGTGGACGTGAGCAGGTGCGCACGCGATGATGCGACCCGCTCGGCGGCGGCGCGGGCTTCCATCTGTGCGAATGTGGCGATCATCGTGGCCGTCTCCTTTCCCGCCGAACTCGTGAGATCGAACGGTTCGGTGGCGGAAACCAGCCCCTTGCCACCGTGACTCTCAGCCCACTCGATCATCCGGTGCAGGTCACCGACTCGGCGAACGAAGCGATCGAGCCGCCAGAAGACGATGACGTCGAACTCGGGTGCACGATCGTCGAGCCACCGCGACAGTTCTGGACGCTCCCACGGCGGCACCGCGGTGGCGGAGACGGACAGATCTCCGGCAACGCCGACGATTTCCCAACCACGTAGCTCGCAGAAGGACTTGCATGCTTCGAGTTGTCGTTCAGGACTGGTTGTCGACTCGGTCTGGACAGTCAATCGGACGGCGATGAGTGCCCTGGACGATCTTTCCATGACCGAAGGCTAGCGTGTTTGTATCTAACACGCTGAGAGTGAGGTAAACCTTGCTGCCGGGTCCCTCCCGGTGGCAAGGACGTGTGCTGCGAGGGCGGGGGGCGGGTGAGAATGGACCCCGTGCGCTATCGCATCCTCGGCACCACTCAGGCCCTCCGCCCCGACGGCACCCCCCTCCCGGTCGGCGGGGCACGGCTGCGTGCGCTGCTCAGCGTGCTCGCACTGCGCGGCGGCCGTACCGTGCCCGTGCAACTGCTCGTGGACGAGGTGTGGGCCGGGGATCCGCCCGCCGACGCGGCCGGGGCGCTCCAGGCGCTGGTCGGACGGCTGCGCCGGGGCCTCGGCGCCGACGCGATCGAGTCCGTGGACGGCGGGTACCGGCTCGCCGCCCGCCCCGACGACATCGACCTGCACCGTTTCGAGCGGCTCACCACCGACGGCATCCGCGCCCTCGCCGACGGCGACCCCGCCAAGGCCGCCGCGGTCCTCGACGACGCCCTCGCCCTGTGGCACGGCCCCGCCCTGGCCGACCTTCCCGACCGCACCGCCGAGGCCGCCCGCTGCCGGACCCGCCGCCTGGACGCGCTGCGCGCCCGGCACACCGCCGCCCTCGCGCTCGGCCAGGCCGAACAGGCCCTGCCGGAGCTGACCGCCCTGTGCGACAGCCATCCCCTCGACGAACCCTTGCAGACGCTACGGCTGCGCGCGCTGCGCGATCTCGGCCGCCCCGCCGAGGCGCTGGCCGCCTACGACGACGTACGCCGGCTGCTCGCCGAACAGCTCGGCTCCGATCCCGGCGCCGAACTACGGGCCCTGCACGCCGAGTTGCTGAAACCGGCGCCACAGGCCACGCTCGGCAACCTCCGGGCCCGGCTGACCTCCTTCGTCGGCCGGGAAGCCGACATCGACGCCATCCGCGGGGACCTCGGCGGCGCCCGGCTCGTCACGCTCCTCGGGCCCGGCGGCGCGGGGAAGACCCGGCTGTCGCAGGAGGCCGCCGAGACCCTCCGGGACACCGCACGGGACGGGATCTGGCTGGCCGAACTCGCCCCCGTCGACGACCCCGAGGCCGTACCGGAAGCCGTGCTCACCGCCGTCGGCGCCCGCGAGACCGTCCTCTACGGCGCCGGCGCCGAGGAGCTCCGCAGCGCCGACCGGCACGACGACCCGGTCGAACGCCTCGTGGAGCACTGCTCCCGACGCCGCATGCTCATCGTCCTCGACAACTGCGAACACGTCGTCGACGCCGCCGCCCGGCTCACCGAACATCTGCTGGCCCGCTGCCCAGGACTGACCGTCCTGGCCACCAGCCGCGAACCCCTCGGCGTACCCGGCGAGGTACTGCGCCCGGTGGAATCCCTGCCCCAGCCCTATGCGCTGCGCCTGCTCACCGACCGGGGCGCCGCCGCCCGCCCCGGGTTCAGCGTCGACGACGACCCCGAGGCCTGCGCCGAGATCTGCCGCCGCCTCGACGGGCTGCCCCTCGCCATCGAACTCGCCGCCGCCCGGCTGCGGATGCTCACCCCCCGCCAGATCGCCGACCGGCTCGACGACCGCTTCCGGCTGCTCACCTCCGGCAGCCGCACCGTCCTGCCCCGCCAGCAGACCCTCAGGGCCGTCGTCGACTGGTCCTGGGACCTGCTCGACGAGGACGAACGCGAGGTCCTCAGCCGGCTCTCGGTCTTCGCGGGCGGCTGCGACCTGCCCGCCGCGGAGGCCGTGTGCGGTCCCGCCGCCCTGGACGCGCTCGGCTCCCTCGTCGACAAGTCCCTGGTGGTGGCGGCCCCTTCGGGCGACGGAGCGATGCGCTACCGACTCCTGGAGACCGTTGCCGAGTACGCCCGCGAACGCCTGGACGAGGCTGGTCAGCGCCCCCGCGCCGAGCGCGCGCATCTGACGTACTACCGCGAACTCGCCCGCCTCACCGACCCGTTGCTGCGCGGCTCCCGCCAACTGGAGGCCGTGCAACGGCTCCAGCTGGAGTACGAGAACCTGCGCACCGCCCTGCGGCACGCCGTCGCCGAGCGTGACGAGCAGGAGGCGCTGACGCTGGCGCTGTCGCTGGGCTGGTACTGGCAGATGCGCGACCTGAGGATCGAGGCCCGCAACTGGTGCGCCGAGGTGATGACGCTCGGCCCCGACCCCTTCGCTTTCGCCGAGCCCGTCCCGCAGGCCGAGCCGGTCTGGCAGCGCTGCACCGCCGAGCCGCCCCCGTACACCGGAGAGGTGCTGGCCGAGGCCCGGCGCGGACTGCATCTGGCCCATTTCGCCTGCATGGACACCGAGTTGGACGCCTGGCAGAACCCGGCCGCCCAGCAGAAGCTGCGCACCATCGCCGCGACCTACCCGCCCGGACTGCCGCAGTCCTGCCGCAGCCCCGGCATCCTCGCCGTGTTCGCCGTGATGCTCACCGGCGACATGGACACGGTCGCCCGACTGCTCGACGCCTGCGTGGAGACCTGCCGGACCACCCCGGGCTACGAATGGGAACTGGCCGCCACCCTCCAGATGAGGGCCACCGGCCTCGCCAACCGCCCCCAGCGCGCCGAGGAAGCGGCCCGGGACGCCGACGAGTCGCTCGCCATCTACGAGCGGCTGGGCGACGCCTGGGGCACGGCCGAGGCGCTGTCGGCGCGCGCGGAGGCCCGCGAGCGCACCGGCGCCTACGCCGATGCCGCCGCCGACTACGAGGCCGCCATCGAACAGGCCCGACGGCTCGGCGCCCACGCCCAGGAGGCCGTCCTGTCCGCGCGCCTGGCCGGCGCCCTGCTGGAGGACGGACAGGGCGAACGGGGCGAACGCCTGTTGCGCGAGGTCATCGACGGACTCGACGGCGGACACAGTGAGGCGATGCCGTTCAGCCGGGTCATCCTCGCCGGCTGGCTCAGCATCACCGGCCGTACCGCCGAGGCCCGCGAGCAGATCCGGGTGCTGCGCGAGAACTTCGGCCTCGCCCAGTTCCATGTCTTCGACGCCTTCATCCTCAGCGGAGAGGCCTGGATGGACGCCTCCGAGGGCCTCCACGAAGAGGCCCGGGACAAGCTCCGGCGGGCTCTGGAACAGGCGGACAACGCGGTGGCGCAGGCCATGGCCCCGCAGTTGGTCTCGGCCTGCCTGGTCATCGCCGCGGTGGCGCTGGCCGACAGCGAGCCCTACGACGCCGCCCGCTGTCTCGGTGCCGCCGAGGCGCTGCTGCCGCCCGGACACCTCAACTCCACCCTGGAGCGCGAGTGCCGGGCCCGGGCCGTCGCCGCGGTGCGCGCGGTCCTCGCCGAGGAGAGGTACGAGGCCGGGTACGCCGAAGGCGGCGGCCTCACCGCGAAGGAGGCCGCCGCCCTGGTGTGACCCCGCAGTGCGTCAGGTCTTCGTACGGAACTTGTGGATGGCGATCGGTGCCATGACCGCGGTCAGCACCACCGACCAGCCGAGCGTCAGCCACAGGTCGTGGGCGACCGGACCGCCGTTCATCAGGCCGCGGGACGCGTCCGCGAGAGCGGACAGCGGGTTGTAGTCGGTGAAGTTCTGGAGCCAGCCCGGCATCGAGTCGGTCGGCGCGAAGATCGACGAGCCGAACTGGAGCGGCATCAGCACCAGGAAGCCCATCGCCTGCACGGACTGCACGTTCTTCATCACCACGCCGAGGGTGAGGAAGACCCACATCAGCGCCGAGCCGAAGACCACGGACAGGGCGACGGAGGCCAGCAGACCACCCCAGTTGGTGACGTCGAAGCCCACCAGCAGGGACACCACCATCAGCACGGCGGTAGCGAACAGCATCCGCAGCAGCTCCACCCCGATCTTGGCGAACAGCACCGAGCCGCGGCCGATCGGCAGGGACCGGAAGCGGTCCATGACACCGGTGTTGAAGTCCTGGTTGAAGCCGGTGCCCACGCCCTGGGCCATGGTCATGCCCATCATGGCGAGCATGCCGGGCACGACGTACTGCACATACGCGTCCTGTCCGCCGCCCAGCGACTGCCCGATGGAGCCGCCGAAGACGTACACGAACAGCAGCGTGAAGACGATCGGGAAGAGGACGGCGTCGGCCATCGACTCCGGGTCCTGCCGGATCCACAGCAGATTGCGCCTGACGAGCGCACCGGTGTGCCGCAGATGGCTGCGCAACGGGATACGGCCGTCGGCGGTGCCGACCGAGGCGGCGGCGGTCGGCTTGGTGATCGTGGTGGCGCTCATACGGCGACCTCCTCGCGGTCGTCGGCGGGCACGGCGTCCTGCGGGGCGCTGGCGCGGTGGCCGGTGAGGGACAGGAACACCTCGTCGAGGCTGGGCAGTTCGGTGGCGACGGAGGCCAGCGTGACCCCGCGCGAGGTGACGGCCGCGACGACGGCGGTGAGCTGCTCGTCGCTGAGGATCGGCACCAGCAGGGAGCCGCGCTCAGGGTCCACGGTGGTGCTGGCGAGCCCGGTTATCCCGAGCCCGTCGAGATGCGTGGCCAGCGGCCGCAGCTGGAGCGGATCGGCGGGCCGGATCCGCAGGGTGCGCCCTCCGACCTTGGCCTTCAGCTCGTCGATCCCGCCCCTGGCGATGACCTTCCCCCGGTCGACGACGGTCAGCTCGGAGGCGAGCTGCTCGGCCTCCTCCATGTACTGGGTGGTCAGCAGCACGGTGACGCCGTCCCCGACCATGGCCTTGACCTCGTCCCACACCTCCATGCGGGTACGGGGGTCGAGTCCGGTCGTCGGCTCGTCGAGATACAGCACGGCCGGGTGCCCGATCATCGAGGCGGCGAGGTCGAGCCGCCGCCGCATGCCACCGGAGTACGTGGCGGCGGGCCGCTTCCCGGCCTCGGTGAGCGAGAACCGCTCCAGCAGCTCGTCCGCCCGTGCGCGGGCGTCGCGCCGGGACAGATCGAGCAGCCGCCCGATGAGGTACAGGTTCTCCCACCCCGGGAGCTTCTCGTCCACGGAGGCGTACTGCCCGGTCAGCCCGATCACCCGGCGCAGCTGGCGGGGCTGGCGCAGGACGTCGTACCCCGCGACGGTCGCCTGCCCGGCATCGGGCGTGAGCAGCGTGGACAGGATCCTGACCAGGGTGGTCTTCCCGGCCCCGTTGGGCCCGAGCACCCCCATCACGGACCCCTCGCGCACATCCAGGTCCACACCGTCCAACGCCTTGGTCTCGCCGTAGTGCTTGACCAGCCCCCGCACGGTGACGGCGCTCCCCGCGCCGCTGGGGTTCTTGTCGATTCGCGTCATGGGAAGGACGGTGTCAGGCGCCACCGACAGAACACCGACAAGGGACCTACAGCGACCTGCATCCCGCCGACAGAACGGGCGCCGGATACGGCAGCAGCCCGCCGACGGGGGAAATCGGCGGGCTGCCTCTGTACCGCTGTGGCTCTAGTGGACGGAGTGCTCCTCGGTGGGGAACGTCCCGCCGACGACGTCCTCGGCGAAGGCCTTCGCCGCGTTGCCCATGACCTCGCGGAGGCTGGCGTACTGCTTGACGAACTTGGGGACCCGGCCGCCGGTCAGGCCCATCATGTCCGTCCAGACCAGGACCTGGGCGTCGGTCTCGGCGCCCGCGCCGATGCCGACCGTCGGGATGTGCAGCACCCGGGTCACCTCGGCCGCCAGCTCCGCCGGGACCAGCTCCAGCACGACCGCGAAGGCGCCCGCGTCCTGGACCGCCTTGGCGTCCCGGAGCAGCTGCGCCGCCGCCTCCTCGCCGCGGCCCTGGACGCGGTAGCCCATGGCGTTGACGGACTGCGGGGTCAGGCCGATGTGGGCCATCACCGGGATGCCGGACTCGACCAGCAGCTCGATCTGGCGGTGCGAGCGCTCGCCGCCCTCCAGCTTCACGGCGCCGACCCCGGCCTCCTTGACCAGCCGGGTCGCCGAGCGCAGCGCCTGCACCGGGCCCTCCTGGTACGAACCGAAGGGCAGGTCGCCGACGATCAGGGCGCGCGAGGTGCCCCGTACGACGGCCGCCGACAGCATGGTCATCTCGTCGAGCGTGACGGGCACGGTGGTCTCGTACCCGAGGTGGCAGTTGCCCGCCGAGTCCCCGACCAGCATGACCGGGATCCCGGCCTCGTCGAAGACGGACGCGGTCATCGCGTCGTAGGCGGTGAGCATGGGCCACTTCTCGCCCCGCTCCTTGGCGAGGGCGATGTCGCGAACGGTGATGCGGCGGGTGCCCTTCCCTCCGTACAGCGCTTTGCTGCCGCCGGAAGGTGTGGTCTGGGCAGCCGAAAGCTGCGTCATGGCAACGGCTCCTTACGTCATCTCGAGGCGCCCTGACGGCGTCCCCGGATCCCCTCCATGGTGGCACTTCGTGCCAGGCGCGGCTAGGGGGGCCTCGGTCACCCTCGACCGACGTAAGAGGCGAGTAAAAACCGGGCAAGAGAATTACGATACGGCACGGTCCCGTATCGTAATCCACCTAGGGTGGACGCCATGACTACCTCCGCTCCTGCCGTACCCCGGATACCGGAAGCGGTGCATCGCCGCCGCTGGGCCATCCTCGGCGTGCTCATGCTGAGTCTGCTGATCATCGTGCTCGACAACTCGATCCTGAACGTCGCCGTCAAGACGATCTCCACCCCCGCCCCGACCGGCCTCGGCGCCACCCAGAGCGAGCTGGAGTGGGCGATCAACGCCTACACCCTGGTCTTCGCGGGCCTGCTGTTCAGCGCCGGACTGCTCGGCGACCGCCTCGGCCGCAAGCGGGTCCTGCTCGGCGGGCTCGTCGTGTTCGGCATCGGCTCCGCGCTGGCCGCCTTCGCCGGATCGCCGGGCGAGCTGATCGGCTTCCGCGCGGTGATGGGCCTCGGCGCCGCCTTCGTGATGCCCGCCACGCTCGCCGTCCTCATGAACGTCTTCGAGCGCGACGAACAGCCCAAGGCCATCGGCATCTGGGCCGGCGGTGTGGGCCTCGCCATCGCCATCGGCCCCATCACCGGCGGCGTCCTGCTCGACCACTTCTGGTGGGGCTCGGTCTTCCTCATCAACGTCCCCATCGTGCTGCTCGCGCTCGCGCTGATGATCTGGCTGGTTCCCGACTCCCGCGACCCGAACCCCGGCCGCATCGACCCCATCGGCGTCACCCTGTCCGTCGTCGGCCTGGTCCTGCTGGTCTACGGCATCATCCGGGGCGGCGAACTGGCCGACTTCACCGATGTCACCGTGCTGTCGGCGATCGGCGCCGGGCTCGCCGTACTCATCGCCTTCGTGGTGTTCGAGAAGCGCAGCGACCATCCGTCGATCGATGTCACCTACTTCCGCGACAAGGTGTTCTCCTCCGCCATCGCCGCGATCGCGCTGGTCTTCTTCGCGCTGATGGGCGTCACCTTCTTCTCCGTCTTCTACACCCAGAGCGTGCGCGGCTACTCGCCCCTGGAGACGGGCCTGCTGTTGCTGCCGCTCGCCGTCGCGCAGCTCGTCTTCGCGCCGCGCGCCCGGCTGCTGGTGGACCGCTTCGGCAACCGGGCCACCACGACCGCCGGAATGGCGCTGATCGCGGCGACCCTGGCCGCCTTCGCCACCCTGGACGCGGACACCCCGATCTGGATCCTTGAGGTGATCTTCTTCCTCATGGGCACCGGCATGGCGCACATCATGACGCCGGTCAGCGTCGTCATCATGCAGGCCCTGCCCCGCGAGAAGGCCGGTTCCGCCTCCGCGCTCAGCAACACCTTCCGCCAGGTCGGCGGCGCCCTCGGCATCGCGGTACTCGGCTCGGTGCTGTCCACCTCCTACCGCTCGGCGATCGAGGGCGACCTCACCGCCCTGCCGCCGGAGCTGCGCCACACGGCGGGCGAGTCCATCGAGTCCACGCTGGCCGTCGCCGCGCGACTCGGCCCCGAGGGCAAGCCGTTGATCGCGCAGGCCAACGACTCCTTCCTGCACGCCATGCACGTCACCGCCCTCGGGGGCGCCGCGGTCGCGCTGATCGGCGCGGTGGTGGTGGCGCTGTTCCTGCCGGGACGGGCCGAGGACCCCTCGTAAGGGAGAATCTCCGGTATACGGAAGGGATCCACACAGGTGAACCTCGCTGACAGTCGGACCGGTCCGGTCCGGGGCCGCCCCCGGAGCGAGGCCGTGGAGCGCGCCATCATCGAGGGCGTGATGAAGCTCCTGGAGGAGGGCGTGCCGCTCGCGGAGCTCTCCATCGAGCGGATCGCCCGTACCGCCGGAGTCGGCAAGGCCGCCATCTACCGTCGCTGGAGCGGCAAGGAGGAGCTGTTCGTCGACGTCGTACGGGCCGCCGAACCGCCCGACGCCGAGCTGCCCGGCACCTCCATGCGCGACGACCTCGTCGTCCTGCTGGAGTCGCTCCGACAGCGCGGTCTGCTCAGCCGCTCCTCGGCGATCCTGCACAACGTCCACGCCCAGATGAAGAGCAGCCCGAAAGTGTGGACGGCGTACCACAACCTCGTCGTCGCACCCCGACGCCGGCTCGGCGTCGAGGTGCTGCGCCGCGGCCAGCGCAACGGCGAGCTGCGCGAGGACGTCGATGTGGAGCTCCTCAACGACCTGTTCGTGGGCCCGATGCTGCTGCGCTCGGTGATGCGCCCGGACGCTGACCTGCCGGACGGCCTGTCGGAGCAGATCGTCGACACCCTGCTGGAAGGGCTACGGCCCGTCAGTTCGCCTCCTCCGTAGCGCCCATGTGCGCGTTTCGTCACAGAGCGCGCTTTCCCGCCGGACGGCCGGAACTCCGCGAGGCGACTTGTACGTCCTCGTGCCCGTACGGCCGTCATGCGACGGCAGGAACAGAACCGATCATCCCCTAGGGTCGTAACCGCGGGGGACGATGGTGTGCACGGCAGTCAGTGAGGCGACGGTATGGCGCAGCAGGCGTACATGACGGAGACGGACAGCGGCGGCTCGGGACCCGAGCGCCGAGGGGACCGGTTCCGGCGTCTGCTGGGGCGGTGGCTGGCCGGCTGGCGCGGTGACCGGCGGATCTGGCGCCGGGGCATCGTCACCGCCGCCGTCGCGGTACTGCTCGCCCTGGTCATGCTGCTGCACTCGCGCATCCCCAACGCCATCGGCAACCTCGGCAGCCTCACCGAGACGTTCCTGCCGTGGCTCGGTCTGTTCGTGCCGCTGCTGCTGGTCATCGGCCTGGTGCGCAAGTCGGCGACCGCACTGATCGCGATGGTGCTGCCCGCGGTCGTCTGGCTCAACCTCTTCGGCGGGCTGCTCACCGACAAGACCGCCTCGGGCGGCGACCTCACCATCGCCACGCACAACGTCAACGCCGACAACCCCGACCCCGCCGGAACCGCCCGCGACGTGGCCGCCTCCGAGGCGGACGTGGTGGCACTGGAGGAACTGACCGCGACGGCGGTGCCGGTGTACGAGAAGGCGCTGGCGGCGACGTACAAGTACCACTCCGTGCAGGGCACGGTCGGCCTGTGGAGCAAGTACCCGCTGAGCGGCGTGAAGGCCGTCGACATCAAACTCGGCTGGACCCGGGCCATGCGCGCCGCGGTCACCACCCCCTCCGGCGAGGTCGCGGTCTACGTCGCCCATCTCCCGTCGGTGCGCGTGAAGATGGAGGCCGGGTTCACCGCCCGCCAGCGTGACAAGAGCGCGGACGCCCTGGGCGAGGCCATCGCCCACGAGAAGCTTCCGCGGAGCGTGCTGCTCGGCGATCTGAACGGCACGATGAACGACCGCGCACTGAACGCCGTCACCTCCCAGATGCGCTCCACGCAGGGCGCGGCGGGCAGCGGCTTCGGGTTCAGCTGGCCGGCGTCGTTCCCGATGGCGCGGATCGACCAGATCCTGGTGAAGGGCATCGAGCCGGTCACCTCGTGGACGCTGCCGGAGACCGGGAGCGACCATCTGCCGGTCGCGGCGCGTGTGAAGGTCGACACAACAGCGTCCTAAAAGCCCACGGTAACCGGGCCTTCACCTCCCGGAATACTGCGCCTGGGAGTGTTTGTTCCGCACGTGAACATAAGATGTGTGGACCTCCGCTCCCCGAAAGGCACAGACCCTCCATGCCCCTGGCCCTGCTCGCCCTGGCCGTCGGCGCCTTTGGCATCGGCACGACCGAGTTCGTGATGATGGGCCTGCTGCCCGACGTCGCGGCCGACCTCGGCATCTCCATCCCCAGCGCCGGTCACCTGGTCTCGGCGTACGCCCTCGGCGTCGTCATCGGCGCCCCGCTGCTCGCCGCCGTCACCGCCCGGATGTCCCGCCGCAAGGTCCTGATCGGCCTGATGGTGCTCTTCGTGGCCGGCAACGCGCTGTCCGCCCTCGCCCCCGACAACGGCTGGCTGCTCGCGGCCCGCTTCCTGAGCGGCCTGCCGCACGGCGCCTTCTTCGGCGTAGGCGCGGTGGTCGCCACGAGCCTGGTCGCCCCGGAACGCAAGGCCCGCTCGGTCTCCCTGATGTTCCTGGGCCTGACGGTCGCCAACGTCGCGGGCGTCCCCGTCGCCACGCTCGTGGGCCAGCACCTGGGCTGGCGGGTCACGTTCCTGGGCGTGAGCGCGATAGGCGTAGCGGCTATCGCGTCCCTGGCCCTGCTGATCCCGCGGGATGGTGGGATCAATCCCTCCCACGGCCTGCGCGGCGAGTTGGCCGCCCTGCGCTCCCTCCCCGTGTGGCTGGCCCTCGGCACCACGGTGGCGGGCTTCGGTGCGCTGTTCGCGGCGTACAGCTATGTGACCCCGATGCTGACGGACGCGGCCGGGTACGCCGACGCCAGTGTCACCCTGCTGCTCGCGCTGTTCGGCGTCGGCGCGACGATCGGCAACCTGCTGGGCGGCCGCCTCGCGGACCACGCGATGCGCGCGACGCTGTTCGGCGGGCTGGCGTCGCTGGCGTTGGTGCTGGCCCTGTTCCCGCTGCTCATGTCGTCCGCGTGGAGCGCGGCGCCGGCGGTGGTCCTGCTCGGCACGGCGGCCTTCGTGACCGGTTCCCCCCTCCAACTGATGGTCATGGAGAAGGCGTCGGCAGCCCCCTCCCTGGCCTCCTCCGCCAACCAGGCCGCCTTCAACCTGGCCAACGCCGGGGGTGCTTGGATCGGCGGGGTCGCGCTGGCGGCGGGCTTCGGGGTGACTTCGCCGGCGGTGGCGGGGGCGGGGTTGGCGGTGTTGGGGCTGGGGGTCGCCGGAGTGGCGTACGCCGTGGACCGGCGGCGGGTACCGGAACCGGGCCGCGAGCGACTGATCGCCGGGCATCTGCCTCAGGAGGCGGAGGCTGTGCGGACCTGAACGGGACAGGGGTCCAGAGGTTCCGCCTCTGGACCCCTGTTGGTCCTACGCCGTCTCCCGCCACCCGTTGGTGATCGGCAGCCGTCGGTCCTTGCCGAAGCCCTTGGGCGAGATCTTCGTGCCCGGCGGGTACTGGCGGCGCTTGTACTCGGCCGTGTCGACCATGCGGAGCGTCTTGGTGACGAGGGCCGGGTCGAAGCCCGCGGCGACGATCAGGTCGGCGCCCTGGTCGCGGTCGACGTAGCGCTCCAGGATGGCGTCCAGGACCGGGTAGTCGGGGAGCGAGTCGGTGTCGACCTGGCCGGGGCGCAGTTCCGCGCTCGGGGGCTTGGTGATGGAGTTCTCCGGGATCGGGGGCGTCTGGCCGCGCTCCGCCGCCGAGCGGTTGCGCCACTCCGCGAGGCGGAAGATTGACGTCTTGTAGACGTCCTTGATCGGGCCGTACGCGCCCACCGAGTCGCCGTACAGCGTCGAATACCCCACCGCCAGCTCCGACTTGTTGCCCGGCGCCAGGACGATGTGGCCCTCCTGGTTGGAGATCGCCATGAGGAGGGTACCGCGGAGGCGGGACTGGAGGTTCTCCTCGGCCAGGCCCGTCAGCTCCGTCGACGCCATGTATGCGTCGAACATCGGGGCGATCGGCACCGTACGGAAGTTGAGGCCCGTACGCCGTGCCAGTTCCGCCGCGTCGTCCTTGGAGTGGTCGGAGGAGTACTTCGAGGGCATCGAGACGCCGTACACGTTCTGCGCGCCCACCGCGTCGCAGGCGATGGCGGCGACGAGGGCCGAGTCGATGCCTCCCGACAGTCCGATCAGGACCGACTTGAAGCCGTTCTTGGCGACGTACGCGCGCAGGCCCACGACCAGCGCCGAGTAGACCTCCTCGTCGTCGTCGAGGCGGTCGGCGTAGCCGCCCGTCAGTTCCGGCGTGTAGGCGGGGAGGGGGTCCTCGGAGAGGATCACGCGGTCGATGCGCAGGCCGTCGTCCACCACGCCCGTCGGCGGGTTCGGCGACGCCGCGGGCAGGTCGAGGTCCAGGACCACACAGCCCTCCGCGAACTGCGGCGCCCGCGCGATCACTTCACCGCTCGCGTCGACCACGATCGAGTCACCGTCGAAGACCAGCTCGTCCTGGCCGCCGATCATGGCGAGGTAGGCGGTGGTGCAGCCCGCCTCCTGGGCGCGCTTGCGGACCAGTTCGAGCCGGGTGTCGTCCTTGTCGCGCTCGTACGGCGAGGCGTTGATGGAGAGCAGCAGGCCGGCCCCGGCGGAGCGCGCCGCGGGGACCCGGCCGCCGTCCTGCCACAGGTCCTCGCAGATGGCGAGGGCCACGTCCACCCCGTGCACCCGGATCACCGGCATGGTGTCGCCGGGCACGAAGTAGCGGAACTCGTCGAAGACGCCGTAGTTCGGCAGGTGGTGCTTGGCGAAGGTGAGCGCCACCTCGCCGCGGTGCAGGACCGCCGCCGCGTTGCGCGGGGCGCCCGCCGGCTGGCCGTACTTCGGCTGGGCCGTGTCGGACCGGTCGAGGTAGCCGACGACCACCGGGAGCTCCCCGAAGCCCTCCTCGGCGAGCTTGGCGGCCAGCGTGCGCAGGGCCGCGCGGGACGCCTCCACGAAGGAGGAGCGCAGGGCCAGGTCCTCCACGGGATACCCGGTCAGCGCCATCTCCGGGAACGCCACGAGATGCGCTCCCTGTTCGGCGGAGTGCCGGGTCCAGCGGAGAATCGTCTCGGTGTTCTGGGCGAGGTCACCGACGCGCGAGTCGATCTGGTTCAGGGCGAGGCGAAGTTGAGGCACGCGCCCAGTGTAATCGTCAGAGCGACGCGATGGGGTGGCGCGGGGGTGTGGGCCACCCCACGCGCGGCTACGCCGGGCGCCCTAGGGCCGGGCCTTCGCGCCCCGGTCCTTCAGCATTCCCGCCATCAGCGCGATCTCCGACTCCTGGCCGTTGACCATGGTCGTCGCGAGCCGCGTCTCCACCTTCACCTCGCACCGCTTCACACAGGCCTCGGCCATGTGGATGCCGCCCTTGTGGTGGTCGGTCATCAGCTGGAGGTAGAACACCTCCGCCTGCTTGCCGCTCAGGGTCTCCAGCTTCTTCATCTCGGTGTTCGTCGCCATGCCCGGCATCAGCGCGCCGTCCTCGCCGGAGGCCATGGAGCCCATGTCCATCCAGGTCATCGGCGGATCCGAGGACACCTTCGGCAGCTCCCACAGATCGAGCCAGCCCAGCAGCATCCCGCGCTGGTTGGCCTGCGTCTGCGCGATGTCGTACGCGAGCCGCCGCACCTCGGTGTCGTCGGTGCGGTCGCGCACGATGTACGACATCTCCACGGCCTGCTGGTGGTGCACCGCCATGTCCCGCGCGAACCCGGCGTCCGCGGAGTCGGCGGTGGGGGACGCGGCGGTCCCCTCGCCGTCGGCGACGGCGTAGGTGATCGCACCGGCCGCGACGAGGACCGCCGCCGCGGCCCCCGCGACCCACCCGACGTGCTTCATCACTCCGCCTTACCGCCCGTGCACGCGGCGCCCGGCTCCGGCGTCTGCTCGCCCTGCACGTACTTCTCGAAGAACTTGCCGAGGTTCGCGTCGTCCGCGCCCGTCACCGTGCGCTGCGCACCCCACGCCGACAGCATGATCGGCGACTTCTGGTTCTCGTAGGGGCTCATCAGCGTGTACGGCGTCTGCTTCACCTTCGCCGCGAGCGCCTCCACGTCGGCCTTCTTGGCCTTGCTGGTGTACGTCACCCAGACCGCGCCGTGCTCCAGCGAGTGCACCGCGTTCTCGTTCGCCACGGCCTCGGTGTAGACGTCGCCGTTGCAGTTCTGCCAGACCGGGTTGTGGTCGCCGCCGACCGGGGGCTCGACCGGGTACTTGACCTTCTTGTCCACGTGGGTCTGGGTGAGCTTGCCGCCCTTCCAGGTGCTCACGCCGTCGGCGCCGGCCACCAGCTTGCCGGTGGTCTTGGAGTCGGACGCGGTGTCCTCGTCGTCCTGCGACTGCACCAGCACGACCGCGCCGACGACCAGGGCGGCCACCACCGTCACACTGGCGCCGATCGTGAGGATCCGGTTGCGGCGCTCGCGAGCCTGCTCGGCGCGCCGCATCTCTTCTATGCGGGCTTTGCGCGCCGCGTTGCTCTTCTTGGCGGATCCCATGGCGTGATGTCCTTCTGCGGAAAGGGACGGTCGGGTCCGCTGATCGTAATGGTGAAGGAGTGACCTCTCGAAGGGAGGGCACAGGAAAGGGCCGGATCGCTACGCAATCGACAGCAGCCCGACAGGTGCCGACCAGTACTTTCGATGCGAAGCCCCGCCCCTTAATGCGAACCGCAGATGCACATTATCCGAGCCTGCACCTACGCTTGCCGATATGCGGCTGCTGCGCTCCACCGACCTCGCCCTGCGGATCCTGATGCGACTCTCCGTCTCCGAAGGGGCCACGCCCACCACGCGTGAGGTCGCAGCCGACATGGACGTGCCGTACACGCACGCCGCGAAGGTCGTCGCCGAGCTCCAGCACCAGGGACTGGTCGACGCCCGCCGCGGCCGGGGCGGCGGTCTGGCGCTCACCGACAAGGGGCGTACGGCGTCCGTGGGCGCCGTGGTGCGCTCCTTCGAGGGCGACGGCGACGTCGTCGACTGCGAGGGCGGCGGCACCGCGCCCTGTCCGCTGAGCCCCGCCTGCCGCCTGCGCGGTGCCCTGCGGCGGGCCCAGGAGGCGTTTTTCGCCTCCCTGGACCCGCTCACCATCGGCGACATGGTCACCGCGCCGACCGGACCGCTGCTGCTGGAGATCGGCCGGGCGCCGTCGTAGGGCTCAGCCCTGGGTGAGCCAGAGGTCGGGGCCGAAGACCTCGTAGTGGATGTCCGCGGGCGCCACTCCCTTGCCGATCAGCTGGGTGCGCACCGCCCGCATGAAGGGGAGCGGGCCGCACAGGTACGCGTGCGTGCCGGGTGCCACGGCGATGTCCGCGAGGTCGACCAGGCCGGTGTGGGCGTCCTCGGGGGCGTCCTCCTCGTACCAGAAGTGCACCCGCGCCTCCGCGAGCTTGGCCGCGTAGAGCTCCTGGTCGGTGCGCAGGGCGTGGTCGGCGGGGGAACGGTCGCCGTGCAGGACGGTGACCGGGCAGGCGCTGCCGTCCTGGGCCAGCTGGGCCAGCATGGCGATCATCGGGGTGACGCCGATGCCCGCGGAGGCCAGCAGCAGGGGGCGGTCGGTGTCCGCGCCCAGGACGAGGTCGCCGTAGGGGGCGGACAGCTCCAGTACGGCGCCCTCCTGCACGCGCGCGTGGAGGTGCTCGGAGACCTCGCCCGCCGGGGAGCCGGCGTCCTCGGCCACCCGCTTCACGCTGATCTGGCGCAGCGCGGAGTCCGGCGCCCCGGACAGGCTGTACTGCCGGATCTGCCGGGCGCCGTCCGGGAGTTCGACGCGGACCGAGACGTACTGGCCCGCGCGGAAGTCCGCCACCGGGCCGCCGTCGGACGGGCGCAGCCGGAAGGTGACCACGTCAGCCGTCTCCGCGACGCGCTCCACGACCTCCCAGTCCCGCCAGCCGGGCTCGCGGGACTCCTCGTACAGCCGCTTCTCCAGGGCGATCAGGGCGTTCGCCATCAGCCAGTAGACCTCGTCCCAGGCAGCCGCGACCTCGGGTGTGACGGCCTCGCCGAGGACGTCGACGATGGCGGCGAACAGGTGCTCGTGGACGATGCCGTACTGGTCGGGGGCGACGCCGAGAGAGGCGTGCTTGTGGGCGATGCGGGCGAGCATCGCGTCGGGCCGGTCGTCCGGGTGGTCTGTCAAATACGTCGCGAAGGCGGCAATGGAACCCGCGAGGGCCTGGCGCTGGGTGCCGGCCGCCTGGTTGCCGCGGTTGAAGAGGTCGCGCAGCAGCTCGGGGCGGGCGGCGAACATCCCGGCGTAGAAGCGCTCGGTGATCGCGTCCAGGTTGGCGCCCACGGCGGGGAGGGTCGCGCGGACGGTGGCGGCGGACTGTACGGACAGCATCAAGGCTCCTTCTGGCTCTGGACCGGTGCGCGCTCTCGCCCGGTTCGCCACCATTAAAACTTGCATCTGAAATACCAATTAACTCGGGGTCCCCCAACGAGGCTTCCGCGGGTGGCCAGGCATTACGAATGTCGGTCCGAGCAGGCAAGATGGGCGGCAGAGGCGCGGTGCGCCGGGCGTTCAGACCGGGGTCAGCCAGTCGATCAAGGTCGGCAACGCGCGTGAAACGCTGTTGTGGTGTGATGCTCAGGTGCCCGACCGCCCTCCCGCGGTACACGGGATGGTGGCCTGACCAGCAAGGATGGGGAAGCGGAAGATGGACAAGCAGCAGGAGTTCGTGCTCCGTACGTTGGAGGAGCGGGACATCCGGTTCGTACGCCTGTGGTTCACGGACGTGCTGGGCTTCCTCAAGTCCGTCGCCGTGGCCCCGGCCGAGCTTGAACAGGCCTTCGACGAGGGCATCGGCTTCGACGGCTCGGCGATCGAGGGCTTCGCCCGGGTATACGAGTCCGACATGATCGCCAAGCCGGACCCCTCCACCTTCCAGGTCCTGCCCTGGCGCGCGGAGACCCCCGGCACGGCCCGCATGTTCTGCGACATCCTCATGCCGGACGGCTCCCCGTCCTTCGCGGACCCGCGCTACGTCCTCAAGCGCGCCCTGGCCCGCACCTCCGACCTGGGCTTCACCTTCTACACGCACCCCGAGATCGAGTTCTTCCTGCTGAAGGACCGTCCGCTGGACGGCTCCCGGCCCACCCCGGCCGACAATTCCGGCTACTTCGACCACACCCCGACCAACGTCGGTATGGACTTCCGCCGCCAGGCGATCACCATGCTGGAGTCGATGGGCATCTCGGTGGAGTTCTCCCACCACGAGGGCGCGCCCGGCCAGCAGGAGATCGACCTGCGCTACGCCGACGCGCTCTCCACGGCGGACAACATCATGACGTTCCGCCTGGTCATGAAGCAGGTGGCGCTGGAGCAGGGCGTGCAGGCGACGTTCATGCCGAAGCCGTTCTCCGAGCACCCGGGCAGCGGCATGCACACGCACCTGTCGTTGTTCGAGGGCGACCGGAACGCGTTCTACGAGTCCGGCTCCGAGTACCAGCTGTCCAAGGTCGGCCGCTCCTTCATCGCGGGCCTGCTGCGGCACGCCGCCGAGATCTCCGCGGTCACCAACCAGTGGGTGAACTCCTACAAGCGCATCTGGGGCGGCTCGGAGCGCACGGCCGGCGCCGGCGGTGAGGCCCCCTCCTACATCTGCTGGGGCCACAACAACCGCTCGGCGCTGGTCCGCGTCCCGATGTACAAGCCCGGCAAGACCGGCTCGGCCCGCGTCGAGGTCCGCTCCCTGGACTCCGGCGCCAACCCCTACCTGGCGTACGCCCTGCTGCTGGCCGCCGGCCTCAAGGGCATCGAGGAGGGCTACGAACTCCCGCCGGGCGCCGAGGACGACGTCTGGGCCCTCTCCGACGCCGAACGCCGCGCGATGGGCATCGAGCCCCTCCCGCAGAACCTCGGCGAGGCCCTGACCCTCATGGAGCGCAGCGACCTCGTCGCCGAGACGCTGGGCGAGCACGTCTTCGACTTCTTCCTGCGCAACAAGCGCTCGGAGTGGGAGGAGTACCGCTCGGAGGTCACGGCGTTCGAGCTGCGGAAGAACCTGCCGGTGCTGTAGATGCTGACGCGGGGAGACCCGGGCGCTGTGTGCGTCCGGGTTTTTTCGTGCCGCCCTTCAGCCTCCTTGCCTGTCCTCCTCGTGCGGCCTCGCCTGCTCAACTGCCTCTTCGCCGCTTTCGTGTGTCCTCTCGGACTCCGCTTCCTCGTCTGTCGCTCCGTCACCACCGGGCTTGGCTCCATTGGGTCCGCCGGGCTGTAGCACGGGCTTTATCAGCATGTCGGTAGGGGGCGGCGGTGATTCCACGGCCCGCGCTGAACCACGCACGTTCTCCAGGAGCAGGTTGCCCTTCTTGTCGAGCAGCCGTGTCAGGCTTTCCTGGCCGATCCCGAATGCCACGGCCCATGCGGCGATCTGTGCCCCGCTGTCCAGTGCGGACAGTCCTGGGATGAATTCTCCGTGTATGAGGACCAGCCCCAAAATGGCAGACAAGGCGCCGATGGGGATGCGCAGAATGAGCAGACTCATCGGCACCATGTACGGAACAGCGGATCCGCGTATGTGCCGAATGGACGTGGCGCCAGCGAGTGCTGCGGATGCGGCGCCCAGGGATGCCACCAGCAATACGTTGTCGCCATCGGCAGGACCCTGCCCGACGGGGCACACATAATCCTTGGCGTTGGTGTCCTCGGGGGTGGGGGCGGGCGGTCGGAAGCACAGCTTGTCCGCGAGTGCCGCAGGATTCTGATAGCCCGAAAGAATGAGGAGGACGGTGAACGCGGAAAGAGCCAGGAAAGTGAGAAGCAAGATGTTGCGGAAATTTCGGACCCTGGCTATTTCCACCTCTTCTGTGTGATTGGCGGCATGAAGGACGTCCGCCGCGAGATGCCTGCCTCCGTCATCCAGCATGTTGTTGTGCTCGCGCAGGTGTTCCTCAAGCAGCTTGAGGCGCGGGTCCTCCTGCCCCAAGTGCTGGATACCTTTGGCCAGGACGGTGGATCCTGCCCAACCGATCTCCTGGGCAGGCGTGAGTTTGAGGACAATCAACTCGGCTTCGTGAATGGTGGCCAAGGTGCGGTCTCTTGCGGATGCGGCGGCCCAGAAAGGTGGCCAGGAATCGGTCGCCTGGCGTGCCCCGTGCAGAAGCTGATGTGCTTTGTCCGCAAGCTTCTTGTCGTGCCCGGACAGGGCCTCCATACCCTCAATGCGGTCCAGCTCGGCCTGTACGACCGCAATGTGGGCACTTGCGCGCTGACGCCAGGAACCAATTTTCCTGTGCGCAACTACGTCATCACTCATTCGAATCACAGACCTGTGGCTTCGGGAAGATGACAGGAAGATGAGAGAAGAAGAGTGAGAGGCTTGCCGGCTCAAGGACGTAGGCTGCAACCCAATTTCCAGTCCACCACATGGAGGCAGGGCCAGCAACTCAACCATGGCTTATGCTTCGTCCATGAACTCGCCTACCCGAAAGGCCGATGCCGCGTAAGCGGCCCGGTTCGCTGCGGGACGCGCAGCGCTTGCGACTCCGAGAGAGCCCGCGTCGGTTCGACGTACCGCCGCCGCCCCCGATACGCGGGCTCTCCAGCCGTGCCGGCCTCGCCGTCCACCGGTACGAGGAGCTGTCGGACGACTATGACGTCTTCCCCACCGTCACCGGCGTCGCCCTGCGGCGGTACCGGGACTTCCTGAGTCCGCCGGGGAACCGCACGCGGTACCCGTACGGGGACGACTGCGGGTGCCGTGGCTGTTCGTTGCGGGATGTTCGCCATGCGCGCGACGTGCTCGACACCGTCCTGCGGAATCTGGGTCCGCGGGACCGTGCCGAGCTGGCGCGGATCGTCGCCGTACTGGATGCGCGGTACCGGGCCCGTACGCTGCCGGATCCGCTCGCCGATCCGGAGCGGCGGTGGTGGTATCGGCGGCTGCCGGGGTGTCCGTTCACGCAGAGCGGGACCGACTGAAGGGTGTCAGCCCGCCAGCTCCGAGAGGAGTTTGTGCAAGGGCTTCTCGCCCCGGACGCGGTACTCCTGGATCGACCAGCCGTTGCCGTCGGGGTCCTTGAAGTACATGAAGGTCGCGCCGTCGTCCGGGGCGTACTGCACCGGCTCGGACACGTCCAGACCCCGCTCCACCAGCTCCGCCCGCGCCGCCTTGATGTCGGCCACGCACAGCTGGAGGCCCTGGTAGGAGCCGGGCCGCGGTTTCGACTCACCCTCCGCCAGGTCCCAGAGGTTGTCGCCCAGCGCGAGCGAACAGCCGGAGCCCGGAGGCGTCAGCTGGACGATCCGCATGCCCGGCATGACCTCCTGGTCGATGTCGACGTGGAAACCGACCTTGTCCCGGTAGAAGTCCCTGGCACGGTCGATGTCGCTCACGGGCAGCGGGATCACTTCAAGGGTGAAGTCCATCGCTAGTCCTCCCTGGAGAATCGCCAACGGGTCTGGCTGAACGGGTCACCCTTACCGAAGCCGAAAACGGTGCCCGGCGCCACCGAGAACACGAAAGCGTGCCCCGCTCCGTGGTGGAAGCAGCCGTTCCGTACCTCGAAGTGCCAGAAGCTGCCGTATTTCGCCTCCCAGGCCGCCGCCAGCTCGCGCAGCCGGTCCTCCTCCGTCACCCGGACCGCCTCGCCCTCGACGACCAGGTCGTAGCCCCGGTCCCAGGTGTTCGTGCCGGTGGTCAGCACCACCTGCGGGTTCGCGGCCAGGTTGCGGGCCTTGCGCTCCTCGGGCCCGGTGCAGAAGTGCAGGGCGCCCGACGACCAGACCGCGGGCAGCGGCGTCACATGCGGGCGCCCGTCCGGCCGTACCGTCGAGATCCAGAACAGTTCGGCCGACGTCAGTAGCGCCTGCGCCTCGGACCAGGGCTTCGCCGTGGCCTTCTCGTCGCTGTAGCGGGGGTCCAGGCGAGTGTGCGGTTGGTTGGTCATACAAGGGCAGACCCCCTCCCGCCCCCGAACTCATCGGAGCTTCTCACCAGCGGTGCGGTTACGCTCGACTCGGTACGACCTTGATCGGACAGGAGGCCGGGATGACGGCGCCGGGGCGCAGAAGCAGTACCTTCACACGGCTGCTGCGGCACGGCTTCACCGATCCGAGCGCCGCCGAGCGGCTCCTGGAGGCCCCGGAACTGGCCCCCGTACGCGACGACCCGGTCCTGCTGGAGGCCCTCGGCGAGACCGCCGATCCCGATCTCGCCCTGCATGGTCTGGTGCGGTTGCTGGAGGCGCAGGTCGGCGACACCGCGCATCGTGAGCTGCTGGACACGGTCATAGCCGCCAAGCCCTTGCGCGACCGCCTCCTCGGTGTCCTCGGCGCCTCCGCCGCGCTCGCCGAGCATCTCGCCCGGCACTCCGGCGACTGGCACGCCCTCGTCACCTACGAGCCCAGGGATCTGCACCCCGGCGTGGCCGAGTTCGAGCGGGGCCTCGCCGAGGCCACCGACCCCGTCTCGCTGCGCGTCGCCTACCGGCGCTGTCTGCTGTCCATCGCCGCCCGTGACGTGTGCGGCACCACCGATGTCGCCGAGTCCGCCGCCGAGCTGGCCGACCTCGCCACCGCCACCCTGCGCGCCGCGCTCGCCATCGCCCGCGCCGCCGCCCCCGAGGACGCCGCCGCCTGCCGGCTCGCGGTGATCGCGATGGGCAAGTGCGGGGGACACGAGCTCAATTACGTCTCCGACGTCGATGTCATCTTCGTCGGGGAGGCGACGGACGGGGCTGATGAGAGCAAGGCCCTCAGGGCCGCCACCCGGCTCGCCTCGCACATGATGCGGATCTGTTCCGAGACGACCGTCGAGGGGTCCATCTGGCCCGTCGACGCCAATCTGCGTCCTGAGGGCCGTAACGGCCCCCTCGTGCGCACCCTCAGCAGCCACCTCGCCTACTATCAGCGCTGGGCCAAGACCTGGGAGTTCCAGGCGCTGCTCAAGGCCCGCCCGGTGGCCGGGGACATCGAGCTGGGGGAGGAGTACGTCGCCGCGCTCGAACCCCTCGTCTGGAAGGCCGCCGAGCGGGAGAACTTCGTCGCCGACGTGCAGAAGATGCGGCGCCGGGTGGTGGAGAACATCCCCGTCGCCGAACTGGACCGCCAGCTCAAGCTCGGTCCCGGCGGCCTCAGGGACGTCGAATTCGCCGTACAGCTCCTTCAGTTGGTGCACGGGCGGGCCGACGCCTCGCTGCGCAGCGGCACCACCCTGGATGCCCTGAAGGCCCTCGCCGCAGGCGGTTACGTCGGCCGGGCCGACGCCGCCCAACTGGACGACGCCTACCGCTTCCTGCGCTCCATGGAGCACCGCATCCAGCTGTACCGGCTGCGCCGCACCCACCTCGTCCCCGAGGACGACGCCGATCTGCGCCGCATCGGCCGCTCCCTGGGCCTGCGCAGCGATCCCGTGGCCGACCTCAACCGCGAATGGCGACGGCACGCCGGTGTCGTACGACGGCTGCACGAGAAGCTGTTCTACCGGCCGCTGCTCGACGCGGTCGCCCAACTCGCGCCCGGTGAGGCCCGGTTGAGCAGTGAGGCGGCGCGGGAGCGGCTGGTGGCGCTCGGTTACGCCGACCCGGCGGCGGCTCTTCGCCACCTGGAGGCGCTGGCGTCCGGCGTCACCCGCAAGGCCGCCATCCAGCGCACCCTGCTCCCCGTCCTGTTGGGCTGGTTCGCCGACTCCGCCGACCCGGACGCGGGCCTGCTCAACTTCCGCAAGGTCTCCGACGCGCTCGGCAAGACCCCTTGGTATCTACGGCTGCTCAGGGACGAGGGCGCGGCGGCGGAGAACCTCGCCCGTGTCCTGTCCGCCGGACGCCTCGCCCCCGATCTGCTGATGCGCGCCCCCGAGGCGGTGGCGCTGCTCGGTGACGGCGACGGACGCGGTGGCGGCCTCGAACCCCGCCCCCGGGCCCACCTGGAACAGGAGATCCTCGCCGCGGTCGGCCGCGCCGAGGGCGGCGCCCAGGCCGTCACCGCCGCCCGTGGCGTCCGCCGCCGCGAACTCTTCCGTACGGCCGCCGCGGACATCGTCGGCTCCTACGGCACCGAGGCGCAGCCCGCCGAGGCCGACCAGGGCGCACTGGTGGACCTGGTCGGGGGCGCCGTCTCGGACCTGAACGCGGCGACCCTCGCGGGCACCCTGCGCGCGGTCGTCCGCGAGGGCTGGGGCGACACCCTGCCGACCCGGTTCGCGGTGATCGGCATGGGCCGCTTCGGCGGCCACGAACTGGGCTACGGCTCCGACGCGGACGTGCTGTTCGTGCACGAGCCGCGCGACGGCGTCGACGAGCAGGAGGCCGCCAAGGCAGCGAACCGCGTCGTCTCCGAGATGCGCCGGCTGCTCCAGATCCCGAGCGCCGACCCGCCCCTGCTCATCGACGCCGACCTGCGCCCCGAGGGCAAGAGCGGGCCGATGGTGCGCACGCTGAAGTCGTACGAGGCCTACTACCGGCGCTGGTCGCTGGTCTGGGAGTCGCAGGCGCTACTGCGGGCCGAGCCGGTCGCGGGCGACGAGGACCTGGGCCGCCGCTTCATCGAGCTGATCGACCCGCTGCGCTACCCGGCCGCCGGACTCGGCGACGACGCGGTCCGTGAGATCCGCCGCCTGAAGGCCCGTATGGAGTCCGAACGCCTGCCGCGCGGCGCCGACCCCAAGCTCCACACCAAGCTCGGCCCCGGCGGCCTCTCCGACGTCGAATGGACGGTCCAGCTCCTCCAGTTGCGGCACGGCGCGCACGAGCCCGGCCTGCGCACCACCCGCACCCGGGCCGCCCTCGCCGCGGCGGCGGCGGCCGACCTGATCCCCACGGAGGAGGCGGCGACCCTCGACGAGGCGTGGGTCCTGGCCACCCGGGTCCGCAACGCCGTCATGCTCGTCCGCGGCCGCGCCGGCGACACCTTCCCCTCGGACCCCCGCGAACTGGCAGCCGTCGGCCGCTACCTGGGCTACGGCCCCGGCCGCGTCGGCGACATGCTCGACGATTACCGCCGCACCGCCCGCCGGGCGCGGGGCGTGGTGGACGAACTGTTCTACGGCGGCTGAGCGCTCCGCCGGAAGCCGGAACCGCCGTCGCGGACCGTGCCCTGCCGTTCCGCTCCCCAGGCGCCCATGTGCGGAGCACAATGGCTCCGGCACGGGCGGCACTTGGCGGGGGGTTCGTGATGGACGAACGCGGTCTGGTGGGTCTGTCGGACGCCATCGAGGGGCTGCGCGCCGAGCTGGAGAGCGCGCGGCGGGCCGGGGCGGGCAAGGCCGTGCGGTTCGAGGTCGCCGAGGTGACCGTCACCCTGGAGGCCGTGGCCAGCAGGGAGCGCGACGGCTCGGGCCGGGTCCAGTGGTGGGTGCTCAACCTCGGCGGCGGAATGCGCTCCGGGGCCCAGGAGACCCAGACCGTGACCCTGCGGCTGGTGCCGAAGAGCGAGGGCGGGCCGCTCGACGTGAGCGGCGAGCAGACCGAGCCGGGCGACTAGCGAGCCGGGCGACTGGGAGAGCGGGCACGGGGAGCGGGGCATGGGCTCACTGTGGGACGACCGGCTGGCCGAGATCTGGGCGCCGCCGGGCAGACAGGGCTCCGGGGTCGTGATCGGGATGCGGGGCGTGCTCACCGCCCGCCATGTGATCGCGGACGGCCGGTACGAGGTCAAGGCCCGGGTCGTACGGCGGGCCCAGCAGCGCGTGGGCAGTTGGGTGCCGATGCAGGTGGTCTGGGAGGACGAGGACTGGGACCTGGCACTGCTCTCGGCCCGCGACGACGACCAGGGGCCCGCCTGGCTCGTCCCCTTCTCCGCCTCGCCCGTGCTGGTCCGGCTCGGCGGGCGCGCGGAACCCGACTGCGAGGCCATCGGCTTCCCCGACCAGTCGGCCCAGCACCCCGAACCGGGCGGCCCCGGACGGGTCGTACGCCAGACCGAGCAGGTCAGCGGCATGCTGCTGCCCAGCGGACAGGCCAAGGCACCGGTCGGCGCGGGGCGGCGGCTGCCCCGGTCCTGGATGCCGCTGGACGCCGGCACCTCCACCGCCTCCGGCACCGAGGGCTGGGGCGGGATGTCCGGCGCGGGGGTCGTGCTCGGCGACGGACGGCTCGCCGCGGTCGTGGTCGCCGCCGACCGGGAACACCAGCACCGGCGGCTGTACTGCGTACCGCTGGCCGAAGTCCTCGACGCGAGCCCGGAGTTCGGGGCGGCCCTGGCCCGGCTCGGCGCTCCGGTGCGGGCGCAGACGCGGCACGCGGCGGCGTTCCGGCGGGCGCTGTCCCTGACCTGCCTGGGGCCCGAGGGCATGCCCGCCCGGCTCAACGAACTCGACGACCTCGGCGCGTTCGGGGTGAAGAGCGTCGACCTGCCCGGCGAGCCGCCGTTCCTCAACTACGTACGCCGCGACGGCGACCAGGACCTGAGCCTGGCGCTCGCCGAGGCGGCCAGGGCGAGAAGGATGCTGCTGGTGTCCGGCAAGTCCGGTGCGGGCAAGAGCCGTTCGGCCGCGGAGACGGTCCGGCGCCAGTTCCCCCGCCACCGACTGCTGCGCCCCGTCGAGGACATGCTCGTCGACGTCACCGAACTGCCCCTGGACGAGATCGGCTCCGCCCTGGTGTGGCTGGACGACGTCGAGCGCTACCAGCACGGCGGACTGCGCGAGATGCTGCGCCGGCTCCTGCTGGCCGGGGCCGTCGTGGTCGGCACCATCCGCTCCGACGAACTCGCCGCGCTCACCGAGTCGCACAACCCGGTGGGCGAGGCGCTCACCGACCGCGCGCTGGTCCGCCGGGTGGAGTGGCAGCGCGAGTGGTCGGCCGCCGAACGCACCCGGGTGCCCCGGCGCGTGAACCACGCGGCGCTGCGGCAGGCGGTCGCCATGCGCATCGCGCTCGGCGTGTGGTGCGTCGCCGGACCGCAACTGGTGCAACGCCTGCTCAACGCCGACCCGGACGACCACCCGGCCCGCTCGCACCTGCTGCGCGTGGTCCTCGACTGGCACCGCACCGGACTGACCACCCCCGTCCCGCGCCCGCTCGCCTTCGACCTCGTCGAGCGTGCCTACCTCCAGGACCCCCCGGAAGAAGGCGAGTTGGCGGAGGCCCTGACCTGGGCGCGCACCCCCGTCGACGTCGGCGGCCGGCGCAGCGCGCACAGCCTGCTGATGGCGGACGAGGCCACCGACACCCTCGCCGTCAACGACTACGTCCAGGACTTCGACAGCCGCGAGGCCCAGCCCCCGGTGCCGAAGGCGGTGTGGGAGGCGGCCGTGGCGGTGGCGGCCGACGACGAGGACGCACGGTCGGCCGTCGGCTGGCGCGCGCTCGCCCTGAACGAGCACGGCGTGGCCCGCGAGGTGTTCGCCCCGCTCGCCGAGGCGGGACAGGCCGAGGCCATGGGGATCTACGGCATCCTCTGCGAGGACCCCGCCGAGGGCACCGACTGGATGCGGCGGGCCGCGGAGACCGGCGACGTCTACGCACTGCGCAACTTCGGCGCGCACCTGCGCTGGGACGAGCCGGAGGAGGCGCGCCGGTGGTTCGAGCTCGCGGTCGCGGCGGGCAGCGTCGCGGCCATGGTCGACCTGGGCCGGCTGCTGGAGGAGAGCGAGCCGGAGACCGCCCGGGAGTGGCTGCGGCGGGCCGCGGACGCCGGTGACGACGAGGCGATGAACAGCCTCGGCACCCTGCTGTACACCCAGGACCCGGATCAGGCGAGGGAGCTGTTCCGGCAGGCCGCGGGGACCGGGAACCTGCTGGCGATGAACAACCTCGGGCTGATCCTCACCGAGGGCGGCGGCGACGCGGCCGAGGCCGAGCGCTGGTTCCGCCAGGCGGCCGAGGAGGGCAACGAGGAGGCGATGCTCAACCTCGGCACGGTCCTGGCCCGGCGCCGTGACCACACCGGCGCCCTGCACTGGCTGGAGCGGGCGGCCGAGGCCGGACATCCCGAGGCCATGCGCAACCTGGGCATCGAGCTCAACGTGGACGGGCTGACCCAGGGCGCCCGGTACTGGTTCCGCCGGGCCGTCGAGGCGGGCAACACCGACGCCCTGCTCAACCTCGCCGTCCAGGCCGCGATCCAGGGCGGCGCCGACGGCTACCGCACCTGGCTGGAACGGGGCGTCGAGGCCGGGCACGGGATGTGCATGTACGCCCTGGGTGACCTGGAGTCCCAGGAGGGCGACGAGGAAGCGGCCCTTCGGTACTACACGCAGGCCGCCGAGGCGGGGGAACCGTCGGGCATGGTCGCTCTGGGCGCCCGCCTCGAGGACCCGGAGCAGGCCGTGCACTGGCTGCGGCGGGCCATTGCGCAGGGCGGGGACAGTGCGGAGGACGCGCCGTATCTGCTGGGCCGTCGCCTGGCCGAGGCCGGCGATCCGGTGGAGGCCCGGGTCTGGTGGAGCCGGGCCGCCGCCGAGGGCGACCCCGCGGCGGCGAACGCCCTCGGCCTCGCCCTGCTGGACGAGGACCGGGAAACGGCGCTGGGCTGGCTCCGGACGGCCGCCGAGGAGGGCCACACCGGGGCGACGGAGACCCTGGCGGAGCTGCTGGCCGGATCGCACCCGGAGGAGGCGGCCGAGTGGCGGGCCCAGGCCGACATGTCCACGGCCATGAGCATCCTCATGGAACGGAACGCCGACCCGGACCCGGTCCGGCAGGCACTGCTGCGGGCCGTACGCGACTGGCCGCTCACCGGAATCGGCGGCGGCCCGCCCACCGGCCTCGCCCTCGACCTGGCGGCGCGCGCCTACCTGGACACCCCCGTCGCCCCCGAGGCGGTGTCGGACGCGCTGGCCTGGGCGCTGGCCCCGATCCGGATCGAGGACCGGCTCGCCCTGGCGTCCTTGCTGGAAGAGGAGGACGGCCGCCTCACGACCGCGCCGATCCACCACGACGGCAAGGCGGAACAGGTGCCCGAGGCGGTCTGGGACGCCGCCCTGGAGGCCTGCGCGGACGACGCCGGAACCCGCGCGAACATCGGCTGGCGGGCCCTGGAGGCCGACCGGCGGGACATCGCGCTCAGGGCGTACGAGCCGCTGGCGCACGCGGGGGTGCCCGACGCCATGGGGATCTACGGCCTGCTCCTGCGCGCCGAGCGGCCCTGGGAGGCCGTGCGCTGGTCGGAGCGGGCGGCCCAGACCCACGACGTCTACGCGATGCTGAACCACGGGACGTATCTGCGCTTCGAGGCGGACGACCCGGACGGCGCCCGGCACTGGTTCCGGCAGGCCGCCGAGGCGGGCAGCGCCCTCGCCATGTACAACCTGGGCGAACTCCTCGTCGAGGACGATCCGGACGAGGCCCGTGACTGGCTGCGCCGGGCGGCGGAGGCGGGTGACGCCGACGCGATGAACCTCCTCGGCGTCCTCTGCGCGGAGGAGGGCCTGGAGGCCGAGCACGACTGGTTTCGCAGGGCCGCCTACGCGGGCAGCGAGGGCGCGATGAACAACCTGGGCCTCGTCCTGCGCGACCGGGACGCGCAAGGCGCCCGGCTCTGGTTCCGGCTGGCCGCGGAGGCGGGCCTGGACGAGGGGATGCGCAACCTCGCCCTCACCCTGCTCGACGAGGATCCGCCCGAGGCCCGCCACTGGCTGGAGCAGGCCGCCGAGCGGGGCAACGCGGCTGCCCTGTACAACCTCGGCGTCCTGGTGATGGACGAGGACCCGCCCGCCGCCGACCGGTACTGGCGGCAGGCCGCGGATCTCGGGGATCCGGACGCGATGAACAACGTCGCGCTGCGCCTGGAGGACGAGGACAGCCTCGACGCCGCCGAGGAGCTGCTGGAACGGGCCGCGGCGACGGGCAACGTCAACGCGATGAACAGCCTCGGATCACTGCTGAGCCGCCTGGACCGTATCGACGAGGCCGTCGACTGGTGGGAGCGGGCCGCCGAGCAGGGAGACGCGAACGCGATGTACAACCTGGGCCACGCGGCGATGGAGGAGAACCCGGACACCGCCGCCGCCTGGTGGCAGCAGGCCGCCGAAGCCGGAAGCCAGGAGGCGCAGACCGCGCTGGCCGCGCTGGAGGAGGGCTAGCGCTTCCGCATCGGCAGCAGCGTCCGCATCGGCAGCAGTGTCCGCCGAGGCGCAGGCGCCGGGGCCAGTCGGGGCAGGGCGTGTGGCAGCGCTCCGTACCAGAGGCGGGCCACCGTGTAGCCGAAGGCCAGGCAGAGCAGGCCGCCCACCGCGTCCAGCCAGAAGTGGTTGGCGGTGGCGACGATGACCACCAGGGTGAGCACCGGGTAGAGCAGGCCCAGGATGCGGACCCAGGGCAGGGAGGCCAGCGCGAAGATGGTCAGCCCGCACCACAGGGACCAGCCGATGTGCATCGACGGCATCGCGGCGTACTGGTTCGACATGTTCTTCAGGTCGCCCGAAGCCATCGAGCCCCAGGTCTGATGGACCAGCACGGTGTCGATGAAGTTGCCGCCGGTCATCAACCGAGGCGGCGCGAGCGGATACAGGTAGTAACCGAGCAGGGCCACACCGGTGGTCGCGAAGAGCACCGTACGGGTCGCCGCGTAGCGGCCGGGGTGACTGCGGTAGAGCCACACGAGGACACCCAGCGTCACCACGAAATGCAGCGTCGCGTAGTAGTAGTTCATGCCCACGATCAGCCAAGTCACCGAGTTCACGGCCTCATTGACCGAGTGCTCGAAGGCGGCACCGAGGGTGTGCTCCGCGTTCCAGATCCAGTCCGCGTTGCGCAGCGCCTCCGCCCGCTGCTCCGGGACCGCGTTGCGGATCAGTGAGTACGTCCAGTAACTCACCGCGATCAGCAGGATCTCGAACCACAGCCGGGGCCGGCGCGGGGCGCGCAGCCGGTGCAGCAGCGGGGGCCGGTCCGACGCCGTGACGGGGTCAGGAGCGGCCGCCTGTGTGCGGTCTTCCAGCTCGGTCACGGTCGTGTCACCCATAGGCACAGAGTCTGCCAGAAACGCCTTCCCCCACCGATCATCCCCTGGTCCGGTTCCGGTCGCACGTTCTACGACGGGCGGATGCCCCGCCCTCCTACGTCCGCACAGTACCTGCCCGTTCGCCATCCGCCCTACGGACGATTTCGGTCCCCAGGGGCCGAAGCGGTCGAACCGCGCACCACCAGTTCCGGCATGAACACGAACTCGCTGTGCGGCGCGGGAGTCCCGCCGATCTCCTCCAGCAACGTGCGCACCGCGGCCTGACCCATCGCCGGAACCGGCTTGCGGACCGTCGTCAGGGGCGGGTCGGTGAAGGCGATGAGCGGGGAGTCGTCGAAACCGACGACCGAGATGTCCTTCGGGACCTCGAGGCCCCGCTGCCGGGCCGCCCGTATCGCGCCCAGCGCCATCATGTCGCTGGCGCAGACCACCGCCGTGCAGCCGCGGTCCATCAGCGCCATGGCGGCCGCCTGACCGCCCTCCAGCGTGTACAGCGAGTGCTGCACCAGCTCGGTCTCTATGACGTCGGCGGCCAGGCCCAGCTGATCCTGCATCGCACGGACGAAGCCCTCGATCTTCCGCTGCACCGGGACGAACCGCTTCGGGCCGAGCGCCAGACCGATCCGGGCGTGCCCGAGCGAGGCCAGATGCGTCACCGCGAGCGTCATCGCCGCGCGGTCGTCGGGGGAGATGAACGGCGCCTGCACCTTGGGGGAGAAGCCGTCGACGAGGACGAAGGGGACACCCTGGGCGCGCAGCCGCTCGTAGCGCTGCATGTCGGCGGTGGTGTCCGCGTGCAGTCCGGAGACGTAGATGATGCCCGCGACCCCGCGGTCGACGAGCATCTCGGTCAGTTCGTCCTCGGTGGAGCCGCCCGGGGTCTGGGTGGCGAGCACCGGCGTGTAGCCCTGCCTGGTCAGCGCCTGGCCGATGACCTGGGCGAGGGCCGGGAATATCGGGTTCTCCAGCTCGGGGGTGATCAGGCCCACCAGGCCTTCGCTGCGCTGCCGCAGACGGACCGGGCGCTCGTAGCCCAGGACGTCGAGGGCAGCCAGCACGGACTGGCGGGTGGTGGCGGCGACGCCCGGCTTCCCATTGAGGACGCGGCTGACGGTCGCTTCGCTCACCCCCGCCTGCGCAGCGATATCCGCAAGCCGTGTGGTCACGGCACTGGACTGTACCGGCCGTATGTCGCCTTGCACACCAATCGGACGCCGGGTGCGGGCGGTTGACCGGCGTGCGCCGGGTTGCTGCGACATGGCGTCCCCTCGTGAAACGGATGGCAAGAGCTTGCAGAGTCTTGCACAACACCGTCCAGGCCCGCTCAACCCCGCAGAACAACGGTCTCACAGCAGTCGCCAAGAGGTCACGCCCGGGTAACTTCGGTGATGCCTTGCACTTTTTTTCTGCAAGGTCTTTCGCGGCGCTTACATGGCTGTTACGTTTCCGACGCCCGGCGGCCGCAACGGCGCAGTCGGCACGACAGCGGGAGCAGGCAGACGGGGCCTGCCCCTGCACCACACGGGCTTTCACCCTCAAGGAGAACTCATGCGGCGTGGCATAGCGGCCACCGCGCTGGTGGCGTCCCTCGCCCTCGCGGCGACGGCCTGCGGCGGAGACGGCGACAGCGGCGACAAGGCCGACGGTCCGGTCACCATCACCTGGTGGGACACCTCCAACGCCACGAATGAGGCGCCGACGTACCAGGCCTTGGTCAAGGAGTTCGAGGCCGCCAACAAGAACATCAAGGTCAAGTACGTCAACGTCCCCTTCGACCAGGCGCAGAACAAGTTCGACACCGCCGCCGGCTCCAAGGGGGCCCCGGACATCCTGCGCTCCGAGGTCGGCTGGACCCCCGCCTTCGCCAAGAAGGGCTTCTTCCTGCCGCTGGACGGCACCGAGGCCCTCGCCGACGAGGCCAAGTTCAAGCCGAACCTGATCGAGCAGGCCAAGTACGAGGGCAAGACCTACGGCGCTCCGTTCACCACGGACACCCTCGCCCTTGTCTACAACAAGGAGCTGTTCGAGAAGGCCGGCGTCGAGGCCCCCGAGACCTGGGACGACCTGAAGAAGGCCGCCGCCACGATCAAGACCAAGACCGGCGTCGACGGCTACTGGGGCTCCACCCAGGCCTACTACGCCCAGTCCTTCCTGCACGGCGAGGGCACCGACACCGTCGACGCCGACGCCAAGAAGATCACCGTGAACTCCGCCGAGGCCAAGAAGGCGTACGGCACCTGGCTGGACCTCTTCGACGGCAAGGGCCTGCACAAGGCCGACACCACCGCCGACGCCTACGCCCACATCCAGGAGGCGTTCGTCAGCGGCAAGGTCGCCTCGATCATCCAGGGCCCGTGGGAGATCACGAACTTCTACAAGGGCTCGGCGTTCAAGGACAAGGAGAACCTCGGCATCGTCAAGGTCCCGGCCGGCTCCGCCGGTCAGGGCGCCCCGACCGGTGGTCACAACCTGTCGGTCTACGCCGGTTCCGACTCCGCGCACCAGGAGGCGTCCCTGAAGTTCGTCAACTTCATGACCTCCGCCAAGGCCCAGGAGACCATCGCCCTGAAGAACTCCACGCTGCCCACGCGTGACGACGCCTACAGCGTCAAGGTCGTCGCCGACCCGGGCATCGCCGGCTACCAGGAAGTCCTGGCCGTCGCCCAGCCGCGCCCGGCGCTGCCCGAGTACAGCTCCCTGTGGGGCCCGGTGGACACCGAGCTGCTCGCCATCGCCGGTGGCAAGAAGGACCTCGACGAGGGCCTGAGCAGCGCTGAGACCGCCATCGCCAAGCTGGTGCCGGACTTCAGCAAGTAGAACCACCCGTGACCGTCGGGTCCCGCCTGATACAGGGGGGAGGGACCCGACGGTCGCAGGTCTTGGCCTGGCCCAACTCCTGATCTTCCAGAAGGTGTCGAGAACCATGACAGTCGCCATCGACCGCGCCACCGGCAAGCGCCGCGGTGACCGCGCGCCGCGGCCCGGGCTGGGCCAGCGCCTCAAGCACGCCTACCAGAAACACTGGTACGCCTACGCGATGATCACGCCCGTGGTCGTCGTCCTCGGCGTCCTCGTGCTCTACCCCCTGGCCTACGGCTTCTATCTGACGCTCACCGACGCCAACAGCCTCAACACGGCCCGCACCATCGGCGTCAACGAGATCGAGGCCACCTACAAGTTCATCGGCTTCGACAACTACGCCGACATCCTGTGGGGCGAGACCTCCTACGAGCGGTTCTGGTCCCACTTCATCTGGACGATCGTGTGGACGGCCGCCTGTGTCGCCCTGCATTACACGATCGGCCTCGGCCTCGCGCTGCTGCTCAACCAGAAGCTGCGCGGCCGCACCCTGTACCGGCTGATCCTGATCCTGCCCTGGGCCGTGCCGACCTTCGTCACCGTCTTCGGCTGGCGCTTCATGCTCGCCGACGGCGGCGTGATCAACTCCTTCCTGGAGTTCCTGCACCTGCCGACCCCGGCCTGGCTGGAGGACACCTTCTGGCAGCGGTTCGCCGCGATCATGGTCAACACCTGGTGCGGTGTGCCGTTCATGATGCTCTCGCTGCTGGGCGGACTTCAGTCCATCGACACCACCCTCTACGAGGCCGCCGAGATGGACGGCGCGAGCAGGTGGCAGCAGTTCCGCTACGTCACCCTGCCGGGCCTGCGCTCGGTCAGCTCCACCGTGATCCTGCTCGGCATCATCTGGACCTTCAACCAGTTCGCCATCATCTTCCTGCTGTTCGGCGACACCGCCCCGGACGCCCAGATCCTGGTCACCTGGGCCTACTACCTCGGCTTCGGACAGCAGCCGCGCGACTTCGCCCAGTCGGCCGCCTACGGAATGCTGCTGCTGGCCATCCTGATCGTCTTCACCTCCTTCTACCGCCGCTGGCTGAACCGCAATGACGAGCAGCTCGCGATCTGAGGCAGGAGTTCCCATGAGCACTACCGTTGAGACCTCCGCCGAGGCGAAGAAGGAGAACCCCGTGGCCACCACCCCGGGCACAGTGCGCCGACGCGGCGATCGCGGCCTCGCGGCCTCCGCCGTCTCGCACGGCATCCTCGTCGTGGCGAGCCTGATCGCCCTCTTCCCCATCGCCTGGCTGGTGTTCCTGTCCCTCGGCCCGGACAAGGACGACTATCTCCACCCCGGTGACATCTGGGGGAAGATGACGTTGGACAACTACTCGTTCGTCCTTCAGGACACCAACTTCTTCGACTGGCTGTGGAGCACGCTGATCGTGTCGCTCGGCACGACGTTCATCGGCGTGATCATCGCGGCGACCACCGGCTACGCGGTGTCGCGGATGCGCTTCCCCGGCTACAAGAAGTTCATGTGGGTCCTTCTGGTCACCCAGATGTTCCCGATCGCCGTCCTCATCGTGCCGATGTACCAGATCCTCTCCGACCTCCAGCTGGTCGACAGCTACCTCGGTCTGATCCTGGTCTACTGCTCGACCGCGGTGCCGTACTGCGCCTGGCTGCTCAAGGGCTACTTCGACACGATCCCGTTCGAGATCGACGAGGCCGGGCGGGTCGACGGACTGTCCCCCTTCGGCACGTTCGTACGGCTGATCCTGCCGCTCGCCAAGCCCGGGCTCGCGGTCGCCGGCTTCTACAGCTTCATCACCGCGTTCGGCGAGGTCGCGTTCGCCTCGACGTTCATGCTGTCGGACACGAAGTACACCTTCGCGGTCGCGCTTCAGACCTTCGTCAGCGAACACGACGCGCAGCGGCAGTACATGGCTGCGACGGCTGTGCTGATCGCGATACCTGTCTCCGCGTTCTTCTATCTCGTGCAGAAGAACCTGGTTACCGGCCTGACCGCAGGCGGAACAAAGGGCTGATGCCCGGGCCGCCAGGCCCCAGACCCGAGGCGGCCGCGGTGTCCATCCGACCCCGCTGATGCCGCGGCCGCCTCGACGACCGCCCTCCCGACGCAGCCCCATGACCGCGAATCGTTTACGTATCAAGGACACCATGAGCCAGCACTCCGCCGACCCGGCACCGACCTCCGCCGTCGCCACCGTCGCTCATCGTCGCGACTGGTGGCGGGACGCGGTGATCTACCAGGTCTATCCGCGCAGCTTCGCCGACAGCAACGGCGACGGCATGGGCGACCTGGAAGGCGTACGCTCCCGACTTCCCTATCTGCGCGACCTCGGCGTGGACGCCGTGTGGCTGAGCCCCTTCTACGCCTCGCCGCAGGCCGACGCCGGCTATGACGTCGCCGACTACCGGGCCGTCGACCCCATGTTCGGCAACCTCCTCGACGCCGACGCGCTCATCCGCGACGCGCACGAGGTGGGCCTGCGCATCATCGTCGACCTCGTGCCCAACCACTCCTCCGACCAGCACGAGTGGTTCAAGCGGGCGCTGCGCGAGGGCCCCGGCTCCGCGCTGCGCGACCGCTACCACTTCCGCCCCGGCAAGGGCGAGAACGGCGAACTGCCGCCCAACGACTGGGAGTCCATCTTCGGCGGCCCGGCGTGGACCCGGGTCACGGAGCCGGACGGCACGCCCGGCGAGTGGTACCTGCACCTCTTCGCCCCGGAGCAGCCCGACTTCAACTGGGAGCACCCGGCCGTCGGCGACGAGTTCCGCTCGATCCTGCGGTTCTGGCTGGACATGGGCGTCGACGGTTTCCGGATCGACGTCGCACACGGCATGGTCAAGGCCGAGGGACTGCCGGACCTGGGATCCCACGATCAGCTCAAGCTGCTGGGCAACGATGTCATGCCGTTCTTCGACCAGGACGGCGTGCACGACATCTACCGCAAGTGGCGGCTGATCCTCGACGAGTACGACGGTGAGCGCATCTTCGTCGCCGAGGCGTGGACGCCGACCGTCGAGCGCACCGCGAACTACGTCCGCCCCGACGAGCTGCACCAGGCCTTCAACTTCCAGTACCTGGGCACCGAATGGGGCGCCGAGGAGCTGCGCACCTGCATCGACCGCACGCTGGAGGCGATGCGCCCGGTGGGCGCCCCGGCGACCTGGGTCCTGTCGAACCACGACGTGACCCGGCACGCCACCCGCTTCGCCAACCCGCCCGGCCTGGGCACCCAGATCCGCACGGCGGGCGACCGCGAACTGGGCCTGCGCCGCGCACGGGCGGCCACGCTCCTGATGCTGGCGCTGCCGGGTTCGGCGTACGTCTACCAGGGCGAGGAGCTGGGCCTGCCGGACGTCGTAGACCTGCCCGACGAGGTGCGCCAGGACCCGGCGTTCTTCCGCGGCGCGGGCCAGGACGGCTTCCGCGACGGCTGCCGGGTGCCGATCCCGTGGACCCGCGAGGGGTCGTCGTACGGCTTCGGCAGCGGTGGCAGCTGGCTGCCGCAGCCGTCGGTCTGGGCCGAGCTGAGCGTGGAGGCGCAGTCCGGCACCGCGGGTTCGACCCTGGAGCTGTACCGCGCGGCCCTGGCCGCCCGCCGCGAGCACCCGGACCTGGGCGCCGGCGATGCGGTGGAATGGCTGAAGGCCCCCGAGGGCGTGCTGGCCTTCCGCCGCGGCGAGTTCGTCTGCGTCGCCAACACGACCGGCGAGTCGGTGACCACCCCGGCCCACGGCCGCCTGCTCCTCGCCAGCGGCGAGATCGCCGAGGTGGACGGCGAGGCCAAGCTCCCCGCCGACACCACGGCCTGGTGGACGACCGCCTGACAGTCGGTACCCACACCAACAGAGGGCCCGCTTCGGCGGGCCCTCTGTCGTGTCACTGCGGGGTCTACTTCCAGGTGTCGGCCGTCGAGTAGCCCGACGAACTGCCCGTCGTGTAGGAGCGGTTGGTGCCAGACTCCCAGGTCACGTTCCCGGAGCCGTCCTTCTTGATGAATTTGTACGCGAAGGCCGTGCTCTTCGGCACGATCACCAGCTTGCTCCACGTCGGGTACGACGCCGACGACAGCGGGATGGCGTCGTCGGTGTCCCAGGAGCCGAGCGAGGCGGTCGAGCCGACCACGTAGACGTTGGTGCCGAAGTCCGTGGTGGCCGTGACATTGAAGGTGACGTCGGTGGCGTCGGCGCTCGCCACGTTCCAGGAGTTGTTGAAGGCCGGCGCCGAAGTCGTGGTCGCCCCGGACCGGTTGGCGTTGGACTCCCAGGTGACGTTGCCGGAGCTGTCCTTCTTTATGTATTTGAACTCGAAGGACGTGTTGACCGGCACGCTCACCGCGCCGGACCAGACCGGGTAGCCGGACGACGACAGCTTCACCGCCTGGGAGGTGTCCCAGTTGCCCAGCGCCGCGATCGAGCCGACGACGTACACGTCCTGGCCGGAGCTGGTGGCCGCGTACTCGTTGAAGGTCGCCGTCACCGTCGAGGTTCCGTCGTCCGGTTCCTCGCAGGCGGTGTCGCAGGGTGTGAACTCACCGTCGTAGAAGGCGACGGCGCTCTTCGCGGGGATCGTCAGCGTCGCGTTGCCGCCGGACACCGTCACCGTCGAGGCGCCGTTGTCGACGACGTTGGCGTAGCTGCCGTCGGCCATGCCGGTCGCGAAGGTGTACGTCGCCGCCGACGAGCCGTTGTTGATCGCGACATAGCCGGCCGTGCCGCGTCCGAAGCCGATGACGCTCGGCGACTTGCTCGACCAGTTGGTCACCGACTCCGAGCCGACCGCGTTGTGCCACTTCACCATGCCGTTGATCGCGGTGTCCCGCTGGAGGCAGTACCAGCCGGAGGCACAGTTCGTGTCGGTCACGAACCCGTTCGAGTTCGGGGGTGCCTGGTCGGAGGAGGAGAACTCGAAGCCCGAGTAGACCGTCGGCGTCGACCACTTGTAGGCGAGCTGGAAGATGTTGGCCAGCCGGTAGGTGTCGCCGTCCTTGTAGCTCAGGTGCAGGCCGTTGCGCTCGGTGTCGTGGTTGGTCACGAAGGACACCGAGTCGGCGGGGGTCAGCGCACCGGAGGACGGCAGTGACTCCAGGTCGCTGATGTTGCCCTGGAACGACGACTTCACCCTGCTTGCGTAGGAGAAGTCCAGTACGTCACCGGCGGAGTAGTAGTCCGAGGCGGCCGGGGTCGAGCCCGGGTACACCTCCTGGAAGATGTACGGCTCCGCCCCTGCGGTCGTGTTGTCCAGCTTCGCCCAGATCGCGTTGAGGTCGGCCACCGGCATGTGCTTGGCCGCGTCGATCCGGAAGCCGTCGACCCCCAGGGCGATCTGCTTGTTCAGGTAGGCGGCGATGCCCGAGCGGACGTCGTCGTCCTCCGTCTCCAGGTCGGGCAGGCCGAGCAGTTCGCAGTTCTGGATCTCGGTGAGGTTGGACCAGTCGTCGATGATCAGGTCGGAGTCGTTGCACTCCGCCGAGGTGTGGAAGTCGTCCGGGTCCCAGTCGGGGGTGTCGTACTTGTTGCTGATCGTCGTGCCGTTGTAGCCGGTGCCGGTCTGGGCGGCGGTGTGGTTGATCACCGCGTCCGTGTACACCTTCACACCCGCGTCATGGCAGGCGTCCACCATCGAGGCGAAGTCGGCCGCCGTCCCGAAGCGGCCGCTGAGCTCGTAGGAGTAGGGCTGGTAGACGTCCCACCAGTAGTAGTTGGTCTGCTTCAGCGACTCGGCGGGCGGGGCCACCCACACCGCGCCGTAGCCGTTCGGTCCGAGCACGTCCGTGCACTCGGCGGCTACCGAGTCCCAGTTGTAGGACCACAGGTTGGCGATCACATCGCCGGAGGTCGTGGCGTCGGCCTGCGCCGCGGGGGCGGGGAGGGCGATCGCCCCGGCCAGGGCGAGGGCGCCCGCGGCTGTCAGACTCGCGGTGCGGCGAAGCGCACCGGGTGGTCGGTGTCTGCTCATGTGCGGCTCCGGAAGAGGGGGTTGGCTTGCAAGAGGATTCACCGTGTTTCAACAACTGGTGAGCGTGCGGGAGTTGAGAGGGACGCGTCAATAGGTGGTTGAAACTTCTTGCTGTGAGTTTCAAGTCTCTTGCTGTAAACGTTTCGTTAGGGGTACGTTCCGCGAACGCCGGGCAAAGACGCCTGGCCATCCCCCCAAGGAGCCACCCGTGATACGCAGATGGTCCGTCGCCGCGACGGCGCTCACCGCCACGGCGGCCGGCGTGCTGACCCCCACAGCCGCGTACGCCTCGCCGCCCGGCACCAAGGACGTCACCGCGGTGATGTTCGAGTGGAACTTCGCCTCCGTCGCCAAGGAGTGCACCAACACCCTCGGCCCCGCCGGTTACGGCTACGTCCAGGTCTCGCCGCCCGCCGAGCACATCCAGGGCGCGCAGTGGTGGACGTCGTACCAGCCGGTCAGTTACAAGATCGCCGGGCGGCTCGGCGACCGTACCGCCTTCCAGAACATGGTCAACACCTGTCACGCGGCCGGGGTGAAGGTCGTCGTCGACACCGTCGTCAACCACATGTCCGCGGGCAGCGGCACCGGCACCGGCGGATCGTCGTACAGCAAGTACAACTACCCCGGCCTGTACTCCTCCTACGACTTCGACAACTGCACCAGCCAGATCACCAACTACCAGGACCGCTGGAACGTCCAGAACTGCGAGCTCGTCGGGCTCGCCGACCTCGACACCGGGGAGTCCTACGTCCGCGGCGCCATCGCCGGGTACATGAACGACCTGCTCTCGCTCGGCGTCGACGGCTTCCGGATCGACGCGGCCAAGCACATCCCCGCCGCCGACCTGGCCAACATCAAGTCGCGCCTCACCAACACCTCCGTGTACTGGAAGCAGGAGGTCATCTACGGCAGCGGCGAGGCCGTCCAGCCCACCGAGTACACGGGCAACGGCGACGTCCAGGAGTTCCGCTACGCCTACGACCTCAAGCGCGTCTTCAACAACGAGAACCTCGCCTACCTGAAGAACTACGGCGAGGGCTGGGGCTACATGAGCAGCTCGGTCTCCGGTGTCTTCGTCGACAACCACGACACCGAGCGCAACGGCTCCACGCTCAACTACAAGGACGGGGCGAACTACACCCTCGCCAACGTCTTCATGCTCGCCTACCCCTACGGCGCCCCGGACATCAACTCCGCCTACGAGTGGTCCGACACCGACGCGGGCCCGCCCAACGGCGGCACGGTCAACGCCTGCTGGCAGGACGGCTGGAAGTGCCAGCACAAGTGGCCCGAGATCCAGCGCATGGTCGCCTTCCGCAACGCCACCCGCGGCGAGGCGGTGACCAACTGGTGGGACAACGGCGCCGACGCCATCGCCTTCGGCCGGGGCAGCAAGGGCTACGTCGCCATCAACCACGAGTCGGGCAGCCTGACCCGCACCTACCAGACCTCCCTGCCCGCGGGGACGTACTGCAACGTGCAGAACAACACGACCGTGTCCGTGAACTCCAGTGGTCAGTTCTCGGCCACTCTCGGCTCCAACACGGCGCTGGCGATCTACGCGGGCAAGTCCAGCTGCTGAGCCGCGAGCGGCCTCCGGAGCTGAAAGCTCTTACCAATCATTTCAGGACTCTTGCTGTAACGCTTACGGCGGCGATACGGTCGCGCGGGGTCGGACCCAACAGAGCCGTATCGCAAGGAGTTCACGTCAGTGATACCTAGATGGCCGGCGTCGCCCAGGCGCCGAACCGCGCAGGCCGGACGGGTCGCCGCGGTCACCGTGACCGCGCTGGCCGCAGCGCTCGTCCAGCCGCTGGCGGCGCGGGCCGGGACCCCGCCCGCGCCCCCGTCGGACGCGAGGCTCGCGGCCGAACCCGCCCGGCACGACGTCACCCGCGAGCAGTTCTACTTCGTGCTCCCGGACCGCTTCGCCAACGGCGACACCGGCAACGACAAGGGCGGACTGACCGGTTCGCGCCTCTCGACCGGGTACGACCCCACCGACAAGGGCTTCTACCAGGGCGGCGACCTCAAGGGTCTGACCAAGAAGCTCGACTACATCAAGGGCCTCGGCACCACCTCCATCTGGATGGCGCCGATCTTCAAGAACCAGCCCGTGCAGGGGACGGGTGCGAATGCCTCCGCCGGCTACCACGGGTACTGGATCACCGACTTCACCCAGGTCGACCCGCACTTCGGGACCAACCAGGACCTGGAGAACCTCATCGCCAAGGCGCACGCCAAGGGCATGAAGGTCTACTTCGACGTCATCACCAACCACACCGCCGACGTCGTCGACTACGAGGAGAAGTCCTACGACTACCTCGCCAAGGGCGCCTTCCCGTACCTGACGAAGGACGGCGAGCCCTTCGACGACGCCGACTATGCGGGAACAGGGGACTTCCCCGAGGTCGACGCCGACTCCTTCCCCCGTACGCCCAAGGCAGCCAAGAACAACAAGGTCCCGTCGTGGCTCAACGACCCGACGATGTACCACAACCGGGGCGATTCCACCTTCGCCGGCGAGAGCGCCCTGCACGGTGACTTCTCCGGGCTCGACGACCTGTGGACCGAGCGTCCCGAGGTGGTCAGCGGGATGGAGAAGATCTACCAGCGGTGGGTCAGGGACTTCGACATCGACGGCTTCCGCATCGACACCGTGAAGCACGTCAACATGGAGTTCTGGACCCAGTGGGCCACCGCCCTCGACTCCTACGCGGCCCAGCAGGGCCGGGACGACTTCTTCATGTTCGGCGAGGTGTACTCGGCCGACCCGGACATCACGTCCCCGTACGTCACCCAGGGCCGCCTGGACGCCACGCTCGACTTCCCCTTCCAGGAGGCGGCCCGGCAGTACGCCTCCCAGGGCGGCAGCGCGCAGCGGCTCGCGTCCGTATTCGGCGCGGACTACAAGTACACGACCGGCAAGGCCAACGCGTACGAGCAGGTCACCTTCCTCGGCAACCATGACATGGGCCGCATCGGGTACTTCCTGAACCAGGACGACAAGGACGCGACCGACGCCGAGCTGCTGAAGAAGGCGAAGCTCGCCAACGAGCTGATGTTCCTCAACCGCGGCAACCCGGTCGTCTACTACGGCGACGAGCAGGGCTTCACCGGCTCCGGCGGCGACAAGGACGCCCGCCAGACCCTGTTCGCCTCCAAGACCGCCGACTACCTGGCCGACGACCAGATCGGCACCGACCGCACCCACGCCGAGGACGCCTACGACACGAGTGCACCGCTCTACAAGCAGATCAGTGCTCTCGCCAAGCTCCGCAAGGCCCACCCGGCCCTGACGGACGGCGTCCAGACCGAGCGCTACGCGGCCGACGGCGCCGGCGTCTACGCCGTCTCCCGCACCGACGCGAAGACGGGCACCGAGTACGTCGTCGCCTTCAACAACGCGGACGACGCGAAGACGGCGACCTTCGCGACCGGTTCCGCGAACATGGCGTTCCGGGGCATCTACGGCACCGACACGGCGGACACCACCGTCACCTCCGACGCCGACAAGAAGCTCACCGTCACCGTCCCCGCCGGATCCGCCGTGGTCCTCAAGGCCACCGGCCGCCTCGGCGCCCCCGCCGCCAAGCCGACCCTCACCCTCAAGGCCCCGGCCACCGGCGCCACCGGCACCGTCGAGATCGGCGCCGACGTCGACGGCGGACAGCTCAACCGCGTCGTCTTCGCCGCCCAGACCGGCGACGGCAAGTGGCGGACGCTCGGCTCCGCCGACCACGCCCCGTACAAGGTCACCCAGGTCATCGGCAAGGACGTACCGGCCGGCACCGCCCTGCGCTACAAGGCCGTCGTGATCGACTCGGCCGGCCGTACCGCGAGCGCCACCGCCGCCTCCACCACCGGCACCCCGCCCGCCGAGGAGATCCCCACCGCCTCCTCCCGGGACTACGCGATCGTCCACTACAAGCGCGCGGACGGCGACTACACGAACTGGGGCCTGTACGCCTGGGGCGACCTCGCCGAGGGCGAGTCCACCAACTGGCCCGACAGCCACCCCTTCATCGGCCGGGACGCCTACGGCGCCTTCGCCTACGTCAAGCTGAAGCCGGGCGCCTCCAGCATCGGGTACCTGGTCATCGACAAGGACGGCAACAAGGACGTCTCCGCCGACCGCACGATCGACGTCACCAAGCACGGCGAGATCTGGATCGAGCAGGGCAAGGAGGCCGTACAGACCGAGCGGCCCGAGTACCCGGCGCAGGACAAGACCAAGGCGGTCCTGCACTACCACCGCGCGGACGGCAACTACGACGGCTGGGGCCTGCACACCTGGACGGGTGCCGCGAACCCCACCGAGTGGTCGAACCCGCTGAAGCCGGTGAAGACTGATGCCTATGGCGCGGTTTTCGAGGTACCGCTCACCGACGGTGCCACCAGCCTCAGCTACATCCTGCACAAGGGCGACGAGAAGGACCTGCCCGCCGACCAGTCGCTGGACCTCAAGGCCAACGGCCACGAGGTGTGGCTGGTGAGCGGCCAGGAGAAGTACCTCCTCCCGCAGCCCGCGGGCAGCGCGGCCGCGCTCGACCTGACCACCTCCAAGGCGGTCTGGATCGACCGGAACACCGTCGCCTGGAACGGCTCCGAGGCGGCCGCCTCCACCCAACTGCTCTACTCCGGCACCGGCTCGATCGCCGTCAAGGACGGCGCCCTGACCGGCGACGACCAGCAGTGGCTGCGCCTGTCGAAGAGCACGCTCAGCGACGCCCAGAAGGCGAAGTTCCCGCACCTGAAGGCGTACACCGCCTGGACCGTCGACCCCCGTGACCGGGACCGGGTCCGCGAGGCCCTGCGCGGCCAGGTCGTCGCCTCCCAGCGCGCGGCCAACGGCGCCGTCCTCACCGCGACCGGTGTGCAGATCGCGGGCGTCCTGGACGACCTGTACGACGCCACGCAGGCCGACCTCGGCCCGACGTTCAGCAAGGGGCGGCCCACGCTGTCCGTCTGGGCGCCCACCGCGCAGTCCGTCAAGCTGGAGATCGGTGACTCCACCGTCGCCATGAAGCGGAACGCGACCACCGGCGTCTGGTCCGTCACCGGCCCGACGACCTGGAAGAACAAGCCCTACCGGTACGTCGTGAAGGTGTGGGCGCCCAGCGTCCGCCAAATCGTCACCAACAAGGTCACCGACCCCTACTCCCTCGCCCTGACCGCCGACTCCGCGCGCAGCCTCGTCGTCGACCTCGGCGACAAGTCGCTCGCCCCGGCGGGCTGGTCGACGTACACCAAGCCCAAGGCGGTGCCGCTGAAGGACGCGCAGATCCAGGAACTGCACGTCCGGGACTTCTCGGTGGAGGACCGCACGGCCTCCGACCGGGGCACCTACCGGGCCTTCACCGACAAGCTCAGCGACGGCTCCAAGCACCTGCGCAAGCTGGCCGAGGCGGGCACCTCGTACGTCCATCTGCTGCCCGCCTTCGACATCGCCACGATCCCCGAACTCCGCAAGGACCAGGCGACCGCCGACTGCGATCTGGCCTCCTACCCGGCCGACTCCGAGGAGCAGCAGGCGTGCGTGGCGAAGATCGCCGCGAAGGACGCCTACAACTGGGGCTACGACCCGTACCACTACACGGTCCCCGAGGGCTCCTACTCGACCGACCCGGACGGCACCACCCGCAACGTCGAGTTCCGTCAGATGGTCAAGGCGCTCAACGAGGACGGCCTCAGGGTCGTCATGGACGTGGTCTACAACCACACCGCCGCCGGCGGCCAGGCGCAGACCTCCGTCCTCGACCGGATCGTGCCCGGCTACTACCAGCGGCTCCTCGCCGACGGCTCGGTCGCCAACAGCACCTGCTGCGCCAACACGGCCACCGAGAACGCCATGATGGGCAAGCTCGTCGTGGACTCGATCGTCACCTGGGCCAAGGAGTACAAGGTCGACGGCTTCCGCTTCGACCTCATGGGCCACCACCCGAAGGAGAACATCCTCGCGGTCCGCAAGGCCCTCGACGCGCTGACCCTGGAGAAGGACGGCGTCGACGGCAAGAAGATCATCCTGTACGGCGAGGGCTGGAACTTCGGCGAGATCGCCGACGACGCCCGCTTCGTCCAGGCCACCCAGAAGAACATGGCCGGCACCGGCGTCGCCACCTTCTCCGACCGCGCCCGTGACGCGGTGCGCGGCGGCGGCCCCTTCGACGAGGACCCGGGCATCCAGGGCTTCGCCTCCGGCCTGTACACCGAGCCCAACTCCTCGAAGAACAACGGCACCACGGCCGAGCAGAAGGCCCGGCTGCTGCACTACCAGGACCTGATCAAGGTGGGCCTGTCCGGCAACCTCGCCGGCTACCGGTTCACCGACACCAGCGGCAAGGAGGTCAAGGGCGCCGAGGTCGACTACAACGGCCAGCCCGCCGGTTACGCGGACGCCCCGGGCGACGCGCTCGCCTACGCCGACGCGCACGACAACGAGTCCCTGTTCGACGCCCTCGCGTTCAAGCTGCCCGCGACGACGAGCGCCGACGACCGGGCCCGGATGCAGGTCCTCGCCATGGCGACCGCCACCCTCTCGCAGGGCCCGGCGCTCTCCCAGGCGGGCACCGACCTGCTGCGCTCCAAGTCCCTGGACCGCAACTCCTACGACAGCGGCGACTGGTTCAACGCCATCCACTGGAACTGCGCGGACGGCAACGGCTTCGGCCGCGGGCTGCCGATGGCCGCCGACAACCAGTCCAAGTGGTCGTACGCCAAGCCGCTGCTCGGCGCGGTGAAGGTGGGCTGCGAGCAGATCGAGGGGGCCTCGGCCGCGTACCGTGACCTGCTGCGGATCCGCTCGACGGAGGGCGTGTTCTCGCTCGACACCGCGGAGCGGGTGCAGTCGAAGCTCGGCTTCCCGCTGTCCGGCACGGAGGAGACGCCCGGTGTGATCACCATGACGCTCGGCGACCTCGTGGTCGTGTTCAACGCGACCCCGGACGCGCAGGAGCAGCGGATCGCCGAACTGGCCGGAGAGGGCTACGCGTTGCACAAGGCGCAGGCATCGGGCGCGGATCCTATCGTCAAGGGTTCGTCCTACGAGAAGGAATCCGGCACCTTCGCCGTTCCGGGGCGCACTGTCGCGGTGTTCGCCCGAACCGCCTGACAGCGCACTAGTTTGGGTGGAGCGGACCCTGTTCGGGGGTCCGTTCCACCCTTTTCCTTTCCCCCGCCCCGAGGGCTGTCGGATGGACGGTTACGACAAGCGGCCGGGTGCGACCACCGTGCTGGTCGTGGACGACGTGGCGGCGAACCGGTACGCCATGGGCGCCGTGCTGCGGCGCGCCGGACACCGGGTGGTGCCCGTGGCGAGCGGGGGCGAGGCGCTCGTGGAGCTCGACGCGCGGCTGCACGACGGCGCGCTGCCCGATGTGGCGCTGGTGGACGTCGGGCTGCCGGACATGAGCGGCTTCGAACTGTGCCGCCGGGTGCGGGCCCGGCCCTCCACCGCGACGCTGCCCGTCGTCCACTTCTCCGCCGCCGCCCTCGGCCCGCGCGACCGGTGCCGGGGCCTGGACGCGGGCGGCGATGCCTATCTGACCGTGCCGGCCGAGCCGCAGGAGATCCAGGCCGTGGTCCGGGCGGCGGTGCGCGGGGCGCGTCGGCGCGGTGACTTCGAACTGCTCGCACACCGGCTGACGCTGCTGTCCGAGACGATCGTCACCGTGCAGGCGGCCCGCTGCCCCAGCGAGCTGGCCGACTCCGCCGCCATGGGCGCGGCCCGGCTCACCGGGACCGAAGCCGTCGTCTTCGTGCTCGGCCCCGACGGCACGCTCGACACCGGCACCTCCAGGAGCCGGCTCGCGCTGCCCGACCTCAGTGCCCACGAGGAGGTGACCCGGCTGATCGGCCGGCTCGCCCAGGGCCGCACCGGAGTGCACAGCACCGTGGTGCCCGCCCCGCTGTGGCCCGCCGGGTTCTTCCGGCCCGGACGCCAGGACGACGCCCGGCTGGTGCTGGCGTTCACCCAGGAACGGCGGACCCCGGTGTGCATCGCCACGCCCGCGCACCGCACTCCGCCACCGCGGCCCGTGGACGACGTCTCCCTCCTGCGGCTCGCCCAGGCCACCGCCTTCGCAGCCGGAACCCTGCTGATGTACCAGGCGGAACGGCACATCGCGCTCACCCTCCAGCGCAGCTTCCTGCCCGAGCCGCGGCGCCTGCCCGAACTGCCCGACGTCGACCTGGTCGTGCGGTACGTGCCCGCGTCCCGGGACACCGAGATCGGCGGCGACTTCTACGCCGCCGTGCGTACCCCGAGCGGCTTCCTCACCGCGGTCGGGGACGTCGCCGGGCACTCGCTGGAGGCGGCCACCGTGATGGTCGAGCTCCGGCACGCGCTGCGCGCCTACGGCGTGGCCGACGGTGACCCCAGGGCGCTCGCCGAACGGCTCGACCGGATGCTCCAGCACTACCACCCCGAGGTCACGGCCACCGTCTGCCTGGTGCTCGCCGACCCCGCCACCGGACGGGCCCGGATCGCCAACGCCGGTCACATCCCGCCGCTGATCGTGCGCGAGGGCGGACAGGCGGAGTACGTGAAGGTGTGCGGCCCGCTCCTCGGCCTCGGCCTGGACCGCCCCGAGCCCACCGAGCTCCGCCTCGCCCCCACCGACCGCCTCCTCATGATCACCGACGGTCTCATCGAGACCCGGGGCGTCGACCTCGCCGTATCCCTGGACCAGCTCCGCACGGCCGCCGCCGAAGCCCCACCGGGCCTCGCCCCCCTCTGCGACACCCTCCTGCGCTGCTTCGGCCACGACCGGGAGGACGACATCGCGATGCTGGCGCTGCGGCTAGGGTGAGCGGAGTTGTCGTAGAACAGGAGTGCCCATGCCACAGATTCTCGTCACCCGGACCGGGCGCGACGACGTCGACTGGGAAGGGTTCGCGAGCGAGCTGAACCAGCTGGTCGTCGAGAAGGCGGCCGCGCGTCTGGAGGCATGCAAGACGCAGGTCGTGCGCGGGGAGGATGTCGCGGTCGGCGACGAGGTCGACGGGCACGGCCTCGTGCACGTCACGATCGGCCTGCTCGCCGGTCGCACCGACGAGACGAAGGCGGAGCTGACCGAGGCGGTGGTGGAGCTGCTGCGCAAGTTCATCGGGCCGATGGACGGCTACCGCATGACGCACGTCTCCGCCGAGGTCCGCGACCTCGATCCGTCGTACCGCAAGGCCGAGTTCTAGCCGGTCCCGCTACCGGTCCTCGCCCGCCAGCGTGATCAGCCGCGCCGCCAGGTCGGTGAACGGGCCGTCGGCCGGCTCGTCCTTGAGCAGGCGGCGCAGCAGTGCCGTCAGCTCCGGGTCATGGGCGGCGCTGACGGCGGCCAGCGCGGCGAAGTCCTGCACCAGCTGGACCTCCAGCTCGGCCCGCGGGATGCGCCGGCCGTCCAGCCAGATCAGCGCCGTCGACTCGGCGAGCGAGATCCAGGAGCGGACGACCAGTTCAAGACGCGCGGGCGGGTGCTCGACCCGCAGATGCGAAAGAATCTGGTCGTACGCCGCCTGCCGTACGGAGTCGATGAGCGCGTTCGTGGTCGAGGAGCCGACCGCCGGGCCGCCGCGCATCAGCGCCGAGAAACCGGGCCCGTGCTCGTCGACGAAGTCGAAGTAGCGGCGCATCACCCGCAGCAGCCGCGCCCCCAGCGGACCGTCGTGCGGTTCCACGAACCGGGACGCCAGATCGTCCGAGGCCCGCTTCAACGCGGCCTCGTACAGGCTGAGTTTGCCGGGGAAGTAGTGGTACACCAGCGGACGCGAGATACCCGCGGCGGACGCTATCTCGTCGATGGAGACCTCGTCCGGCGAGCGGCGGCTGAAGAGTTCGAGGGCGACGCCGATCAACTGCTGTCGTCGCTCCTCGACACCCATTCTGCGGCGTACCCCGGTAGTCATACGAACACCTTACCGATCGGATTCGGCCCTCGAACGGACCGCACCGACCAACGGTGTTCACATGTCCAGCACCAGCCGCTCACCGCGTGCCCGTGACACACAGATCAGCATCGAGTCGTCACGCTCCGCGTCCGTGAGCAGCTCGTCCCGGTGCTCCACCTCACCCGCCAGCACCCGCTGTTGGCAGGTCCCGCAGAACCCCTGCTCGCAGGAGTACAGCGTGTCCGGCAGCTCCTTGCGTACGGCGGCCAGCACGGTGGAGTCCGCCGGGACCGTCAACACCCGCCCGCTGCGCCGCAGTTCCACCTCGAAGGCCTCGTTCCCGGCGGTCGAGGCGCTGGGCGTGAACCGCTCCAGATGGACCTGCGGGGCCCGCTCCTCCACCGCCGCCATGAGCCCCTCGGGACCGCAGCAGTAGACGGCCGCGCCCTCCGGGGCCGCCGCGAACAGCGCGTCCAGATCGGGCAGCCCGTCCTCGTCGGCGGCGACGATCCGCACCTGGCCCTGTCCGGCGTCCAGCTTCTCGACCTCCTCCAGGAACGGCATCGACGCCCGCGTCCGCCCGCCGTACAGCAGCCGCCAGTCGGTGCCCTCGGGCAGGGACCGCAGCATCGGCAGGATCGGCGTGATCCCGATGCCCCCGGCGACGAAGACATAGGCGGGCGCCTCGACGAGCGGGAACCGGTTCCGCGGCCCGCGCACCTCCAGCTCAAGCCCTTCCCGCACCTGCTCGTGCACCTCGCGCGAACCGCCCCGCCCGTCCTCCACCAGCCGGGTGGCGACGGTGTACGCGGAGGTGTCCTCCGGGTCCCCGCACAGCGAGTACTGCCGGACCAGACCCGACGGCAGCACCAGGTCCAGATGGGCGCCGGGCTCCCAGCGCGGCAGATCGTGCCCTTCGAGCCGCAGCCGTACGACCCCGTCGGCGACCGTCTCGTGCGCGGTCACCAGCAGTCGCAGCGCCCGCGACCGGGGCCGCCCGGAGATCGGCTCGTCCAGGGCGGGCATCGGCCACAGCGGCGAGTCCTGGATCCGGCGGCGCATCGCCCGTCGGACGACCAGCGCGGCGCCCGCGACGACCACCAACGTCCGCAGCCTGGCCATCACTTGGCCCCCTTCTCCGCGGCGAGCGCGGCGACGGCGGCGGGGGAGGAGGCCAGATAGGCGACCGCCTGCTCGGTGGAGCCCTCCTGGGAGGGGTGGTACTCCCGGCTCAGATAGCGGGGAATCGAGCGGAGCATGTCCTCGGTGGAGGGCAGCACTCCGCGCCGGCCCCGGACGTAGAAGGCGCGGAAGCTCGCCTTGCCCTCGAGCAGGGTCGGGTCGTTCTCCATGAAGAAGCGGGCCCCGCGCTGCCACAGGAACACCAGCGCCGTGAACGCCAGCGCCCAGGTCCGGGCACGGCGCCGATAGGACCCGTCGACATGCATGAACAGCTCGAAGGCCACGGACCGGTGCTCGACCTCTTCGGCGCCGTGCCAGCGCAGCAGGTCCAGCATGGTGGGATCGGCCCCGCGCCGGTCCAGCTCCTCCGCGTTGAGCACCCAGTCGCCGAGGAAGGCGGTGTAGTGCTCGATGGCCGCGATCAGCGCGACCCGCTCCATCAGCCACCAGCGCCGCGCCCGGCCCGGCGGCAGGGTCCGGTCGCCGAGCAGCTTCTCGAAGAACCAGTCCACCTGCGCGGTGTACGGCGTCGGATCGAGGCCCAGCTCCTTCAGATGCGGCAGCACCTCGTCATGGGCCTGGGAGTGCATCGCCTCCTGGCCGATGAACCCGATGACGTCCTCACGCAGCCGCTCGTCCCGGATGTACGGCAGGACCTGCTTGTACACATGCACGAACCACCGCTCACCGGCCGGCAGCAGCAGATGCAGCACATTGATGGTGTGCGTGGCGAACGGATCCCCCGGCACCCAGTGCAACGGGGTGTCCTCCCACGAGAAGGACACCTTGCGCGCCTTCAGCGCGATCCGCTCTTCCTCGACGGGTCGGGGCACCCGGGCCTGCTTGTTAGACATGCTGTCAATGTACTGAGGAGTAAGTCCGAGCAGAACCCCTCTGCACCACGTTCTTTTCCGGCCCGGACACCGGCCCGCCTACTGGAGCCCGCTGATGCCCCGCCCGTCCCTGAGCATGCCCTTCAGCTCGGCCTGCGCGCCCTGCTCGGTCCTCGCGGTCAGCAGATTGGTCCCCGCCGAACCGTTCACCCCGCCCACCGCCCGGATCGACGCCGTGTCCGGACCGCCCGCCGCCAGCAGGTACCAGTCCCCGCCCTTCGCCTTCCACAGCACCCCGGCCAGCACCTGCGGATCACGCGGACCGCACGCCGGGACGTTCTCGGCCTTCGCCGCCACCGCCCCGTACGGGCTGCCCGGGGTGTGGAACTGGGCCAGCACCCGGGTGCCGCCGCCCCGCCAGGTCTCCGCGCGGGTGCACACCCACGCCGCCGAGCCGCTCGCGTCCGGCAGCGGCTGCCGCGCGAACTCCCACACGTTCACCGTCCGCACCCCCTGCGCCCGCACGGCCGACAGCGAGCAGGCGTACGGCGCCCAGGTGCGCGTTCCCGCCGCGCCGGAGGCGTCCTCGACCGCACCCGGCTTCCCGGCGGTCAGCCGCGCCGGGACCAGCTCGCCGAGGTCGGACAGCAACTGCGTCCCCGAGCCGTCGGTGACCTGGAGGACGTTCCACGAGGTGCAGCTCGACTGCTGCGCGGCCGGGCTGGCGAGCGGCGAGGTGGTGCCGTCGGTCAGGGTCAGCGCCATCGCCCCGGAACCCGGCTTCAGCAGATCCCGCTCGGCCGTCTTCTTCACCCACGGCGCCATCAGATAGCGGACGTTGCCGTCGGCCCGCCCCAGCACCACGGCGCTCGCCTCGGCGCCGGTCGCGCCGTCGACCCGCGCGAAGTCCATGGCGGCACCGGCCGTGCCGTCCTTCGGCTCGGCGTAACGGGCGATGCGCAGGCCGTCGTAGAGGATCACCACGCGGGCGTTGTCGACGGTGCCCGCGTACAGGAGCTGCGGTGGGCCGGCGGGGCCGCCGGAGGGGGTGCCGGGGGTGACCGAGACGCGGACCTGTTCGCCGGGGCGGGCCCAGACGGCGAGGGCGCGGCGCAACAGGGCCCGGTCGCCGGTGAGTTCGCCGCGCGCGGGCCAGACGGAGAAGTCGGTGCGCGAGGCGGACTGCCAGGCGGCCGGGGCGACCTTGACCACCCTGCTGGGGTCGAGGGCGGCCTGGGCGGCCGGGTTCTGCGCGTACGAGGGTGCCGCCGCGCCGTCCGGGGCCCAGCCCTCCCCGGGCAGCCCCAGCAGCGCCCCGCACACCACCAGCGCGGCCCCCGCGACCAGCGCCGCCTTCAGGTGCTGACGGCGCCGCATCAGATCGGTGGGCCGGGCCTGGAGCGAACAGGGGTCGAACTCGGGGGAGTCGAGCAGACCGTACTGCTGCGCACCCACCTTCTCCGCCTTCGCCAGCGCCGCGTCCACGTCCGCCACCCCGGCCGCCGTCAGCACCTTGCGTACGTCGCCGTCGGGCAGCTTCTCCAGGCCGCGCAGGACGTAGGCGGCGCGGGCCGGCCCGTCGAGCGCCGACAGTCGCTGGTCGAGGGCGAGTTCGTCGGCGCCGCCCGAGCGGGGGAACAGCTTGAGCCCCCACACCTGGGGCAACAGCGGCGGCAGCTGGGCACGCTTGGGCCAGGCCCGCAGGCTCAGCGGCAGTCCCGCCTCCAGCGCCGTACGCACGACTTGCAGCCGGACGAAGGCGTACCCCGGATCCCCCTCACGCCCCGTGGCCTGAGCCGGAATGACCGGCGTGGACTTCCGCCCCCGGGGCAGCGCGCGCTGGGTGAGCGCATGCGCGGTCAGGACCCGCCGATTGCGCCCGAGCCCCGGCGGCAGCACCAGATAGGCGAGCCGGACCAGCCGGGGGTAGTGCTCGACAAGCGCCGCCTCGGCCTGCTCGACATCGACGACGGAATCAGCGGCGGAAGGGACTGCGGGGCGCGGGGCGACATCCTGTGACTGCACGCCCAGCCAAACGAGCGAACCGTTGGTTGGTCACCGCCACTCGGGTGACTCAGCCCTCGGGCTCCACAAGGGCCCGCGCATAGTTGGCCATCGACCGCTGATAGCGCGGCAGATGGGGCGCCAGCGCCCCGAGCACCAGCGACAGCCCCTCGCGGTCCCGGCCGAGGCTGGACAGGCAGAGGGCGAGCGTGGCCCGTACCGCGTCGTCCAACTCGTCCGAGGGCGCGTCCAGTTCCGGCGTCAGCAGCTTGACGCCCTCCTCGGCCTGTCCGACGTTCCGCAGCGAGCTGGACAGCTGGATCTTCGCCCGGCGGCCCTTGTAGCCGGTCAGGCCGAGGGCGAGGGCCTCCCGGTACAGCGGGACCGCCCGGTCCGAGTGGCCCGTGGAGTCCCAGGCGCAGGCCCGCTCGAAGGGGCCGAGCGGACTGTCGTCGGGGAGCTCGGCGACGAGGGCGTCGATCACGGCCCGGAAGTCGGCGGCCCGCTCCTCGGGGTACTCGTCGAAGGTCGCCCAGGCGGCGGTCACGCGGTCTTCCCAGTCGCTGTTCACCGGGTCACTCTCGCATGCGCGCACGCACTCCGGCAGCGGTATTTTGAGCGCCTGGCGCACGGGAGCCGTATCCACCGGGAGGCCCCTGTATGGAGGAACTGATGAAGGTGACCCGACCGATGCTCGCGGCGGTGGCCGTGCTGGCGCTCGCGGGGTGTGGATCCGGTGGTTCCGGTGCTGATCAGGCCGATGTGCCGGAGACCGCGTCCGGGAGTCTGGAGCAGCTCGCCGCCGAGGTGAAGTGCGCGCCGGACATCCAGATCGACGCCGACGACATCCGCCAGGCCATCTGCAAGGACGACGACGGCAAGTTCATCCTCGCCACCTTCGCCACCGACCGCGGTCAGCGGGAGTGGATCAACGGGGCGAAGGATTACGGGGGGCACTATCTCGTCGGGCGCAAATGGGTGGCCGTCGGGGACGAGACCAGCACGCTGACCGTGCTGCGCAAGACGCTCGGCGGGGATATCGAGGAGGGCAAGGATCACTCCTCGGGTCAGCATTCCGGCGAGCACTCCGGCCACTGAGCACGCGAAAAGCCGGCGGTGAGGAATTCTCACCGCCGGCTTTTCCATGGGTCACTGGCAGCGTGCGCCGTTGTTGATGCAGTTGACCATCTTGTTCATCAGCCTCGTGGAGAAGAAGTTGATGAAGTCGTTGTGGTCGGTGATCGGCTTGTGCAGCTGCTCCGGGAAGGTGTCCACCGCGTACGGGTTCACCACCTGACCGTTCTCGACGGTCGGCGCGGGAACGTCGTAGACCAGCCGGACCTGGAGCTGCGGGATCGCCTTGAAGCCGTTGGCGCAGGTGCCGTCGGCCTGGACGAACGCCACGTGGGTACGGTGGTTGGCGCTGTCGATGTTCTGGCCGTCCCAGCAGCTCTGGAAGTTGGTCGTGCGGACCACGTCACTGCCCTCGGGGCAGATCGGGTATTTGTCCTTGAGCTGGACCTTGTTCTCGAAGCCGGTGCAGCTCCAGTTGACGTTCGCGTTGCCGTTGCCGTTGACGAACGCCTTGGCGTCACCGGTGATGATGCGCAGGGCCTGCGGCATCGCGGTGACCTTGCTCCGCTTGTTGCCGACGAACTTCAGCTGCGCCTGGACGGGTTCGAGGATCTTGCCGACGTTGCCCTCGGTACCGCCACCGGCGTTGTTCTGGTCGAAGTCCTGCGTACCGTCCTGGAGACGGAGCACCGGCCAGAAGTACGACGACCGGTCGCCCTGGTTCTGGCAGGTGGTCTGGGCGTTCGCCAGGTCCTGGTCGCTCGCGAAGGCGTCGTTGCTCTGGTTGCCGACGTAGTCGTGCAGGTGGTGGGCGCCGTTGCTGACACCCGGGGCCACGATCACGTTGTCGGTGTTGTGGTTGTCGTTGCCGTTGGTGCCGCACTTCGTGGTGAAGGTGCCCCGCGAGCCCGACCGGCCGTTAGCCGGGAGACCGTTGGCGCCGACGCCGAGCTGTGCGTTGGCTTGGACCTGGGTGATGTCGACGAAGTCGTCCGCGGCCGGGCCGTTGCCACCCTGGCCGTTGCCGCCCTGGTCCTGGCCACCGTCCTGCTGGCCGTCGTCCGGCTGACCGTCGCCGTTCTGGTCCCCGCCGTCCTGCTGCTGGCCGTCGCCGTCCTGGTTCGCCTCGCCGTCAGTCGTCTGGGCGGGCGTGCCGGTGCAGCCGGACAGGTTGTCCAGGTCCTCCGAGGCGCTGCCACCGACCCGGTTGATCTCCAGCTGGATGCGGTCGATGATCGCCTTCCGCCGGTCCTTCAGCGGCTGGAGAATGGCGTTCTGGACGAAGCTCGAGTCACCGGCCTGTGCGTCCCGCGTGGTCGCGAGCCGCTGGTAGGCCTCGGTGATCTGCTGGTCCAGCGTGGCCAGCTCCCCGTCGACCTCGCCCCGGGCCTGGTCCGGCACCTCGGTGAGCTGCTGGCCGACATCGGGGCAGTCGATCGTGGCGATCTGCGTCGCGGCCGACCTCGTCTGATTCTGCTCAGAGCCCGACTCGTGCGCGGATGCGTAGAAGTTCGCCCAGATCAGCCCGCCCCCACCGAGCGCTAGGGCCGCCGATGCGGCTATGGCCTTGGTGGCCAGCGGCGTACGGCGTTTTCGATTGTTGCGTCCCATGGAACTCCTCTGACTTCCTTGCGGGGCAGCGAGGCGCCCGACAGGAGTGAAGCGGCTCCGTTCCATACGGACGGAGTCCCAGAGGTGTTCAGCAGTCTCAGAAATTTCACGGCAACTGCCCTTGCCCGCTTGTCATTTCAGCGGTCTTGGTCCAGATATGCGAGAACCGCCAGGACGCGGCGATTGTCGTCGTCCGAGACCTCCAGGTCCAGTTTGGTGAAAATGTTGGAGGTGTGCTTGGCGATGGCCCGTTCTGTGACGACGAGCTGACCGGCGATCGCCGCGTTCGAACGCCCCTGTGCCATCAGCTCCAGCACCTCCAGCTCCCGCGGGGTCAGCCGGTCCAGCGGCCGCCGGTCGTCGGCGGCCTTCCGGGTCAGCAGCTGCTGGATCACCTGCGGGTCCATCGCCGTGCCGCCGGCCGCCACCCGCCGTACCGCGTCCACGAACTGCTCCGCGTCGAACACCCGGTCCTTCAGCAGATACCCCACCGCGCCGGTGCCGTCGGCGAGCAGCTCCCGCGCGTACAGCTGCTCCACGTGCTGGGAGAGCACCAGCACCGGAAGGCCGGGCCTGGCGCGGCGGGCCCGCAGCGCGCACTGGAGGCCCTCGTCGGTGTGCGTCGGCGGCAGCCGTACGTCCACCACGGCGACGTCCGGCGCCAGTTCGGCCAGCGCGGCGTCGAGCTCCGGGCCGCTCTCGACGGCCGCGGCGATCTCGAAGTCGTAGGCCTGAAGGAGCCGGACGAGTCCGTCGCGCAGCAGGAACAGGTCTTCGGCTAGGACAACGCGCAAGGGATCTCCATGGTGACCATGGTGGGACCGCCCGCGGGACTGCTGACGGCCAGGACGCCGTCGAATGTACCCAGTCGGCGTTCCACCCCGGCCAGCCCCGACCCGGCGCCGATCACGGCGCCGCCCTTGCCGTTGTCGGTGACGGAGACCCGGAGCATCCCCTTCGAGTGATGCATGTCGACCCAGATCCGGTCGGCGCCGGAGTGCTTCACCGCGTTGGTGAGGACCTCGCTGACGGCGAAGTACGCCGCCGCCTCCACCGGCGCGTCCGCCCGCCCCGGCAGCTCCACCGTCACCTCGGTGGCGAGCGGCAGCCGCAGCGCCAACGCCCGCACGGCATCGCCCAGTCCACGCTCGGCGAGCACCGGCGGATGGATGCCGCGCACCAGGTCGCGCAGTTCGGCGAGGGCGTCGACGGAGGACTTGCGGGCCTGCGCAATGAGCTGCTTCGCCTGCTCGGGGTCCTTCTCGATCAGCATCTCGATCGTGTTGAGGTCCATGCCCATCGCGACCAGCCGGGCCTGCGCCCCGTCGTGCAGATCCCGCTCGATGCGCCGCAGTTCGGCCGCGGAGGTGTCCACGGCGTCCCGCCGGGTCTCCGTCAACACCCGCACCCGCTCGGCGAGTTCGGCCTGGCTCGGGGCGAGTACGGCCCGGGTGAGCCGGAAGTGCAGCTGGAGGGCGTCCACGGCGTAGCGATGGGCGACGAAGAGGAGGGCGGCGGCCAGGGCGGCGGCGCCGAACGCGGAGGTCTGGTCGCTGACCGGGACGAAGCCGTACCAGTAGTCGTCCGGGAAGACCCGCCACAGCCCCACGGCAAGCGCGAACCCCTCCAACGGATACAGCACCAGGACCGCGGGCAGCAGGGCAGTGATGTATCCGGCCGTCATGTCGACCACCAGCCAGCGCAGATCCCGCCAGGTCGCCGGATCGCCCAGCATCCCGAAGGTGCGCGCCCAGGGGTTGGCGTCCGCGGGTATCGGCCGGTACGTCGACGGGATCTGCACCCCGCCCCACTCCGCGGCCAGCACCCGCCGCCAGTCGGCGAAGGCCCGAACTCCCTTGAGTATCCATGGCGTTGTGATGAGCCCGATGCCGATCGGGATCAGCGATATGGACACCAGCGCGAGCGTGTAACAGAGCACCGCCCCCGGCAGCAGCACCAGCGACAGTCCCAGTCCGCGCAGTGCCGCGCGCACCATGCCCCGTGCCCTGCTCTTCGTCTCCGTGGTCGTCATGCGGTAAGTCTCGCCGAGCCGGGGGAGCGGGTCACGGGGCCGGGACACCCGCTCAGGGGGTGGTGCCAGGTACACCCCCGCCCCCGCCCCCGGCCTCGCCCTCGCCCTTGGCCGACGCCAGCACCCGAGCCTCCACCTCCGGGTCCACGCCCTTCGCCGGCCGGTCCGGGCGCTGCGGCGCCGTACCGTCGAGACCCTTCAGCCACTCCCAGGTGTCGGCGACGGTCTCCTCGACCGGACGGCAGCGCAGTCCCGCCGCCATGGCCCGGGAGACGTCGCCGAGGTGCAGCGCGTCGTGCAGATCGGTGCCCGGCGGCACCCACACCGGCAACTCGGTCCAGGGCTCGATCCCGGCCTTCAGGATCACCTCGGGCGCGGTCCAGCGCAGTTCGGCCGTACCGCCGGTGACCGCGACACAGGCGTCGAGCAGCGTGCCCATGGTGGCGTGCCCCGAGGCAGAGGTGAGGTTGTACGGACCGCTGAGCCCCTGTTCCGCGGCCCCGAGGAGCCACTCGGCGAGGTCCCGGACATCGACGTACTGGAGGGGCAGTTCACGCGGGCCGGGGGCCAGCACCGGGCCGCCGCGCGCCATGCGGTTCAGCCACCACGGGAGCCGTCCGACGTTCTCGTACGGGCCGATGATCAGCCCCGCCCGCGCCAGCACCGAGCGGTCGGGCCCGAAGGCGTCCAGGACGGCCAGTTCGCCGCCCCGCTTGTCCTGGGCGTAGTCGGTCTGCCCGGCATCGGCGGAGGCGCCCGTCACCACCGGCGCGTCCTCGGTGGACCCGGCGGGCGGGGCCCACTCGTACACCGAGCGGCTCGACACGTAGACGTACCGGCCGACGCGGTCGCGCAGCAGTTGCGCGGTGTCCCGGACCGCGCTCGGCGCCGCGGACCAGGTGTCGATGACGACGTCCCACTCCTCGGTCCCGGCCAGGGCGGCGAGTCCGTCCGGGGCGGTGCGGTCGCCGTGCAGCGACCGCACTCCGTCCGGGGCCGGGTGCCGCCCCCGGTGGAAGACGGTCACCTCCCAGCCCCGGCTCAGCGCCGCCTCGACCGTGGGCCGCCCCACGAACTCCGTACCGCCCAGCATCAGAAGTCTCATGCCGGTGACTCTGCCCGCCCGGGGCGCGCGAGGGAACAGGACTCTGCCGTCAGCAGAGCCCCGATGATCAACGTCCGGCGGGCGGCGCGTACTTGTAGCCCACCCGGCGGATCGTCTCGATCACCCCGCGGTGCTCGGCGCCCAGCTTGCGGCGCAGCCGGGCGACATGGACGTCGACGGTACGGCCGTCGCCGACATGGCCGTAGCCCCACACCGTCCGGACCAGCTGGTCGCGGCTGTGCACTCGGTGCGGGTGGGCGACGAGATGCGCGAGCAGCTCGAACTCCAGGTAGGTGAGATCGAGTTCACGCCCGTCGACCTCGGCGCTGCGGCGCTCGGAGTCGATCCGGACCAGCGGGTCGGCGGGCGGCCCGGCGGCCGGGGCGGGCCGCCGATCGGCCGGGACGAGCACCAGGTACCCGATCATCGGCGGCTGCCCCGGCAGGGACGGCAGCGAGTGCTGGGGCGCGGGCAGCCAAGTGGCGCCCGGAGTGAGGAGATCCGCGACATCGAGGACATGAGCAGCAGCGGTCGTCATGGGAGGTCAGCTCTTTCGCGCGAGGGGTTTCGTCGGTGGACGTACGCCGTTGCGCGCGGGCCTGTGGGCCGGGTTACGGCTTCAGAGCGCCGGCGCGATCGTCGCGCGACAACACACCCGGTCGAAGTCGTGGTGCTGACGGGACGGCCAGAAGGGCTCGAGGTCGTGGCGACCCGTCCCGGTGTTCCGCTGAATGCTGGCCATGTCCTTCATTGAAGCAGACCGGCCCCGCCGGCAGGACCCTCCTCTCACTGGTCGGACGGCTGGTCGGCCAGCCGGCCGGTCACGCGGGCGGTGGCGAGCAGCTTGCGTACGGCGGTGCGCAGTGCGTAGTCCGGGTGCTGCTCGGGGCCGCCGCCGCCCAGATCGCGGACCACGCGCCGCGGCGACTCGGCCGCCGCCCGCAGCGGGGCCACGGCGAAGCGGGGGAGCAGCCCGGCCTCGGTCAGCGCGGTCACGGCGGCGATCCGTTCGGAGTGGTAGGTGTCGGCGTCGGCCGCTCGGTGTGCGAGGGGTTCCAAGGTGTCCTCGGTGCGGCCCGTGATCCGCAGGACCGCGCGTGCGGCCGAGGCGCGCACGCCGGCCGGGGCGCCGGGGGCGAGGCTCGGCTCGATGAGCGGCAGCAAGGGCGCTCCGGCGGGGCCCAGTGCGGCGGCGAACTGCGGCCAGCTCAACGGGCCTTCCCGCGCGAGGAGTCGAAGCGCGAGGTCGGGGTCCCCGGTGACCCGGAAGTGGGCCATCGAGGCGTACACCGCGACCGAGAAGTGGTCGCCGCCCGTCACCTCGGCCCGCAAGGCATCGGCGGCCGCCTCGCCCGCGGCAGGGCCCAGCGAGCCGAGCAGATCCACCGAGGCCCAGGCGTGACCGCCCTCGTAGCGGCCCACCAGCGCGGCGATCTCGTCCACCACCTCCAAGGCCACCTCCGGGTACCCCTCCAGCACCCGGATCAGATCCGCGTGGGTCCGCCCGATCCGTCGCGCCACCGCGCGGGCCACCGGCAGCGCCTCGGCCCCGAAGACCTCGGTCACGGCCCGGACGGCCAGGACGACGCGGTACGGCCCGGGCGGGCCCCCGGGATCGCCCTCGACCAGCCGCACGGCCTCCTCGACCGCTTCCGGCGCCCGGGTGCGGGCGAGCGTGGTGACGGTTGCCGCTCGCAGGTCGAAGTCGTGAGCGGTCAGGTGCGGCCGGACCCGGTCCCGTACGCGCGCATGCGTCTCCGGGTCCGACAACGCGCTGCACAGCCGGGCCAGTTGGTGCAGGCCCCAGTCGTACTCCTCCAGGTCGCGCAGGGCGAAGGGCAGCACGTCCGCCTCGCGGTCGCGCCAGCCTTCGGAGATCGTGACGGCGAGCGGGACGCCTCCGGCGGTGGCGCGCAGGGCGGCCTCGGGGTCGTCCAGCAGGCGCTTGGTGAAGCGCTGGTGGGGAGCCGGGGCCCAGTACGCCTCGTCCAGCTCGTACGGATCGGCAGCGTAGGCCGCCGCCCCGATGTCCACCAGGTCGGCGGGGAAGGGGGGTTCGGTGGTGCGCAGCAGGTCCTCGGCTGCCGCGAGCCGCACCTTGGGCTCGGGGTCGGTGAGCAACCCGCGCCGCCAGTCGCCCGGTTCGGGCTCCAGCAGCGCCACCGCGGTCACCGCATGGCCGCGCACCTCCGGGTCGTTCTCCTCGGCCAGGCGGGCCCGCAGCAGGGGCAGGGAGTCCTGGTGGCGACAGGCCATGAGGAGCGTCAGCACGGCGTCGCGCACGGCCGGTTCGGCGTCGTGCGCGAAGGGGAGCAGGGACGGCAGCTCGGCGGTCACGGCCCGCAGCGCCGGATCGGCCGCGTCGGGCCAGTCGTCACGGTCCGCGAGATCGCCCAGCAGACCCAGCAACTGGGCCCGGTGGCCGGGAAGTTCACGGGCCAGCCGAGCCAGCACCGGCACCGCGCGCGCCGTCGCCACGGCGAAGTCGTCCTCGCGCCATGCCGCGGAGGCCAGATGGTCCAGCGCCTGCTCGCGAGCCGGATCGGCACCCGACTCCAGCGCCGCCAAAAGCGCGCCCACGTCCGGCCCGTCGTCAAGATCCATACGGCGCACGATACGCAGAAGGCAGCGCACGATACGCGGAAGGGGGCGCCCACCGTGATGGCGGGCGCCCCCTTGCCGAAGCAGCGCTGTGGATCAGACCTGGCCGGCCTTCTCCAGGGCGGAGCAGCAGGTGTCCACCAGGAGGCGGGTCACGACGTACGGGTCGACGTTGGCGTTGGGACGGCGGTCCTCGATGTACCCCTTGCCGTCCTTCTCGACCTGCCACGGGATACGCACCGAGGCGCCACGGTTGGAGACGCCGTAGCTGTACTTGTCCCACGGGGCGGTCTCGTGCAGACCCGTCAGACGGTCGTCGATGCCGGCGCCGTAGTTCTTGACGTGGTCCAGCGGCTTGGAGCCCTCACCGAGCGACTCGCACGCGGTGATGATCGCGTCGTAGCCCTCGCGCATCGCCTTGGTGGAGAAGTTGGTGTGCGCACCGGCGCCGTTCCAGTCGCCCTTCACCGGCTTCGGGTCCAGCGTCGCGGAGACGCCGAAGTCCTCGGCGGTGCGGTAGAGCAGCCAGCGGGCCACCCACATGTGGTCGGAGACCTCCAGCGGGGAGACCGGGCCGACCTGGAACTCCCACTGGCCGGGCATGACCTCGGCGTTGATGCCGGAGATCGCCAGGCCCGCCTTCAGGCAGTTGTCGAGGTGGGCCTCGACGACGTCACGGCCGAAGATCTCGTCCGCGCCGACACCGCAGTAGTAGCCGCCCTGCGGGGCCGGGAAGCCGCCCTTGGGGAAGCCGAGCGGGTAGCCGTCCTTGAAGAACGTGTACTCCTGCTCGATGCCGAAGATCGGCTCCTGGGACGCGAACTTCTCGGCCACCTCGGCCAGCGCGGCACGGGTGTTGGTGACGTGCGGGGTGAAGTCGATGTTCAGGACCTCGCACAGCACCAGGATGTCGTCGCCGCCGCGGATCGGGTCCGGGCAGGAGAAGACCGGCTTGAGCACACAGTCCGAGGCGTGGCCCTCGGCCTGGTTGGTGGAGGACCCGTCGAACCCCCAGATCGGCAGCTCGGCGCCCTTTGCGTCGTCGCCAAGAATCTTGGTCTTCGAACGCAGCTTGGCCGTCGGCTCGGTGCCGTCGATCCAGATGTACTCAGCCTTGAAGCTCACGGGCCACATCCTTCGGGGTGGGTCTCTAGGCGCACTTGCGGGTGCTGCGGCGCTGCGGCACTGGGGCGCCGCGCTGATGTCCGCGAGCCTGTCAACAGGCGATTTCCCGGTCATTGCTCGAATGTGAACCCCGTGTTACCTGGTGGTTCTGTGGTGCGATTCACGCTGTGAGGGAGGAGCGGGAGAGATGGGGTGTGCCGGCCATGGCTCGTATGCGATGGGGTTAGGACGGTTCCCCTGCCGCCGCGGCGTCCCGCACCCCGGTCAGAAACCCCCTGATCGCCGCCCGTTCCGCCGCGTCGTACCCCTGGAACAGGTCCACCGTCCGCTCGATCAGCGGACCGAAGAAGCTCTGCCCGAGCGCGACCGCCTCCTCGGTCACCTCGATCACGACCAGCCGCCGGTCTCGCGTTCCGCGCACCCGCCGCACCATCCCGGCCCGCTCCAGCCGGTCGATGAGCCCCGTGGTCCCCGCCGAGTTCAGCCCGAGCGCGGCCCCGAGCCGCCCGGCCGTCAGCTCCTTGCCCGCGCGTGCGGCGTCCATGAGGGCGATCAGGGCGCGGACGTCCGTCGGATGCATGCCGTTGCGCTGGGCGAAGCGGGCGCTGTGCAGGCCGAGTTCGACGGTCACCGCGCGCAGCAGATGAACGATCTCCATGTCCGGCCCCTGGGACTCCATGCCTGCCTCCGGCTATCATCTCGCCAACCGAGTATCTCGCTCAGCGAGATAATAAGGGGGATGGCGGCGTATGGGCGGCCCCAAAGGGCGCGACATCGGTAACGGACGCGGCTTCGACGAGGACGCCTTCCTCGCGGCCTACGACAAGGTCATGGCCAAGTGGCCCGCCGATCGGGAGGCGGTGACCGTCCCCACGCCGTTCGGCACGGCGTACGTCCAGGTCTGCGGCCCCTCCTCGGGCCCGCCGCTGCTGCTCCTGCCGGGCGGCGGGGCGGCCGCCGCGTCCTGGTACGCGCAGGTGGGCGAACTGGCCCGGACACGGCGCGTGTACGCCGTCGACCCGCCCGGCGTCGCGGGCCGCGGCACCGTCGACCGGCCACCCAGCACGGCCTCCGACCTCACGGCCTGGCTGGGCGCGGTCCTCGACGGCCTCGGCGTGAGGCGGGTGGACCTCGGCGGGCACTCCTACGGCGGCTGGATCGCGCTGCGGTTCGCGCTGGACGTGCCCGACCGGGTGCGCCGCCTGTTCCTCCTGGACCCGACCCAGTGCTTCGCCGGGTACAAGGCGGCGTACCTGATGCGGGCGCTGCCGATGCTGCTGCGGCCGACGCCCCGCCGGGTGCGGGCCTTCCTTGAGTGGGAGACCGGGGGAGTGCCGCTGGACCCCGACTGGCTCCGGCTCCAGGAGGCGGCCGCCGGCTTCCCCTCCGTGAAGCCGGTGACCGGTCCCCGCCCGTCAGCGGCGGAGCTGCGCACCCTGGACGTGCCGGTCCTGCTGCTCCTGGCCGGGAGCAGCAGGACGCATGACACGTACGAGGCGGCGAGGCGGGCGCGTGCGGTGCTGCCGCACGGCGATACGGAGATCCTTCCGGAGATCTCCCATCACGCGCTGCCTCAGGCGGCACCCCCCGGGATGACCGGCCGCCTCAACTCGTTCCTGACGACGTGAGCGACGTGCTCGACCGATGCCTCACCCCACCTTCTCGATCACGGCCCGGCGGATCAGGAACTTGCCGGGCTCGCGGACCTGCTCGAAGGCCGCGTTGTTCAGCAGCGTGCAGCTGCCGGAGACCGAGGTGACCTCGACGGTCGTGGACTTGTTGTTGTCGAGGTTGGTGACCTTCACCTTGGTGCCGATCGGCAGCACGTTGCTGGACGCGGCCGGGGCGCCGCCCTCACCGGAGAGGGTGACGGTGGAGCCGTTGCACACCTGCTCACCGGAGCCCGGCTGAGCCGGCGCCTCGGGCTGGGCGGCCTGGTCCTGGCCTTGTCCCTGCTCCTGGCCCTGTCCCTGGTCCTGACCCTGACCCTGGCCCTGTTCCTGGCCCTGGTCCTCGGCGGGCGGCGCGGCGGGCGCTGCCGCCTGGGAGCCCTGAGCCGACTCCCCGACGACGCAACCGGACGCCTCCTGCTGGACCTTGATCTGCTCGATGACCGCCTCGCGGTTGGCGATCCGGGCCTGCGACTGGGCGTCCGGGTTGGCCTTCTGCCCCTCGATGAACTTCTCGTTGTTGCCGAGCGCGGTGGCGAGGCCCTGGCAGACACTCGACTCCGCGGCGGTCTTCGGCGGCGCGGCGTTCGAGGTGCTCGCCATGACGAAAGCACCGCCGCCCGCCACGCTCGCCGCGCTGACGAGCAGCGCGATCTTCTTCTTCGTACTGAGCGTTCGCCTGCGTGACATGCGCGCCTCCTGGAAGGTGGGGAGCTGTACGCCGCTATGTACGAGATACCGAACGAAGTTACTCAGCGGTTACAGGAGTCACCTCAAGTGACCCGCGTCACACGGGAGTTGAGCCGCTCAGTCGTCGCCGTCCTCATAGGCCACCACCGTGTCGTTGACGTGCTGAAGCAGCCCTTGCGTCTGCCGGGTCAGCTCCGCCTCGCCGGTCTCGGCGCCGTCACCCCACTGCCCGTTGGCGAACACCACGGACCGCACGGTCATCAGCCGCTCGAAGACCCCGGACGACCCCGGCGGCACGGTCGGCAGCCCCGCCTCCGGCGCCGGGTCCAGCGAGACGACCTGGTAGGTCACCGGGTCCATGGAGGCCATCGCGAACACCCGTGAGGCGTCCTCGACGTTCTGGAAACTCAGCACGGTGACCGTCACCTGCGAGCGCCGGTCCTTGTCCGTGAACATGGCCGCGCTCATCCGCGCGCACGGCTCACCCTGCTCCATCAGCTCGGCCAGCTCCGTCGACATCCTGGGCGGGCAGTCCGTGGTGGTCCCCCATTCGACGCGCTCGTAGGTCGAACCGTCCTTGAGCGTCACGGTCTTCTGGGGGAACGCCTGCTCCGCGGTGATGACCGGTCGGGCCAGCAGCGAGGGCAGTGCGCTGGGTGCGTTGGACGGGTCGCCGACGTCCACGCGCGGGACCCCGGTGGTGGCGGACGGCTCGGGTGTGGCGCTCGGTGTCGAGGCCGAGGCCGCCGACGGGTCCTCGTCGCCGCCGGTCAGCAGCAGGGCCCCGGCGACGACGGCCAGGGCCAGCACTCCACCGGTCACGCCGGCCGCGATGCGCCGAGTGCGCCGCCGCCGTATCCGCTCCTGCTCAGCGGCCCAGGCGGCCTGCGGATCGGGTCCGGCCGGGTATCCGTAGGGAGTCCCGGGATACCCGTACTGCGGCTGTCCGTAGGGCGGTTGTGGTGGTGGCTGCCCCTGCGGGTATCCGTTCTGTCCGTACGGCGTTCCATGATCACCGAATGTCATGGCCGCGGAGGGTAACAGCCGGTGGGCCCTCCGCTCACACCGGGCGACAAACCCTCAACTACCGTACGCAAGCGTCACTTTCGGGACAGCGCGTCCCGTACCGCCTCGTCCGTGCGGCCCACCACCGCCGTGCCGTCCTCCGCGGTGATGATCGGGCGCTGGATCAGCTTGGGGTGCGCGGCCAGTGCGGCGATCCAGCGCTCCCGGGAGTCCTCGTCCCGCGCCCACTCCTTGAGTCCCAGCTCCTTGGCGGCGGGCTCCTGGGTGCGGGTGATGTCCCAGGGTTCGAGGCCGAGCCGGTCGAGTACGGCCCGGATCTCGTCCTCGCTCGGGACGTCCTCCAGGTAGCGGCGGACCGTGTACTCGGCGCCCTCGGCGTCGAGCAGGCTCAGGGCGCTGCGGCACTTGGAACAGGCGGGGTTGATCCAGATCTCCATGGCGACAACGGTAACGGGGGCGGGCGCGCCCTGACTCTGTTCGATTTCCGGGTGCCTCAGAAGCCCCTCCCTGACCTGCCGTGACATCCGCCCAATTACCTTCTCCACCTGGTCTTTTGATGACTTGTGGAGGTCTGCTGATTGTCAGTGGTGGGCAGTAAACTAGGAGCAGTGTTCGAGGGTGTCGCCGGAGCGTCCGGACGACGGCACCCTGACCGCGACAGGAGGATGCCTGTGCCCGCTGCCGCACTGAAGCCGAAGCCGTTGCCGACCCAGTCCACCGCGAAGCGCCCTGTCCTGCTGGACCTGCCGTACGCGCCGCTGGAGAAGCGCGCGCTGCCGCCGGGCCGCCCGCGCGAGTGGTACGTCACCCACAACCGCCGCCTCAAGGCCATGCGCCTGGCCATAGCCCTGCTCGACTCGGGCGTCTACATGCCGAACCAGGCCCGCAACGAGACGATCCGCGACACCGCGGAACTGATCGGCGTCCACCCACCGTCGGACACGACCTGCCACATGGTCCGGGCCCTGATGCGCTACTCAAGGTGAGCGAAGGTGCCGGGCGCCCCGCGAGAGCGGGCTGCCCGGCACCCCTTTTCACCCGTTCGTCCGCCCCGGACATGCGCGCGCCCTCCCTCCGGCCTTCACTGCGATCAGGAGGTGGCGGGTGCGTTTCCAGGGAGGTCCGATGGCGTGGTTCCGCATGTGCTCGGCTCCGGCCCGACGGCCCCGCCCATGAGCACCCCCGTCGACCGCGCCCGCCGCGGCAAGGAAGCGCGCAAACGCCTGCCGCGCTCCGAGCACGCCCGCTGGCTGCCCTCCGTCGACCGGGCCGACCCCGTCGGCGTGCTGGAGCGCCAGGGCCGGGACCGCCTCCCGGAGCTGCTGCCGATCCGGTACGGCCGGATGGCCGCCTCGCCGTTCGCCTTCCTGCGCGGTGCCGCCGCCGTCCTCGCCGCCGACCTGGCCACGTCCCCGCACTCCGGCCTGACCGTGCAGCTCTGCGGCGACGCCCACCTGCTCAACTTCGGCCTGTACGCCTCCCCGGAACGCACCCTGCTGTTCGACCTCAACGACTTCGACGAGACCTTCCCCGGCCCCTTCGAATGGGACGTCAAACGGCTCGCCGCCAGCGTCGCCGTCGCCGCCCGCGAGAACAGCCACAGCGAGAACGACGTACGCCGCTCGGCGCTCGCGGCCACCACCGCGTACCGCACCCAGATGCGCCGCCTGGCCGGGATGGGCGAACTCGCCGTCTGGTACGAGCGGATCGACGCCGAGCGCCTGCTCCCCTTCGCCCGCACCGCCCGCGGCCGCCGCCAGGTGGAGTCCACGCTGGCCCGCGCCCGCCGCCGCACCAGCCTCCAGGCCCTCGGCAAGCTCACCGAAGTCGTCGACGGCCGCCGCCGGATCATCCACGACCCCCCGCTCCTGGAACCCGCCGGCGCCGCCGACGCGGCCTCCCTGCGCAAGATCTTCAGCGACTACCGCTCGACTCTCTCCGAGGAGCGCCGGCTGCTGCTGGACCGCTACCGCTTCGTCGACGCCGCCCGCAAGGTCGTCGGCGTCGGCAGCGTCGGCACCCGCTGCTTCATCGTGCTGCTCACCGGACGCGACGCGAACGACCCGCTGTTCCTCCAGATCAAGGAGGCCCGCAAGTCCGTACTGGAGGAACACCTGCCGAGCGGCCCGTACGTCCATCCCGGGCGCCGGGTCGTCGTCGGCCAGCGGCTGATGCAGGCGGCCGGGGACATCTTCCTCGGCTGGATGACCGGACCGCAGGGCCGCGCCTACTACTGGCGCCAGCTGCGCGACATGAAGGGCTCCGCCGAGGTCGCCGCCATGGGCCCGCGCCAACTGCGCCGGTACGCCGAGCTCTGCGGCACCGCGCTGGCCCGCGCGCACGCCCGCTCCGGCGACCGGATCGCGGTGGCCGCCTACCTCGGCGGCGCCGACACCTTCGACCGGGCCGTCACCGACTTCGCCCTCGCCTACGCGGACCAGACCGCCACCGACCACGCGGCTCTGTGCGCGGCGGTGGCGGCGGGCGTGCTCCGGGCGGCCCCGGACGTGTGACCGGTCCGGCCGGGTCAGCGGTCCGGCCGGATCACTGCTCGGGTGTCTTCAGGGCCACCTCGATGGCCTCCCGCAGATGGTCCTCGTCGGCCTTGCTGAGCGAGGTCTGCACCAACTCGCCGCCGTAGGGGATGAGTTGCGGGATCACCTTGTCCTCGGCCGCCTTCTTCACCAGCACGAACAGGGCGCCCGCGCCCGGGCGCAGATTCTGGCTGAGGTTCTTCATGAAGTCGTCGTTGATGCCCGTGTCCGTGAACTTGCCGCCGGCCGCACCGGCCGCCGCGCCCACCGCCGCACCGAGCAGCGGCGCCAGGAAGAGCAGCCCGATCACACCGCCCCACAGCGCGCCGCCGGCCGCGCCGACGGCCGTGTGGTTCACCGCCTGATGCAGCTTGATCTTCCCGTCCGGATGGCGCTCGACCACGACCGCGTCCTCCAGCTCCACCAGATGCTGCTTGGACAGCTCGAACAGCTTCTCGCGCACCTGGTTCGCCGTGGCGACGTCGTCGTAGGCGATGACGAAGAGATCACTCATCCTGGGACACCCCTTTTTTCACTTCTCACCGGAATTGCGGCTTTCGCGCAATCGATCCGACTCTAGAACCGGGAAAAAAGGGATGCACGCCGAGTGACCGGCTTCCTACGCTGGAGCCATGGGCACCATCGTCCTCACCGGGACCGTCGTCCTGGTCATCATGGGATTCGGAAACTCTCTCTACTGGCTCGCCGCCGTAGCCGTGCTCTACCTGTACGTGAAGTACGGGCGCAACGCCTCGCCCACGCCTCCGTCGGGCGGTTCCGGCCCGGCGCCGTCGGACTACCGCGCGTACCGCGACCGCCGTGACCTCCAGGCCAAGTGGGAGCGCCGCTACCAGCGCGAGCGCGGCGGCCGTAACCGCTGAGCCCCGCTCACAGCCCCGGCGCGCCCCACACCGGGAACCAGCGGCCGAGGTCCTCCTCCAGCCGCAGATCGTTGCCGAGCGTGGCCTTCACCCTGAGTTCGAGCGCGTTGTCGCGCCGCTGCCCCGCACCGGGCAGTGGCGCGAAGGGGTAGAAGGTGCCGCGCTTGTACAGGTAGACCAGCGCCAGCGCCCGGTCCTCGGCCGGGTTCCGGAAGCCCGCGAGGGAGCAGAGCAACTGCGGGCCGAAGCCGTTGACCTCCATCGAGCTGTTGACCGCGTGCAGATCGTTCACCAGATCCGGGAGCCGGTCGGGGGAGCGCTCGGAGACCAGCCAGGAGTAGCCGTAGCTGTCCCTGGTCAGCCGCACCGGCACTCCGTCGCGATCGGCGTCCGCGTCCAGCAGCGCCTGGACCTCGCGGTGCGTCTGCTCGAAGGCGGCGCCCTCGACGGTCGCGAAGCACACCGCCCCCCTCCCGGTCGGCACGAACCCGGTGGCCGCCTCCAGCGTCACCGCCGCCGACGGCAGCCCGAAGAGCTGGTCCAGATCGGGCGCGACCGCCTTGGTACGGCCGAGCAGAATGTCCAGCAGTCCCATGCTCACGCCCCTCAGGGAGCCGCCGCCTCACCCAGCTCGGCGGAGATCCGTCCCAGCTGGTCGAGGCGCTGCTCCAGGCTCGGGTGGGTGGAGAAGAGTCGCGAGAAACCGGGCTCGCGGCCCAGCGCCGGGGTGAAGTAGAAGGCGTTGAACGCCTGCGCCGTCCGCAGATCCTTGGTCGGGATGCGGGCGATGTCCCCGGAGACCTTGGTGAGCGCGGAGGCCAGCGCGGAGGGCCGCCCGGTGAGCAGCGCCGCCGCCCGGTCCGCCGCCAGCTCCCGGTACCGGGACAGGGCCCGGATCAACAGGAAGCTGATCGCGTACACGGCCGCCGACACCCCCATCACCGTGGCGAAGACGACCGCGGTGTTCTGGTCCCGCCGGCCCCCGCCGAACAACTGGCTGTAGAAGGCGAACCGCACGATCAGCCCGGCGATCACCCCGAGGAACGACGCGACCGTGATCACGGCGACGTCCTTGTGCGCCACATGCGACAGCTCGTGCGCCAGCACACCCTCCAGCTCGTGCGGCTCGAGCCGCCGCAGCAGCCCGGTCGTCACACACACCACGGCATGATCGGGATTGCGCCCGGTGGCGAACGCGTTCGGCATGTCCAGATCGGATACGGCGACCACCGGCTTCGGCATGTCGGCCAGCGCGCTCAGCCGGTCGACCACGCCGTGCAGCTCGGGATACTCCTCGCGCTCCACGACCCGTCCGCGCATCGCGAACAGCGCGAGCCGGTCGGAGAACCAGTACTGGGCCCCGAGGAACCCCGCGGCGACCACCACGACCAGCACCCAGGACTTCAGCAGCACGATCAGGGCGCCCACGAAGACCACGTACAACAGGCCCAGCAGGAACAAGGTGACCCCCATACGGGCGGTCAGGCCCCGATCACTACGAAAGCGGCTCTGCATCTTGCCTCACCCCGCAGTCAGGCACTCGTCCCACTGCCAGTGTGCATCGCCGCCGCGGCTGGTGTTTCTAGTACGGGCCCCGCAGATTCACATACCCGAGCAGCACGATGATCGCCGCGACGCTGCCCAGCACCACGGCCGTCGATATCCACGACCGGTGCCGCCCATGACGTACCGGATCCGGGTCGCCACGGAAGGGCACGGGTCCGGGCGGGTGCTCCTTCCAGCGCGCGGCCAGCATCCGCGCCCGCGCCGAAGGCTCTTTGTGCGCGGCGTCGTCCGCCCACTTGATGTCGAACTCCCGCTCGCCATCGCCCTGTTCGGTCATCCCCGTAAACCCTTCTCGAACAGCAGTACCCCCACCATACGACGGCGCCCCCGCCCTGAGAAACAGGAACGGGGGCGCCGCCGAACGGCTCAGGCGTCGATCACACGTCGAAGTACAGCTCGAACTCGTGCGGGTGCGGACGCAGCTGGAGCGGGGCGATCTCGTTGGCGCGCTTGAAGTCGATCCACGTCTCGATCAGGTCGGACGTGAAGACGTCACCGGCGAGCAGGAACTCGTGGTCGCGCTCCAGCGAGTCGAGGACGGCCGGGAGCGAGGTCGGGACCTGCGCCACGTTCGCGTGCTCCTCGGGAGCCAGCTCGTAGAGGTCCTTGTCGATCGGCTCGGCCGGCTCGATCTTGTTCTTGATGCCGTCCAGGCCCGCGAGCAGCAGCGCCGAGAAGGCCAGGTACGGGTTGCCGGAGGAGTCGGGCGCGCGGAACTCGACGCGCTTGGCCTTCGGGTTGGAGCCCGTGATCGGGATACGCATCGCGGCGGAGCGGTTGCGCTGCGAGTACACCAGGTTGATCGGCGCCTCGAAGCCCGGCACCAGACGGTGGTAGGAGTTCACCGTCGGGTTGGTGAAGGCCAGCAGCGACGGGGCGTGCTTGAGGATGCCGCCGATGTAGTAGCGGGCGGTGTCCGACAGGCCCGCGTAGCCGGCCTCGTCGTAGAACAGCGGGTCGCCATTGGCCCACAGCGACTGGTGCACGTGCATGCCCGAGCCGTTGTCACCGAAGATCGGCTTCGGCATGAAGGTCGCGGTCTTGCCGTTGCGCCAGGCCACGTTCTTCACGATGTACTTGAAGAGCTGGAGGTCGTCGGCCGCGGCGAGCAGCGTGTTGAACTTGTAGTTGATCTCGGCCTGGCCGGCGGTGCCCACCTCGTGGTGCTGGCGCTCGACCTTCAGGCCCTGCTTGTCCAGCTCCAGGGAGATCTCGGCGCGCAGGTCGGCGAAGTGGTCGACCGGCGGGACCGGGAAGTAGCCGCCCTTGTAGCGGACCTTGTAACCGCGGTTGTCCTCCAGCGCACCGGTGTTCCAGGCGCCCGCCTCGGAGTCGATGTGGTAGAAGGACTCGTTCGCGGTGGTGGCGAAACGCACGCTGTCGAAGACGTAGAACTCGGCCTCGGGACCGAAGTACGCGGTGTCCGCGATACCGGTCGAGGCGAGGTAGGCCTCCGCCTTCTTCGCCACGTTGCGCGGGTCGCGGGAGTACTGCTCGCCCGTGATCGGGTCGTGGATGAAGAAGTTGATGTTCAGCGTCTTGTCGCGGCGGAAGGGGTCGACCCGGGCGGTCGACAGGTCCGCGCGCAGCGCCATGTCGGACTCGTGGATGGCCTGGAAGCCACGGATCGACGAACCGTCGAACGCGAGCTCCTCGTCCGGGTCGAACGCCTCGACGGGCACCGTGAAGTGCTGCATCACGCCCGGCAGGTCGCAGAACCGGACGTCAACGAACTTGACCTCCTCGTCCGCGATGAACTTCTTGGCCTCGTCGGCGTTCTGGAACATCCAGCTCCTCCTACTCCCGAGCGCCTCGCCGGGGTGGTAGTTCGGTCGTGCGGCCAGTGCGGTGGCACACGCTGACCTCGACCCTAGGGACGCGTGATTTCTCGGGCGTGACCCATTTGTTTCGCACAAGTTAACCGGCCCGGGTTCCACCGTAGCTCCGACGCACCCCACCTGTCCTTGGTCATATCCGGGCGCAGTACCGTGGACGGGTGGACAACAGGCAAGCAATCGGATCGTGGCTCTCCGGGCCCCGCGCGGCCATGGAAGAGGCCGGTGTCGATCTCGGATACCGGGGCGAGCAGCTCGGTCTGCCGGAGCACGGGTCGGGCTCGATCGCCCGTCCGGGGCGGCGGCTCGGCGCTCTGGCCGTGGACTGGGCTCTGTGCCTCTTGATCGCATACGGCCTCATCACGCAGAGCTATAACGAGGCGGCCCAGATCTGGGCGCCGATCCTGCTCTTCGCGCTGATCGTGCTCACGGTCGGCACCCTGGGCTTCACCCCTGGTAAGCGGCTCTTCGGCCTGCGCGTGATCGCCCTCGACACCGGCCGTGTCCACCCGCTCCGGGTGCTGCTGCGCACGGTCCTGATGTTCCTCGCCGTCCCCGCCCTGATCTGGGACCGTGACGGCCGGGGCCTGCACGACCGGCTGGCGCGCACCGTCGAGGTCCGCATCTGAGCCCGTCCGGCCCGCCGGTCGGGTGACGCCCGCCCAGGTCACGGCCCGGGGTCCCGCCCCCGTCGAACCCTGTTCGAAACACTGCCGCCATGACCGGCGGAGGTGGTTGGACAGTGCCGTACGACAACACGTCGACGATCGTGACCCGGGCGTCCCGGGTCGCCGAGCTCGCGGCCCGGCACTCGGCGGAGGCGGAGGCCGCACGGCGGCTCTCGGCGCAGGTGGTCCACGCGGTGCGGGACGCGGGCTTCGCGCGGCACTTCGTGCCCCGGGCCCATGGCGGTACGGCCGGTGGCTTCACCGAGCTGACCTCCGCGGTCTTCCTGGTCGGCGAGGGCTGCACCTCGGCGGCCTGGGCGGCGTCGCTGTCCGCCTACGCCGGCCGGTACGCGGCCTTCCTGCCCGAGCGGGGACAGCGGGAGATCTGGGCGGACGGCCCGGACGCGCTGCTGGCTGCCGCGCTGATGCCCGCCGGCACGGCACAGCGGGTGCCCGGGGGCTGGCTGCTGAGCGGTGAGTGGAAGTACATCAGCGGCGTGCACTTCGCCGACTGGGCGCTGGCCTGCGCGGCCGTACCGGACGAGCCGTCCGCCGACCCCGACGGACGGCCCGCGGTGCGGTACTTCGCGGTACCGGCGGCCGACTTCACGATCAAGGACAGCTGGTACTCCGTGGGCATGTGCGGCACCGGCAGCGACACCCTGGTCCTCGCCGACGTCTTCGTGCCCGAGCACCGGACCCTGGCCCGCTCCGACGTCCACGTGGGCCGGGCGAACGGCTCGGACGCGCGCTGCCACCTCGTGCCGATGCACGCCGTGAACTCCCTGCCCTTCGCCGCCCCGCTGGTAGGCGCCGTACGCGGGGCGATGCGGTCCTGGGTCGAGCGCACCGGATCCCGCGTCGACCGGCGCGGCCGGGCCGTGGCGGAGCTGCCTTCCACCCAGGTCTCCCTGGCCCGCTCGGCCGCCGAGGCGGACGCCGCGGAACTCCTCGTACGGCGCACCGCGGCCGTCGCCGACGGTACCGAGACCCCGCCGGAGGGGGAGGCAGCGGTGCGCGGGGCCCGGGATCTGGCGCTCGCGGTGGAGCTGCTGGTCTCGGCGGTCGACCGGGTCTTCCGCACCAGCGGGACCTCAGGTCAGTCCTCCACCGACCCGGTGCAGCGCTTCTGGCGCGATGTGAACAGCGCCGCCTCCCATGTGGCGCTCTCCTTCGAGACCACGGGCGCGGCCTACGGCGCCTGGGCGCTGTCCGCCCGGACGTGACCTGCGGTTGCCGGTCGGTGACGGTACGCGCATAGTCGACGTGAACGCGGAGGTGGTGCGGCCGTGCGGACGGAGCAGGACACCGACATACCCGAGGCGACGGTGGCGCCCGAGGAGTTCCGGGCCGCGATGAGCCGCTTCCCCTCGGGCGTCGTGGTGGTGACCACCCGTTGTCCGGACGGCACCCCGCGCGGATTCACCGCCAGCTCCTTCTGCTCGGTGTCGCTGGATCCGCCGATGGTCCTGGTGTGCGTGGCGAACTCGGCCGACTCGGCGTCGTCGTTCGCCGGCTGCGACCGCTTCGCGGTGAGCGTGCTCTCCCCGGTCCACCGCCCGCTCGCGGAGCGCTTCGCCACCAAGGGCGCCGACAAGTTCGGCTGCGGCGGACTGCGGCTGAGCCCCGGCGGGCTGCCGACGGTCGAGCGGGCCCTGTCCGAGCTGGACTGCGTCGCACACGCACGACACCCGGCCGGGGACCATACGGTCCTGATCGGCCGGGTGACGGGTGTACGACTGGGGGAAGGGGCCCCGATGGTGTATTACGACCGGTCCTTCAGAACGCTGTCCTGAGGCTCGGCGGGCCTGGCTCAGGGCCTGGCTAGCGGGCCTTCGGGCCGCCCTTGGGGAGCTTCATGCCCTTCGGCATCGGACCCTTGGGCAGCGGCATGTTGCTCATCAGGTCGCCCAGGGCGCGCAGCCGGTCGTTGGTGGCGGTCACCTGGGGGCCGGAGAGCACCCGCGGCAGCTTCAGCATGGTCGTGCGCAGCTTCTTCAGCTCGACCTGGCCCTCGCCGACACCGACGATCAGATCGTGCACCGGCACGTCCGCGACGATGCGGTTCATCTTCTTCTTCTCGGCGGCCAGCAGGCTCTTCACCCGGTTCGGGTTGCCCTCGGCGACCAGGACGATGCCGGCCTTGCCGACGGCCCGGTGCACCACGTCCTGGCTGCGGTTCATCGCCACCGCGGGGGTGGTCGTCCAGCCCCGGCCGATGTTGTCCAGCACGGCCGCGGCGGCGCCCGGCTGGCCCTCCATCTGCCCGAAGGCGGCCCGCTCGGCCCGGCGCCCGAACACGATCGCCGTGCCGAGGAAGGCGAGGACGAAGCCCAGGATGCCGAGGTAGATCGGGTGACCGATCAGGAAGCCGATCGCGAGAAAGACACCGAGGATGAGGAGGAAGACGCCCGCGAGCACGAGGCCGATCGTCTTGTCGGCCTTCCGGGTCATCTTGTACGTCAGGGCGATCTGCTTCAGACGCCCGGGGTTAGCGGCATCCGCCGCGCTGTCACTTCTCGCCATGGCACGAAGTCTACGTGGCCCCGGGAGTGCCGACGACGGCAGTGCCGGTCACCGAAACGGTCAGGGACGATCAGGGGCGGGCGGAGTGCGCCCGCTCCAGCACCTGCTGTGCCTCGACCCGGTCCTTGGCGCGGCGGCGGTCCTCCAGGACGGACGTCCAGGCGTTGCGGCGGGCCGTGCGCTGGCCGCCGCTCATCAGCAGCGACTCGACGGCACGGAGTGCAGTGGTGAACGACGGAATGGCGGTGGCGCGAACCGGCGCGGCCTGCATGGTGGAGGTCCCCCCTCGGGATCGGCTTCGGGTGTACGTGGTGTGAGTCCAGCGTCACTGATTGGTGTTACCAGGGCGTGACCGACCGGTCAAACGCCAATGAAGCCTTGATATGTGGCCCGAAAACGTTGACGCGGCCCTGACGGCGCCCCCATCTGCGGGGACGCCCAGGACCGCGTCAATTGGCCACTACCGCCGGGTAGTTGCTTGTGCCCGGATTCACACGAATCCGATGACACTGCGTGCCATCAGACCGCCTGGGAGGCGATGAAAGCGCCTCGCTTCTCCACGGCCATCTGGTAGAGCCGACCGGCGCGGTACGAGGAGCGCACCAGCGGGCCGGACATCACACCGGAGAAGCCCAGCTGCTCGGCCTCCTCCTTCAGCTCCACGAACTCCTGCGGCTTGACCCAGCGCTCCACCGGGTGGTGGCGCACGGAGGGACGCAGGTACTGCGTGATGGTGATCAGCTCGCAGCCCGCCTCGTGCAGCTGCTTCAGCGCCTCGCTGACCTCCTCGCGGGTCTCGCCCATGCCGAGGATCAGGTTGGACTTGGTCACCAGGCCGAAGTCACGGGCGTCGGTGATGACCTTCAGCGAGCGGTCGTAGCGGAAGCCGGGGCGGATCCGCTTGAAGATCCGCGGGACCGTCTCGACGTTGTGCGCGAAGACCTCGGGGCGGGACTCGAAGACCTGCTGGAGCAGCTCCGGGACCGCGTTGAAGTCGGGGGCGAGCAGCTCGACCTTGGTGCGGCCGGCCGCGCGCTCGGCGGTCTGCTGGTGGATCTGGCGGACCGTCTCCGCGTACAGCCAGGCGCCGCCGTCCTCCAGGTCGTCGCGGGCGACGCCGGTGATGGTGGCGTAGTTGAGGTCCATGGTGACCACGGACTCGCCGACACGGCGCGGCTCGTCGCGGTCGAGGGCCTCGGGCTTGCCGGTGTCGATCTGGCAGAAGTCACAGCGCCGGGTGCACTGGTCGCCACCGATGAGGAAGGTCGCCTCGCGGTCCTCCCAGCACTCGTAGATGTTGGGACAGCCGGCTTCCTGGCAGACCGTGTGCAGGCCCTCGCTCTTCACGAGTTTCTGCATGGCGGTGTACTCGGGACCCATTTTCGCCCGGGTCTTGATCCACTCGGGCTTGCGCTCGATGGGGGTCTGGCTGTTCCGGACCTCCAGGCGCAGCATCTTGCGTCCGTCGGGTGCGACTGCGGACACGTCGGCTCCCTAGCGTTTGATTCTTCGGCGTTCTCAAGGGTACGCCCGTTGATTTGTTGGTCAGGCGTCGGTTATGCCGAGGCCCGCTCGATCTCGCGCGGCTTCAGGTCCGCGTTCTCCAGTACGTCGGTCAAGTGCCGCTCGATGACCGGCAGGACCTCGCCGATCGTGACGTCCCGGCCCAGCTCGGCGGCGAGCGAGGCGACGCCGGCGTCCCGGATGCCGCACGGGATGATGCGGTCGAACCACTTGTTGTCGGGGTTCACGTTGAGCGCGAAGCCGTGCATCGTGACGCCCTTGGCGACCCGGATCCCGATCGCCGCGATCTTGCGGTCCTCGCGGCGCTGGCCCGCGTTGGACGGGGCGTACTCGGGGCCGTTCAGACGCGGGTCGAACTCCTCGTCGGTCAGGCGCGGGTCGAAGTCGAGCGAGAGACCGCCGAGCGCCGGGCGCCGCTCGACCGGGTCGCCGAGCACCCACACCCCGCTGCGGCCCTCGACCCGGGTGGTCTCCAGGCCGAACTCCGCGCAGGTGCGGATCAGGGCCTCCTCCAGGCGCCGTACGTGTGCCACCACGTCCACCGGGCGCGGGAGCTTCTGGATCGGGTAGCCGACCAGCTGGCCCGGGCCATGCCAGGTGATCTTGCCGCCGCGGTCCACGTCGATGACCGGGGTGCCGTCGAGCGGGCGCTCGTTGTCCGCCGTGCGCCGGCCGGCCGTGTAGACCGGCGGGTGTTCGAGCAGCAGCACGGTGTCGGGGACCTCGTCGGCGAACCGCGCCGCGTGCACCCGGCGCTGCTCGTCCCAGGCCTCCTGGTACTCGACGGCGTCGCCGCCGAACCCCATACGGACGAACCGCAACTCACTCACGGCAAGCGCCTCCCTGGACGTCGTAAGGCACGAAGGGTGCCTACGCCACTGTACGACTGCCGGTCCAGCGTCAGTCTGGCGGCCAATCCTCACACGATCGGATGAACGGGTGAGGAAGAGTGCGATCACCTGCTCACTCTCCGCTACATTCGCGCCGTTCGCAGAGGCCATAAGGGCTGCTCACAGGCAATCCGGGCATGTCAAAGGCCTGGAAGGCAGGAGACCGCACCGCAGATGACGGAACGACCCGCGCAGCGCACTCCCAATCGACAGCTCGCCGCGCTCATCGCAGAAGCGGGGTTCTCCAACGCGGGTCTCGCCCGTCGCGTGGACCAGCTCGGACTCGAACACGGGCTGGACCTGAGATACGACAAGACATCCGTGACCCGGTGGCTGCGCGGACAGCAGCCCCGCGGCACCACCCCCGCCCTGATCGCCGAGGTCTTCACCCGCCGCCTCGGCCGTCGGCTCAGCGCCCAGGACCTCGGCCTGGACGCCTGCGCTCCCGTCTACGCGGGCCTGGAGTTCGCCGCCACCCCGGAAGAGGCCGTCGACATCATCAGCGGCCTGTGGCGCAAGGACTCCGGCAGCCATGCCGAGCTGCGCAAGATCGCCTTCACCCCGGCCGGTCTGGTCGTGCCCAGCCGGGACTGGCTGATCGGCCGGGCCGACGACAAGGTCGCGCACGGCGAGTCCACGGGCCGGGTGCCGGTCCAGGGCCGTCCCGCGGTGCCCCGCCAGCGCGGCCAGGCCGAGCGCGGACCCGGCCAGAAGGTCACCGGGGGCGACATCAACGCCCTGCGCTCGGTCGGCGAGCTCTTCCGCACGCTGGACAACATGTACGGCGGCGGCCACGCCCGGCAGGCCCTCGTGCGGTATCTGGAGCACGAGTGCGAGCCGATGCTGCGCGGCACGTACGGCGAGACGACCGGGCGCCGCCTGTTCGCCGCGGCGGCCGATCTGACCCGGCTCGCGGGCTGGACGTCGTACGACATCGCCGCGCACGGTCTCGCGCAGCGGTACTACGTCCAGTCGCTGCGGCTGGCTCAGGCCGCGGGGGACCGGGCGTACGGCTCCTATGTGCTGGTCACCATGAGCCGCCAGGCCGTGTATCTCGGGCACGGGCGGGAGGCGGTGCAGCTCGCCCGGGTCGCCCAGCAGGGCGTCGGCACCAACGCTCCGCCCACCGTCCAGGCGCTGCTGCACTCCGCCGAGGCGCGCGGACATGGCGTACTGGGGGAGGTGCGGGCGTGCACGGCGTCGCTGGTGCGGGCCGAGCGGGCGCTGGAGGCGGCCCGGCCCGCCGACGAAGTCCCGCACTGGGCGCGGTTCTTCGACGAGGCGCAGCTCGCGGACGAGTTCGGCCACTGCCACCGGGACCTGCAACAGTTCCGGGCCGCGGCGCAGCACGCCGAGCGTTCCCTCCAGCTCCGGGCCCCCGCCTTCGCCCGCAGCCGCCTCTTCTGCCGGGTCGTCCTCGCTTCCGCCCGCCTCGGCCTCGGCGAACTCGACCAGGCGTGTGCACTGGGCGTGGAGGCGGCGGGCCAGGCGGCGGAGATGCGGTCGGTGCGGGCGGTGGAGTACATCCGGGACTTCGAACGCCGCCTGGAGCCCTACAAGGACGCGGCACCGGTGAGGGGGTACCGGGACAAGGTCTCGGCGTTGGGCTGAGAACGGTCGGGCACCGCTGAGCGCGGTGCCCGACCTGTGGTCGTCACGCCGCCTTCGGCACCGTGGGCAGCGGGTCCGCTCGGTGCAGGGAGCCCGTTGCGCCCAGGTCCGTCAGGAGGGCGTCGGTGGCTCGGTGGGCCGAGTGCAGGGCTCCCTGGACCGTGCTGGTGTCGCGGTGGTCGCCGCAGACGTACAGGCCCGCCAGGAGGCGGACGGGGCGGCGTAGGTCATGGGGCGGGCGCATGGACGGTACGGCGTCCGGGGTGTGGTGGACCGCCAGCGTTTCCCATCGGGACGTGGGGGTGCCGTACAGGCGGGACAGGTGGGTGCGGACCGCTGTGTCGAGGTCTGCCGGGGGAGTGCCCAGTACCGTCGACGAGACCAGGGACCGGCCCTCGGGTGCGCGGGTCGGGTCCACCGCGCTCACCACCGCCGTGTGCGACACCGGGCCGCCCCGGTCGGCGTCCAGGAGGAGTGCCGCGCCGGTGGTGGGTGGCTCGTCCGTGGTGTGGTGGATCACCGTTACCGGGTGGAAGTCCGGTACTCGCAGTCCCGGCAGCAGCTCCGCCGCCGTCCGTGCCCCCGTGGCGAGCAGGACCGCCCGGCACCGGAACACCCCGTGCTCCGCCGTGGTCACCTCGGTCGTCGAGACCGAGGTGACCCGTACCCCGGTGTGCACGGTCCCGGGCGGCAGCGACCGGGCGAGGAGGTGCGGCAGCGCCTCCGCGCCCCCTTCCGGCACGCACAGCCGCCCGCTCGCGAACGAGTGCAGGGCCAGATCCGCGCACCGGCTGGACGACGTCAGGTCCGGATCGCACAGGAGCGCGGACAGAAGCGGGCGCAGGAAGCCGTCGACCGCGCGCGCCGGTAGGCCGCGGTCGGTCAGGGCCTGTCCGGCCGGTACCTCGGCGCGGGTCAGCAGCCGTTCGACGGGCGTCCCCGCGAGCCGGACCAGTGCCGCGGCGAGCCGTGCCTGGTCGACCGCCGTGCCCAGCGGCGCACGCGGCGCACGCGGCGCCGAAATGGGCCGGGGGGCGCTCGCCAGGGCGCGCACCGCGTGGAGTGCGCCCCTCGCGCCCCCCTGAGCCGCCGGAGCGCCCACCCGATGCCGGTGTCCGTCGCTGTGCAGCAGAACCCCCGGTGCGAAGGTGCACAGGGCGAGCACGTCGAGTCCCGGGGTCATCCGCAGTTCGGGGTACGACGTGGACATCAACTGCCCGATGCGGTCGAGCCGGAAGCCGTCGACCTTCTCGGTCGACATGCGGCCGCCCACGTCATGGGCGGCCTCCAGGACTACGGTCGTCACTCCTGCGCTGGTCAGCCGATGGGCCGCGGCGAGGCCGGCGATCCCGGCTCCCACCACGACGACGTCCGCCTGGTACGCGGGCTCAAGCACGTGCCCCTCCTCGACGTTGAGTGGCCGGTGGAGACGTCATGCCCCCAACTGGCTCCGGGGATACCCGAGTTCGGGTCGAGGTTAGGGCTGTGATCGGTCAAGGGAAGTCGCGCATCGGCAGGGCACGGTCGCACAACGGTCGCATACGGACAAGAAGTTGGTCGTACGACGTCACAGCGCTGCTCGTACCGCCCCCTCGATGTCAGGGAACGCGAAGGTGAACCCCGACTCCAGCAGTCGCTTCGGCACCGCCCGGGTACTGCCGAGCACATCCCCGGACAGCTCCCCGAGCACCGTGCGCAGCACCGGCTCCGGCACCGTGAACAGGGTCGGCCGGTTCAGCACCCGGCCCATCGCCGCGGTGATCTCACGGTTCGTCAGCGGCTCGGGCGCGGTCACGTTGAACGGCCCCGACAGATCGTCCGAGTCCAGCAGATGCCGGATCGCCGCCACCTCGTCGTGCAGCGAGACCCACGACCAGTACTGCCGCCCGCTGCCCAGCCGCCCGCCGAGCCCCGCCTCGAACAGCGGGAACAGCCGCCCCCAGGCCCCGCCGTGCCGGGCCACCACCAGACCGGTGCGCACGAACACCGTGCGCACCCCCGCCCGTTCCGCGGGGGACGCTGCGGCCTCCCAGCGCACGCACAGTTCCGGCAGGAAGCCCTGCCCGGGCGGCGCGCTCTCGTCGACGACCCGGTCGCCGGTGTCGCCGTAGTAGCCGATCGCGCTGCCGTTGACGAAGACCCGCGGTGGGGTGTCCAGCGACGCCATGGCCTCCGCGAGGGCCGCCGTGCCCAGCAGCCGGCTGCCCTGGATCCGCGCCTTGTACGCCTTCGTCCAGCGCCGCGATCCCACCCCCGCCCCGGCCAGGTTGACCACCGCGTGGCAGCCGGTGAGATCGGCCGCGTCGACGAACCTGGCCTCGGGGTCCCAGCGGATCTCGTCCTTCGTCCGCGGCACGCGTCGCACCAGGCGCACCACTTCGTGCCCGTCCGCCGTCAGGGACCGGACCAGGGCACTCCCGATCAGCCCGGAGGCCCCGGCCACCGCGATTCTTGAGCGTTCCATGGCCCCATCCTGTGTCGGCCGCCGTAAATGCCTGGTCAGCTACGCCTGTCGGCGCCGTAAGGTGACCCGCATGCCTGAGTCGCACGCGTCGCCCCGCATACGCACCGCCCTGCCCGAGGACGAGCAGGAGCTGGCCCGCCTCGACCGGGACACGTGGTCGACGCTGCACGCGGTCACCCCCCGCCCGCAACCGCCGTACCGTCCCTTCTTCGACGAGCGCCACCTCCCCGAGGACCATCTGGTCGCCGAACTGGACCGGCGCCTCGTCGGCTACATCCGGCTCGCCTTCCCCACACCGCTCGCCTCGAACACGCATGTGCGGCAGATCCAGGGCCTCGCCGTCTCCGACGCGGCGCGTGGACACGGCGTCGGACGGGCGCTGATCCGGGCGGCCGCCGAGGAGGCCCGCCGCCGCGGCGCCCGCCGGCTCACCCTGCGCGTCCTCGGCCACAACACCCCGGCCCGCAAGCTGTACGAGTCCGAGGGGTTCGTGGTGGAGGGCGTGCTGCCCGAGGAGTTCTTCCTGGAAGGCGCCTACGTCGACGACGTCGTCATGGGCCTCCGCCTCTGACCCTGGCCTCCTGCCACGGACCCTCTACGAGGTGACCAGCTCGCCCGTGTCCACCGGCGCCGTCGCGTCCGCGGCCCGCTCCGCGTCCTCGGTGACCTCCGCCGCCGTCAGCACATAGCCGGTCTCGGCGTCGGACGTGGAGCGGGCGAAGACCACCCCGTACACCCGGCCCTCGGTGGTCAGCAGCGGGCCGCCGGAGTTGCCGGGGCGGACGGTGGAGCGGATCGAGTAGATCTCGCGGGTGACGATGTCGTCGTTGTAGATGTTCTGGCCGTTCGCCCGCACCCGGCTCGCGACCGTGGCCGCCTGGAGATTCAGGTCGCCGTCCTCGGGATAGCCCGCGACCACCGCGGAGTCGCCGCGCTCCGCACTGTCGTCCCACTTCAGCACCGGCGCGCTCAGCTCCGGCACGTACAGCACCGCCACATCCTTGTCGGGGTCGAACAGCACCACCCGCGACTCGTACGCCGGTCCCACCCCGCCGACCCGCACGCTCGGCTCGTCGAGGCCGGCCACCACATGGGCGTTGGTCATCACATGGCGCGGCGCGTACACGAAGCCGCTGCCCTCGCGGCCCTGAGTGCCCGAGACACCCTCGATCTTGACCGTGCTCAGCTTGGCGGCGTTCGTCGCGGCGGCGGTGACGCTGTCGCCGGTGGGTTTGGCGACCTCGGCCGTGGACTCGTTCTCGAACGGGTTGAACACCTGCGGGAACCCCGCCTCGGTGAGCGCGGAGGTGGCCCGCGAGAACCAGGCCGGGGTGGTGTCCGGCATCGCGTCCTGGACCGTCCCCAGCACCCGGGAGTCCCGGATCGCCGAGGTCAGCAGCGGTGAGGAGGAGGCGGCCAGCACGCTCGCCGCGACCCAGGCCACGATCAGCACGGCCACCGAGTTGGCGACCGCCCCGCCGACCCCGTCGGCGACCCTGAGCGGCCCCTGGTCCAGCTCCCGGCGCAGCCGCAGCGCAAGACGCCCCGCCAGCTCGTGCCCCACCGCCGCCGGGACCAGCACGGTGAGCACCGCGGTCACCGTCGCCGCCGTGGTCCCCGGCTCCACCAGGTCCATCAGCCACGGCAGCACCCACACGCCGATGACCGCGCCGCCCACGAACCCGGCGAACGAGACGCACCCCGCCACCAGACCGCGCCGGTAGCCGGATGCCGCGTAGGCCAGGATCACCAGCAACAGCAGGATGTCGAGCAGGTCCACGGAGCCGCCTTTCTCTCGGACCGTCCAGTACGCACATCCAGTACGCACGGAACGGGCCCAGTGATCAGCCGCGCGCGCGTGCCCGCCGGAACCGGTCACGCGTGCGTGTACCCCGGAAAACGCCGCAGACCATCACGATGGTTCCACCAGGTGGCAGACCACACATCGCGGGCGGAGCGGATCCGTCGGACAGTGGGTCCATGCGTGTCTTCCGACCGGCCTTCCGAAGAGCGCGGGGGGCGCGGAGGCGTCGCGCCCCCCGGATACCCCGCGCGGCCCTCGTCGCACTCGGCTGTCTGCCGGGGCTGGCCGCCGTCACGGCGCTGGCCCTGTGCGCGAGCGGCGTGGAACGCCCCGGCGCGACCGCCGCACGGCCCCTGGCGGCCCGCCCGGCCGCCGCGCACACCGCCACCCGGCCGCCCGTCGTGCCGCGCTCCGCCTGGCTCGACGAGGACACCCGGCGCCATCAGCCGCCGCCGCGCTACGACGACAAGGTCGTCGCCGTCTTCATCCACCACACCGACTCGCCCAACGCCTACGACTGCGCCGAGGCCCCTCGCATCATCCGCTACCTGTACGCGGGGCAGACCGGCTCCCGGGACTGGGACGACATCGGCTACAACTTCCTCGTCGACCGCTGCGGCACCATCTACGAGGGCCGCGCGGGCGGCGTCACCCGCCCCGTCACCGGCGCCCACACCCAGGGCTTCAACCACCGCACCGCCGGGATCGCCGCCCTCGGCACGTTCACCGCAGGCGCCGAGGTGCCGAAGGCGATGACCGACTCCATCGCCGCGCTGGCCGCCTGGAAGCTGGGCCTGTCCGACACCGACCCGCGCGCCAAGGTGCGCCTGGTCTCCAGCAACAACGGCAGCCGCTACGCCCGCGGCACCGCGGCCACCCTGCACGCCCTGGCCGGGCATCAGGAGGGCTACATGACGAGCTGCCCGGGCGCCGCGCTCAGCGCCCGGCTCCCGGAGATCCGGAACCTGGCCGCCCGCCTCCAGGGCCGCCGCTGAGCCTCACAGCGAGACCACAGGCGGAGCTGAGCGGCCGGGCGGCTCCGGTCGCGGTGGCGCTGCGCGGTGCCGCCGGGCTGGGAAGGGGCGCGGGGAACTGCGCGACGAGCCACGACGGTGCCGCAGCCGCCGTACGACACACCGAGGCAATTCCAGCGGCGAAGTCGGCGGAGCGTTCAGTCCCGGAACCGTTCCCACAGCTTGGGGTAACGGTCCGCCAGGGCCTGTTCGTTCTCGAAGGCGACCGGGGCGCCCGCCGGTTCCGCCGCGGCGGGTGGGATGCCGAGGTCCGGGGCGACCGTGCCGGTGAGCTGCTCATAGGCCTCGTCGGCCGCGTAGCCGAGCTCCTCGCCGTCGCCGTCGAACTCCTCGTCGAACTCGTCCAGGAGATCGGCGAGCGAGTCGGGATCGTGCACCCCGCCCTCGTACACGTCCCGGCCCTGGCCGATCAGCCAGCACCGGAAGAAGTCGAAGGCGTCGTCGCTGGCACCGTCCAGCAGCACCCAGGCGGCGCCCCACAAATCCCAGGTGTACGCACGGTTGTAGCGGGCCTCGAAGTGACGGGCGAAGTCCAGGACCATCTCGGGATCCAGCTGGAGGAGCCGGTCCACCAACAGGTCGGCCTGCTCCTCCGGGTCGCCCTCTGCTCTCTCGCGGGCGGCGTCCACCAGCTCCCAGAACTCCGTCTCGTCCATCACGGGTCCAGCATCGGCCCTGGACGGGTGGGGCGCACGTGGAGTGTGGTGGACTGTGGCGGATTGTTATCGGGCGTCCGCCGCGCCGTACAGCGCGGCCAGGCGTACCGCGTCGGCCACGAACCGCGCCCGCAGCGTCTCCGGCGCCAGCACCTCGACCTCGGGCCCCAGCGAGGCGAGCTGGGTGTGCGCGACCTCCTCCGACTCCACGGGCACGGTCACGGTCACCCAGCCCTCCGCGTCCGGTTCACCGGCCTCGCCGAGCCGCTCCCGCGCGGACTGCGGATCGAGGGCGTACGGCAGCCTGCGCACACCGTCCGGAGAGAGCCGTACGACGATCTCGGCGCGCAGCAGGGAACGCGCGAACTGCTCGGCTCGCTCCTCCCAGAAGGCGGGCAGCTCGAACCCCTCGTCCCGCTCGAAGCGATCCTCGCCCGACTCGACGGGCTCGACAGCGGTGAACCGGTCGATGCGGTACACCCGGTAGGTCCCGTGCCCGGCGACCCGCGCGCACAGGTACCAGACCCCGGCCTTCAGCACGAGCCCGTACGGCTCCAGCTCCCGCCGCACCTCGCCCTCGCCCCGCCGGTACTCCGCGACGACCCGCCGGTCGTCCCACACCGCCTCGGCGACCGCGGGCAGCAGCGCGGGCGTCTTCGGCTCCTTGAACCAGTTGGGCGCGTCCAGATGAAAGCGCTGGGAGGCGGTGCGCGAGGCGTCCCGGAGCGAGGGCAGCAGGGCCGCGGACACCTTCAGCCGCGCGGCGGAGGCGGCGTCTTCGAGCCCCATCTCGCGCAGCGCCCCAGGAACCCCGCTGAGGAAGAGCGCCTCGGCCTCACTACGGGCCAGCCCGGTCAGCCGAGTCCGATACCCCCCGATGAGCCGGTACCCACCGGCCCGCCCCCGGTCCGCGTACACCGGAACCCCGGCCTCCGACAGCGCCTGAGCATCCCGCGTCACCGTCCGCTCGGACACCTCCAGCTCCCGGGCCAACTCGGCGGCGGTCATGGAGGGCCGGGACTGAAGCAACAGCACCATTTTGATCAGACGGGCGGCACGCACAGCACCATCATGCAACGAGGCCCCCGCCGGAGCGGGGGCCTCATCACACAGCCACTACAGGCCGTAGCGCTCGCGGGCTTCCTTCACCGCCGTCGCCTTCGCCTCGCCGCGCTTGGCGAGCTGGGCCAGGGCCGCCACGACGATGGACTCGGCGTCGACGCCGAAGTGGCGGCGGGCCGCGTCACGGGTGTCGGAGAGGCCGAAGCCGTCGGCACCGAGCGAGGACCAGTCCTGCTCGACCCACTGCGCGATCTGGTCCGGGACCTGGCGCATGTAGTCGGAGACCGCCAGCACCGGACCCTCGGCACCCTGGAGCGCCTGCCTCACGTACGGCACCCGCTCCTCGCCGCGCAGCAGCGCCGCGTCCGCCTCCAGGGCGTCCCGCCGCAGCTCGGTCCAGGACGTCGCCGACCACACGTCGGCCGCGACACCCCACTCCTCGGCGAGCATCCGCTGCGCCTTCAGCGCCCAGTGGATCGCCGTACCGGAGCCCAGCAGCTGGATGCGCGGGGCGTTGGCCGGCACCGTCACGCCCGCCGACTCGGCCGTGTTGAAGCGGTACAGGCCCTTGACGATGCCCTCGTCGACACCGAGCCCGGCCGGCTTCGCGGGCTGCGGCAGCGGCTCGTTGTAGACGGTCAGGTAGTAGAAGACGTCCGAGTCCTCGCCCGGCGCCGCCTCGCCGTACATCCGGCGCAGACCGTCCTTGACGATCGCCGCCACCTCGTAGGCGAAGGCCGGGTCATACGTCAGCGCGGCCGGGTTCGTCGCGGCGATCACCGGCGAGTGGCCGTCGGCGTGCTGGAGGCCCTCACCCGTCAGCGTCGTACGGCCCGCCGTGGCGCCGACCAGGAAGCCGCGGCCGAGCTGGTCGCCGAGCTGCCACATCTGGTCGGCCGTGCGCTGCCAGCCGAACATCGAGTAGAAGATGTAGAACGGGATCATCGTCTCGCCGTGCGTGGAGTACGCGGTGGACGCTGCGATGAAGTCGGCCATCGAACCGGCCTCGGTGATCCCCTCGTTGAGGATCTGGCCGTTCTTGGCCTCCTTGTAGTACATCAGCTGGTCACGGTCGACCGGCTCGTACGTCTGGCCCTTGGGGGAGTAGATCCCGAGCGACGGGAACAGCGACTCCATACCGAAGGTGCGCGCCTCGTCGGGGACGATCGGCACCCAGCGCTTGCCGGTCTCCTTGTCGCGGACCAGGTCCTTGACGAGGCGGACGAAGGCCATGGTGGTGGCCACGTTCTGCGAGCCGGAGCCCTTGTCGAAGGAGGCGAACGCCTTCTCGGCGGGGGCGGGCAGCGGGGCGACGGGGTGCACACGCCGCGCGGGGGCCGGACCACCGAGGGCGGCCCGGCGCTCCTGGAGGTAGCGGACCTCGGGGGAGTCGGCGCCCGGGTGGCCGTAGGGGACCTGCCCGTCGACGAACTGGCTGTCCGAGATCGGCAGCTCCAGCAGGTCGCGCATCGTCTTGAACTCGTCCACCGTCAGCTTCTTCATCTGGTGGTTGGCGTTCTTCGACGCGAAGCCCTCACCGAGGGTGTGACCCTTGACCGTCTGGGCCAGGATCACGGTCGGCGCGCCCTTGTGCTCGACGGCGGCCTTGTACGCGGCGTACACCTTGCGCGCCTCGTGACCACCGCGGGACAGGTGGAAGCACTCGAGGATCTTGTCGTCGCTCAGCAGCTTCGCCATCTCGGCGAGCGCCGGGTCCTTGCCGAAGAAGTCGGCGCGGATGTAGGCGGCGTCACGGGTCTGGTACGTCTGCACCTGCGCGTCCGGCACCTCGCGCAGGCGGCGTACGAGCGCACCGGTGGTGTCGAGCGCGAACAGCTCGTCCCACGCCGTACCCCACAGCGTCTTGATCACATTCCAGCCGGCGCCGCGGAACTGGGCCTCCAGCTCCTGCACGATCTTGAAGTTGGCGCGAACCGGACCGTCGAGGCGCTGAAGGTTGCAGTTGATGACGAAGGTGAGGTTGTCGAGACCCTCACGGGACGCCAGCGCGAGAGCGGCCGTCGACTCCGGCTCGTCCATCTCGCCGTCACCGAGGAAGGCCCAGACGTGGGAGGCGGAGACGTCCTTGATACCGCGGTTGGTGAGGTACCGGTTGAAGCGCGCCTGGTAAATGGCCGACAGCGGACCGAGACCCATGGACACGGTCGGGAACTCCCACAGCCAGGGCAGCCGGCGCGGGTGCGGGTACGACGGGAGGCCGTTGCCGCCGGCCTCCTGGCGGAAGTTGTCGAGGTGCTGCTCGCTGAGCCGTCCGTCGAGGAAGGCGCGGGCGTAGATGCCGGGGGAGGCGTGGCCCTGGATGTACAGCTGGTCGCCGGAGCCGTCCGCCTCCTTCCCCTTGAAGAAGTGGTTGAAGCCGGTCTCGTACAGCCAGGCCGCGGAGGCGAAGGTGGCGATGTGGCCGCCGACGCCGTATTTGCTGCCCCGGGTCACCATGGCGGCCGCGTTCCAGCGGTTCCAGGCGGTGATCCGCGCCTCCATCGCCGGGTCACCGGGCAGACCCGGCTCCGCGGCGGTGGGGATGGTGTTGACGTAGTCGGTTTCCAGGAGCTTGGGCAGCGCGATGCCGTTGCCCTCTGCCCTCTCCAGCGTGCGGCGCATCAGATAAGCCGCACGGTGCGGGCCGGCCGCCTTGGCGACCGCGTCCAGCGAGGCCTGCCATTCGGCGGTCTCCTCCGGGTCCCGGTCGGGGAGCTGGTCGAGCGCGCTCGGCTGGATGGCATGGGGGTCGGTCATGTCGCCGCCTTCCTCAGTCGAAGGGGGTTCCCTCATCGGTAAGGGTTCGGGTGTGCCCTTGGTCTTTGGCAGGACAGGGCGGAGGACCTCGGTGGAGGTCCGTCGGCGACTGTAACTCCCTGATCGATGATCGATCAAAGGGTTGAGGGGGAAAACCTCTTGATCGCGAGAAAGTAGGCACCGGGTGCCTTGGGTCGAGACACCGGGTGCCTTGTTTTTGAAGGGTTTTCGCAGGTGAGGGGCAACTTATGAGCGCCGGTGCGCTCAGGATTCGTGGCGCGGTGCGCAGCCCAGCACATGGGCCTTCACCAGATCCGCGATCCGCGGATCCCGGCGCCGGAACGCCTGCACCAGCTCCTCGTGCTCCTCCGCGTACGACTGCTGGACCGTCCCCAGCCAGCGGATCGACAGCGCCGTGAAGACCTCGATGCCGAGGCCCTCCCAGGTGTGCAGCAGCACGGAGTTCCCGGCCGCCCGCACCAGCTCGCGGTGGAAGCCGACGGTGTGCCGGACCTGGGCGGTGCCGTCCGCCTCCCGGTCCGCCTCGTACAGCGCCGAGACATGCGGCTCCAGTGCCGAGCAGTCCTGGGCCAGCCGCTCCGCCGCCAGCTCCGCGGCAATGGCCTCAAGGCCAGCCCGAACGGGGTAGCTCTCCTCCAGATCGGCGGCGGTCAGATTCCGCACCCGCACGCCCTTGTTGGGCGCCGACTCGATCAGCCGCAGCGACTCCAACTCGCGCAGTGCCTCGCGCACCGGCGTCTGGCTGACCTCCAGCTCGGTCGCGATCCGGCGCTCCACGATCCGCTCGCCCGGCTGCCAGCGCCCACTGATGATCCCTTCCAGGATGTGCTCGCGGATCTGTTCGCGCAGCGAGTGGACGACGGGCGCGGTCATGAGAGCTCCTTAGGGAGGGGCCGTCCGAGAGGCCTCCCATCGGCCCCGGAGGCGTTTGACGTTTAGACAATAAGGCCGCGGGGCCGTCCCGGAGGGGTGCACAGGGGGGCTTTCGTGCAGGTGAGACGAGACTTACACGTCCGAATGGCGGACGCTACGGCCGCAAACCCGGCCCACCGGGCAACGGCTTCTTCCGCAGCCGCCACGGCAGCCCGCTGCCCCGCGGCTTGACGGTCGTCCTGGTGGGCGGCGTGCGGTACTCCGCCCCGACGAGGAACAGGGCGTCCGCGAACACGCCGGGCGCGGTCCGCAACTCGGGCAGACAGCGGACGTCAGCGCCGTACATCTCGGCAGCCCCTACGGCGATGCTGTGCGCCTTGCCGACCGAGCGGCCGTGGGCGAGGGCGCTGTAGAGGGTGCGGGAGTAGTCGAGACAGCTCGTGTCGGTGATGGGTCCGCCGGTGCCGATGACGCAGGGGACTGTCTCGGCGAGGAGCTGTGTCAGCTCGTAGGTCCAGCAGGCGCTGAGGACGACGAGACGTAGACCTTCCGCGACGAACTCGGTGAGCAGCTTGCACAGGCCCTGGTCGGAGATCGGGGCCTCACCGCCGTCGTCGGTGAGGAAACGGAGGCCGCCGGCGGGGGTGCCTCGGGCGGAGAAGTGGAGTACTGCGGGGGCGCCTCGGATCAGGCGGTCGGGGAGGTCTTGGGCTTGGGCTGCTTGGAGGCTTTCCAGGGTTAGGGCGTGGGCGTATTGGGCGTGGGTGATGCTGCGGTGCATTTCGCGGTATTCGGCGCTGGTGTCTGGGGTGCCGGGGGTTCTGGGGGAGGACGCTTGGACCACCAGGATGACGGCGGGGGGTGTCATTCGGGGGTGATGGTCAGGAGGGTTTGGAGGAGGGCACTCAGGGCCTGGGCGTGTTGGGGGGAGTGGCCCATGAGGGTCGTGATCTCGGTGAGTGCTCGGTCGCGGTCGGGCTGGGTGGGGGTGGGCCAGGGGTCGGGGGCGTAGGTGTTGTCTGAGAGGACTGCCGACATGGCCAGGTGGACGGTGGCGGTGAACTCGTCTTGATGGACGAGGAGTTCGAGCAGGGCGCAGGCGTTGAGCAGTACGGCGTCCGGGGCGGCCAGGAGGCGCTGGATTCGGTCGTTCAGGGCGGTGCGGGCCTCGATGTATGTGTAGGCGGTGGGGATTCCTTCTGCGCGGGCGAGGAGAACGACCGCCCAATGGGCGGCGGCTTCGGCAGATTGGTCGTTGGCGAGTTGATCGACGGACTCGTCATGCAGGAGGTACTCCCCGTGGTCCGCGAGGTAGGTCTGGGATTCCTCCCACGCGGGGCAGTCCATCCAGGTGCCCAGGAACTCTCTGGTGAGATACGGGCGGAACGCGGCATCAGGGGTGTCGGCCGCGGCGGCGCGGGCGATGTGGAGATGTTGTTGGGCGGCCTCGTGGGCGAGAGCCAACTCCTCCAGGGCCTGCGTCGTTTCGGGAGACTGGAGCTCGGCTGCGTGCTCGTCCCAGAAGGTGCGGGAACTGATCCAGGTGGGGCACTGGATCCAGGTGATGGCGAGGGCGAACGCGGCCTCGGCGAGGCTCAGCCAGGCCGGTGGTTCCGTACCTGTTGCCCTGCGCCATGCCGTGCGGACCTGGGCAGTGCCGGTTTCAGTCGCGCGATCGAAGTTGCGCAGAAGGTGTCGGGCCTGGGAGGCGACGGGGTCTAGGCCGTCAAGGGGCGTGAGCAGTAAGTCGATCAGGGTGCTGACTCCGGCAGCGCTGTCCGCACGGGTGAGTTGGAATTCCGCGCGCTGGACGGTGATCTGGCGTGCGGCTTGGGGGTGGCGGGCCAGGGACTCCTCTGCCTGGGCGAAGGCGGCGAGGGTTTGGTCAGTGGAGGCAATGTCGGCGAGGTTGTTGAGGGACATGGCGAGGTCGGGGAGGTAGGCGGCGGGGTTGGCCTTGGCGAGGGTGCGGCGGATGGTGACGGCTTCGTTGATGGTGGTGAGGGCGCCGGTGCGGTCACCTGTTTCGCTTTGGCGGTTGGCGAGGTTGTTGAGGGAGGTGGCGAGGTCGGGGAGGTAGGCGGCGGGGTTGGCCTTGGCGAGGGTGCGGCGGATGGTGACGGCTTCGTTGATGGTGGTGAGGGCGCCGGTGCGGTCTCCCGTCTCGCTCTGGTGGACGGCGAGGTTGTTGAGGGAGCCGGCGAGGTTGGGGAGGTAGGCGGCGGGGTTGGCCTTGGCGAGGGTGCGGCGGATGGTGACGGCTTCGTTGATGGTGGTGAGGGCGCCGGTGCGGTCTCCGGTCTCGCTCTGGTGGATGGCGAGGTTGTTGAGGGAGGTGGCGAGGTCGGGGAGGTAGGCGGCGGGGTTGGCCTCGGCGAGGGTGCGGTAGAGGTCAACAGCCTCCTGCGACGGCGCCAGTGCTGCTTCTCTCAGGCCCGCCTCCGACAGCATCCGGGCAAGCTCCGTCAGCGCCATCGCCAGGTCAGGTTGGAAGACTTGCTCCCGCAGCTCGACGAGTTCCCTGACCAGCGCGATCCCTCTACCCCCTGCCATGACCGCGTGCTCCGCCAGCGACCCCCGCAGATATGGATTGGCATGCTCCAGGACCGCAGCCTCATCGCTCTGCTGTCGCAGAAGGTCGACAAGGCCACGCGCCACGAGATACGCAGGCTCAGGTTGCCCTTCCCCGCGCTCCCTGCTGGACGACTCCCTCAGATGCTCGATGAACTCACGGTGGTAGAGCCGGTACACAGCCTGGACACCGTCGGTGTCCTCCACGACATACCGGCCGTAGGAGTTGAGGAGCCAGTCCACATGCTCCCGGTCATAGACGGTGCCGTTCGTGCTCAGTGCGGTGGCCGCCGTTTCCCAGACTCCCCGGGCGGGCATGCCGTTTCCCGTCCCCCAGGACAGGGCCGTCAGTAGCTCCTGGGCGGCGAGGGGGACGACCTCGCCGTTCCGCTCTAGTTGGGGGCCGGCGGCCAGATGCTCGTTGAACGCCGCGGAGATGGACACCGGGATGCTCGACTCCCACCCCTCCGCGCCTTCCTCAGGAACGTGCCTGATCACGGAGTCCACCGCCATCTGGGCGTAGAGGAAGCCTCCGTGGCCCGTCGCGGCCCGCCGCGCGATCAAGTCGGCCGCTTCCCCGGGCAGTCCCGTGACGTGCAGGCGTCGGCGCGCGTACTCCCGAATGTCCTCGCCGGTGTCCGCCTCGCCGTCCAGTCCGGCCGCGCGTGCCCGGATCCCGAGGAGGCGGCTGACGGCTTCATCCAGGGGTTCCCCCGCCGCCGCTGCCTCCGGGTTGAACGGGCGGTCCCGAGAGGCGAGCAGAATGCACGTCATCCGGCTCAGCGGGGCCAGTAACTGCTCGACGATCAGCCCGGCCTGCTCGGCAGCCGCCTCGTCCAGACCGTCCAGGAGCAGCACCGTCGGACGGTCGGAGGATGCCAACTCCCGCTCGACATCCGCGATCAGCTCCGCCGGTGTGTCAGGGACCCCCAGTCCCAACCGCCGGGCGATCGCCTCCGCCACCTGCTGCACCGTGAGCCCTCGCAGGTGCAGGGCGACATCCACCGAGTCCACCCCCGGATCGGGGTCCCCCTCACGCAGCGCCTCATGCTTGACGATGTCGGCCCGGTGCCGGCGGTCGGAGAGCGTCGCCACCCGCCCCAGCACCGCCGACTTGCCGCTGCCCGCGCTCCCAGTGACGAGGAACAGTCCCGGCTCCCTGGCCTCCAGCCAGTCGACGATCTCCCCGAGCACCCGCCGACGCCCCGTGAAGAACCAACCCTCCTCCACACGGTCCGCCCCGGCCGCGGCCCTGACCAGGTGCTCCACCAGTTCCGGCTCCCCCTTCTCCTCCTTGTGCGGGTTCCGGAACATCGGCAGTTCCTGGCCCAGGGAAGCGGGGACGGGACGCTGCCCCTCGTCCTCGGGCCACTGGTCGAGTGCGGCCCGTACGACATCGGCGCCGGTCACCTGCCAGTTACGGGGACTCCATCGGTGCCGGTAGCTCTTGGTCCTGGGGCCGTTGCGCAGGACGTCCACCACCGTGTCCAGCAGGAGCCCGCGTCCTTCGGCCTTCTCCCGCGGACGGCAGCTCGCGACCACCCCGAGCCAGGCCGCCCGGCCTTCGGGCAGGCTCCGTGCCGACCAGGTGGAGAGGGCCTTCTGAAGGGACTCGATCACCCCGGCGCCCGCATGGCAGGTGTCGATGAGCATCAGCACCTGATCGGCGCGACTGCGCAGCGCCGCACTGGTCAACAGTCGGGCCGAGTATGTCTGTTCCTCGTCGTCCACCGTCCGGGTGTCGTGCACGACCAGCCGGAGTTCCCCCTCGTCCCGGAGCACGCCGTGCCCGGACCAGACCACGATTGCCGGGCCGTGGGACCCGTTCTCCTCCCAGCCCTCGCGCCAGCTCTCCACCGAGGCTTTGAGGCTGTCACGGCCGGGGTCCTGCACCACGGTGGGTGTGTAGCCGTAGCCCTCCAGCAGAGTGCAGAGCTCGGTCAGCTGCTCGGTCGCCCTGGGCAGCTCGGGATAGTTCCCGCTCTTGTACTTCTGCACCACGACCCCGAGAACCGTCCCCTGGATCCCCTGCTCACTCACCCAGCTCACCCACCAACGTCAGCGCCGTCACCCTCGACTCCATGCGTCCCTCGACCCACACCGCCAGCCGGTAGGCCCCGCCCTCCGGCGCGGGGAACACCCCGCGATAGCGCCCGCCTCCCAGGTTGCGGAGGGAACGGGTGGATTCGGACCGTCGGTCCGCGGCCCGCAGCTCGGCGACCACCAGCAACTCGTCGTGCCCGCGCATCTCGTCGGGCACCGTCACCGACACCTCGTAGGGCTCCCCGTACGCCAGCAGCGTCGGGGCCAGCACGCTCAGCGGAGGCGCGTCCTTGTCGTCCTCGCCCCGGTGGAAGCGCTCATGCTCGAGCCACCCCGAGAGCGCGTCGCGCACTCCCTGGTTGTGCTGGAGGGACCCGTGGTGCTCGTTGGGGCTGAACGAAGTCCCCACCAGATGGCCTGTATCGGCGGCATTGGCCGGCCGCGCCGACAGCCGCGGCACCGTCCCGTCCCCACCCTCGTCCACCCCGTCGATCTCCCAGGAGGGCACCAGCACACCCCCCGCGTACACCCCAGTCGTCGCCGTCGGCTGGCGTACGCCCACGACCGTCACCAGGTCGGTCCGGGAGTCGCGGCCGGGAGCCTCGGCTGCCCGGCGCAGCTCGGAGTGGAAGACGCCCGCGTCGGCGAGGAGCTTCTCGTCCGGGCCGGGCAGCCCCGTCAGGTCGCGGGCGTACGCGAGACCGTCGGCCGTCGACACGCACGCGTAGTCCGGCACCAGCTGATGCAGGGAAGGCAGCGACCGCGCCAGCTCCGTGAGGTCCGCGCCGAACGGCCCCCACCCCTTGCGCAGCCCGTTCACCAGATGCGTCAGCGCGTTCAGCGAGCCCCGGTGCGGCGTACCCAGCGTGATCAGGCGGCGGGTGACCTCGTGGCCGCCGAGGCACTCGACGTAATACCGGGCCACCAGACCGCCCATCGAGTGGCAGATGAAGACCACGCGGGCGTCACGGCGCTCCGGGGCCGAGGAGCGCCAGCGTGCGAGTTCCTCCGCGACCCGCTCCTCCAAACAGTGAGCGTTGTAGCGGCAGGACAGACGCCAGTCGTACCCGAACTCGACAAGGTTCGCGGGCGTGCCGGGAGGATCGCTCGGTTGGCGGCTACGCAGGGTGAAATTTTGTTCGAGCCAGTGGAGTAAGGAGCTGTAGCCGTCCACCGGATGCCAGATGCCCGGGATGACGTGGAGGTCGGGCATGACACCCACCGGGCGGATGCCGTCGCCGGGGTGGTCGTCGCCGATGTCGACGGGCAGGCGCAGATCCTTGACCGACCTGCTGAAGGTGCGTAGCGCCCGCCATAACGCGCCCCCGGACACATCCCAGACCGCGCCGCCGTCGGCGTCGGCCAGCCGGGTCCCCATGATGCCCGGCAGCACCACCACGAGGTCATGGACAGGTGCACGCTTCATGCGGCTCCCCCCGTTGTGCGTGAGTTCACTCACGGTAGCGGGGCGACCCCAGCACTGGCAGGGGAATGCGACGCCCCCGCCCGGAGAACTCCGGACGGGGGCGTCGTACCAGCGAAGCGGCTGGTCAGCGATGCGGCTGGTTACAGGCCGAGCTCGACCTCGAACTCGCCCGCCTCCAGGATCGCCTTGACCGCGGTCAGGTAACGGGCCGCGTCGGCGCCGTCCACCAGACGGTGGTCGTAGGACAGGGTCAGGTAGGTCATGTCACGGATGCCGATGACCGAGCCCTCCTCCGTCTCGATGACGGCCGGGCGCTTGACCGTGGCGCCGATGCCGAGGATCGCGACCTGGCCCGGCGGCACGATGATCGTGTCGAAGAGCGCACCGCGCGAACCGGTGTTGGAGATGGTGAAGGTCGCGCCCGACAGCTCGTCCGGCGTGATCTTGTTGGCGCGGACCTTGCCGGCCAGGTCGGCGGTCGCCTTGGCGATACCGGCCAGGTTGAGGTCACCGGCGTGCTTGATGACCGGGGTCATCAGGCCCTTCTCGGAGTCCACCGCGATACCGATGTTCTCGGTGTCGAAGTAGGTGATGGTCCCCTCGGCCTCGTTGATCTTGGCGTTGATCGGCGCGTGCGCCTTCAGCGCCTGGGCCGCGGCCTTGACGAAGAACGGCATCGGGGAGAGCTTGACGCCCTCACGCGCCGCGAACGCGTCCTTGGCACGGGCGCGCAGCTTCATCAGACGCGTGACGTCGACCTCGACGACCGACGACAGCTGGGCCTGCTCGTGCAGCGCCTTGACCATGTTGTCGCCGATGACCTTGCGGATGCGCGGCATCTTGACGGTCTGGCCGCGGAGGGGAGAGACCTCCAGGGCCGGGGCCTTCCGCGCGGCGGCCGGGGCGGCAGCGGCGGGAGCCGGAGCAGCGGCGGCGGCCTTCGCGGCCTCGGCGGCGGCGAGCACGTCCTGCTTGCGGATACGACCGCCGACGCCGGTGCCCTTGACGGTGGCCAGGTCGACGCCGTTCTCGGCGGCGAGCTTGCGCACCAGCGGGGTGACGTAGGCACCCTCGTCGGTCGCCTGCGCGGCGGCGGGCGCCGGAGCGGCCGGGGCCGGGGTGACCGGGGCCGGAGCGACCGGAGCCGGGGCGGCGGCGACCGGGGCGGGCGCGGGAGCCGGGGCCGGAGCGGCGGGCGCGGCCGGAGCCGGAGCCGGAGCCGGGGCGGCGACCGGGGCGGGGGCGGCGGGGGCCGGGGCAGCGGCCGGAGCCGCACCCGGGGCGCCGATGACGGCGAGCTTGGCGCCGACCTCGGCGGTCTCGTCCTCGCCGACCACGATCTCCAGCAGCACACCGGAGGTGGGCGCCGGGATCTCGGTGTCGACCTTGTCGGTGGAGACCTCGAGCAGCGGCTCGTCGGCGTCCACGCTGTCGCCGACCGACTTCAGCCAGCGGGTGACGGTGCCCTCGGTGACGGACTCACCGAGCGCGGGCAGCACCACGTCGGTGCCGACGGCGGCACCGGCCGGGGCGGCGGCGGGCGCGGGGGCGACGGGGGCCTCGGCCACGGGGGCCGGGGCGGCCGGGGCCTCGGCGACCGGCGCCGGAGCCGCGACGGGCTCGGCGGCGGGGGCCGGGGCGGCCACGGGGGCGCCGGTGCCGTCGTCGATGACGGCCAGCTCGGCGCCGACCTCAACGGTCTCGTCCTCGGCGACCTTGATGGAGGCCAGGATGCCGGCGGCGGGGGAGGGGATCTCGGTGTCGACCTTGTCGGTCGACACCTCGAGCAGCGGCTCGTCGGCCTCGACGCGCTCGCCCTCGGCCTTCAGCCAGCGGGTGACAGTGCCCTCGGTGACGCTCTCGCCGAGCGCCGGAAGGGTTACGGAAACCGCCATGGTTTCGGTTGCTCCTAACGGATTGCGGAAGTCTGTGTCGTCGCGTTCGTCGACCGAGGGTCAGTCGTGCGCGTGCAGCGGCTTGCCGGCCAGGGCCAGGTGGGCCTCGCCGAGCGCCTCGTTCTGCGTCGGGTGGGCGTGGATGAGCTGGGCGACCTCGGCCGGCAGCGCTTCCCAGTTGTAGATCAGCTGGGCCTCGCCGACCTGCTCGCCCATGCGGTCGCCGACCATGTGGACGCCGACGACGGCACCGTCCTTCACCTGGACGAGCTTGATCTCGCCCGCGGTGTTGAGGATCTTGCTCTTGCCGTTGCCCGCCAGGTTGTACTTCAGAGCGACGACCTTGTCCGCACCGTAGATCTCCTTGGCCTTGGCCTCGGTGATGCCCACGGAGGCGACCTCCGGGTGGCAGTACGTCACGCGGGGGACACCGTCGTAGTCGATCGGCACGGCCTTCAGACCGGCCAGCCGCTCCGCCACCAGGATGCCCTCGGCGAAGCCGACGTGCGCGAGCTGGAGGGTCGGGACGAGGTCACCGACGGCGGAGATGGTGGGCACATTGGTGCGCATGTACTCGTCGACCAGGACGTAGCCGCGGTCCATCGCGACGCCCTGCTCCTCGTAACCGAGACCGGCCGAGACCGGGCCGCGGCCGACGGCGACCAGCAGCACCTCGGCCTCGAACTCCTTGCCGTCGGCGAGGGTGACCTTGACACCGTCCTGGGTGTACTCGGCCTTCTGGAAGAAGGTGCCCAGGTTGAACTTGATGCCACGCTTGCGGAACGCGCGCTCAAGAAGCTTGGAGGAGTTCTCGTCCTCGACCGGGACGAGGTGCTTCAGGCCCTCGATGACGGTGACGTCCGCACCGAAGGACTTCCACGCCGAGGCGAACTCGACGCCGATGACACCGCCGCCGAGGATGATCGCGGACTTGGGCACGCGGTCCAGGACGAGGGCGTGGTCGGAGGAGATGATGCGGTTGCCGTCGATCTCCAGGCCCGGCAGCGACTTCGGCACGGAGCCGGTCGCCAGCAGGACGTGGCGGCCCTGGATGCGCTGGCCGTTCACATCGACGGAGGTGGGGGAGGACAGCCGGCCGGCGCCCTCGATGTACGTCACCTTGCGGGAGGCGACCAGACCCTGGAGGCCCTTGTACAGACCGGCGATCACGCCGTCCTTGTACTTGTGGACCCCGGCGATGTCGATGCCCTCGAAGGTGGTCTTCACACCGAACTGCTCGCTCTCGCGAGCCTGGTCGGCGATCTCACCGGCGTGCAGCAGAGCCTTGGTGGGAATGCAACCCCGGTGCAGGCAGGTGCCGCCGACCTTGTCCTTCTCGATCAGGGCGACGTCCAGGCCCAGCTGCGCCCCGCGCAGGGCCGCGGCGTAACCACCGCTACCACCGCCGAGGATCACTAGGTCGAAAACGGTGCTGGCGTCGTTCGCCACGTCACGTCCTCCATGCATGTGCGCCACCGGTCTCCAGTGACCGGTCGGCGGCTGGTGTCCGGCCGCTCGTTCTTTCGGCCCTTGGTGGGGCCCTGTCCTGCCGAGCCCCATCTTCGCACTTGTCGGAGGGGAACGAGACGCGGGGCCGACGTGTGAGACACCACACGCTCATAAGGGAGCGCGTCACGAGCAGGCGACGGGGCCTCGCACTACCCGCACGCGAGGCCCCGTCGAGTGGATCGGCCCAGGTTGGGTCGGCCCGGGCGGATCAATGCCGTCGGATCAGCCCAGGTCGCCCTCGGCCGTCAGTTCGGCGAGCCGCACCAGCGTCCGCACCGCGGAGCCCGTACCGCCCTTGGGCGTGTAACCGAAGGGCCCCTGCTCGTTGAAGGCGGGCCCGGCGATGTCGATGTGCGCCCAGGTGATGCCCTCGCCGACGAACTCGCGCAGGAAGATGCCCGCGACCAGGCCGCCGCCCATTCGCTCACCCATGTTGGCGAGGTCGGCGGTGGGGGAGTCCATGCCCTTGCGCAGGTGGTCGGGGAGCGGCATCGGCCAGGACGCCTCGCCGACCTCCTCCGCGGCCTCCACGATCGCCGTACGGAACGCGTCGTCGTTGGCCATGACACCGAACGTCCGGTTGCCCAGCGCGAGCACCATCGCGCCGGTCAGCGTCGCCACGTCCACGATCGCGTCCGGCTTCTCCTCCGACGCCGCCCACAGCGCGTCGGCCAGCACCAGCCGGCCCTCGGCGTCGGTGTTCAGCACCTCGACGGTCTTGCCGCTGTACATGCGCAGCACGTCACCCGGGCGGGTGGCGGAACCGGACGGCATGTTCTCGGCGAGCGCCAGCCAGCCGGTGACGTTGACCTCGAGGCCGAGGCGTGCCGCCGCGACGACGGCGGCGAACACCGCGGCCGCACCGCTCATGTCGCACTTCATCGTCTCGTTGTGGCCCGCCGGCTTCAGCGAGATGCCGCCCGAGTCGTAGGTGATGCCCTTGCCGACGAACGCGAGGTGCTTGCTCGCCTTGGAGTGCGTGTACGTCAGCTTCACCAGCCGCGGACCCGCGGCGGACCCGGCGCCGACGCCGAGGATGCCGCCGTAGCCGCCCTTGGTGAGGGCCTTCTCGTCGAGCACCTGCACCTTGATGCCGTGCTCCTTGCCCGCCGCCTGCGCTACGGCGGCGAACGCCTCGGGGTAGAGGTCGTTCGGCGGGGTGTTGATCAGGTCACGCGCGCGGTTGAGCTCCTCGGTGACGGCGGTGGCCCGCTCGACCGCGGCCTTGAACGCCTTGTCCCGCGGCTTCCCGCCGAGCAGGGCGACCTCGGCGAGCGGCGCCTTGCCGTTGCCCTTCGGGCTCTTGGCGTTGTCCTTGTAGGCGTCGAAGGAGTACGCGCCCAGTAGTGCGCCCTCGGCGATCGCGCCGGCGTCGGCGGCGTCGGTGAGGGGCAGGGCGAAGGCGGCCTTCTTGGACCCGGCGAGCGCGCGGGCGGCGGCACCGGCGGCCTTGCGCAGCGCCTCCGCGTCGTACTCGGCGTCCTTCTCGGGCTCCGCGCCGAGGCCGACGGCGATCACGAGGGGGGCCTTGAAGCCGGCCGGGGCGGGGAGCTTGGTCACCTCGCCCTCGCCGCCGGAGGCACCGAGGGTCTCCAGGACGCCGGCGAGCTTGCCGTCGTAGGCCTTGTCCAGGGCTTCGGCACCCGGGGCGACCACGGGGCCCTTTGCGCCCTTGGCGACACCGATCACGATCGCGTCGGCCCGGAGGCCGGGCGCCGCGGCGGTGCTGAGAGTGAGAGCAGTCACGGTGGTGATTTCTCGCTTCCGATGTGAAGTTGCTGGCCGAAATGTGGTGGGTCGACCGGGCCCGACAGCCGACCCTAAGTCCGACCTCAGGGTTCTGGCTCAGTGGGGCCTTCCGCGGTGCGGCCTGACACTCGGCATGAGCCTACGCGCGTGTGTCCCGTTCGCTCATTCCTGCGGGCGTTCACCTGTCAGTGGCGTCGTGGCCACTTCCCAACCCTCACTCCCGGTGACCTGAGACACACTCATCGCGTTCCGGTGAGCCGACGGCTCGCCGCGTTGCGTAATTTCCAAGGATCCCCCCGGATTTACCACCGGGGGATCTTCTGGGGGGAGGACGACACATGGCGCACCGTGCGCGCAGATGGAGAAACACCGCAGCCGCCCTGACGGCCGCGGGAGTGATGACGCTGGGCCCGGGGGCGCCCGGCGCGTCGGCCGCGGTGGAGCCGCGCGTCGATCTGCGGGTGCTGGTGGTGGACGACGGCGGCAGCGCCGTACGCGCCATCGCCGCCCAGCTGAGCAGCACCGGCATCCCGTACACCACGATCGACCTGAACGACTCCGCCCGTCCGGCGGTGACCGCGAGCTTCCTCAGCGACACGGTGAACGGCCGGCCGCGGGCGAAGTTCCAGGGCGTGGTACTGCCCAACGAGGCCCCGTTCGGCACCGGTTCCACCGAGCAGACCGCGCTGGAGACCTACGAGCGGACCTACGGCATCCCGCAGGTCGACGCCTACACCTGGGCGCACCCGGGTGTCGGCCTCGACTACACCTCCGAGGGCGGCTGGACCGGCAGCCTCGACGGCCGCGCGGCCTCCGTCACCGCCGCCGGGAAGTCCTCGTGGTTCGGGTATCTCGACGGCGCCTTCACCTTCGAGGACAACGCCCCCTCGGTCCAGGAGAGTTACGGCTACGTCGCCCGCCCCCGCGCCGGGTTCACCAGCTATGTCGACCTCCCGGTCCCCGAAGGCACCGGGCGCGGCAGCCTGGTCGGCGAGTACGCCCACGACGGGCGCCGCGAGCTGGTGGTGACTTTCGCCTACAACCAGCACCAGCAGCAGTTCCGGCTGCTCGCCCGGGGCATCGTCGAGTGGCTGACCCAGGGCGTCCATCTGGGCCAGGACCGTAACTACTTCGCGGTCCACATCGACGACGTCTTCGCGCCCGACGCCCGCTGGGACACCGAGCGCAACTGCACGCCCGGCGACATCGACTGCGTCGGCGGCGGCGAGGAGACCAACCCGATCCGCATGACGGCCGAGGACGCGGCCTACGCGGCGGAGTGGCAGCGCACGCAGGGCTTCACCCTCGACATGGTCTTCAACGCCGGTTCCGGCGAGGAGTGGAAGACGGAACACGGCGGCACCGACCCGCTCGCCGCCCGCCTGCTCACGGACCGTGCGCAGTACCGCTGGATCAACCACACCTACACGCACCCCTTCCTCGGCTGCGTCCAGGACACCTCGACGGTGCCGTGGACCTGCGCGAAGAACCCCGACGGCTCGACGAAGTACATGAGCCGCTCCGAGATCGCCGCGCAGATCCGCGACAACCACAACTGGGCGGTCGGCAAGGGCCTTCCGGTCGACCGCACCGAGCTGGTGACGGGTGAGCACTCGGGCCTCAGGACGCTGCCGCAGCAGCCGAACGACAACCCGAACCTGGCCGGCGCCCTCGCCGACAACGGCGTGAAGTGGGTCGCCTCGGACAACTCCCGCGAGCCCGAACAGCGCGCGGTGGGCGCCGCCCTGACGGTGCCCCGGCACCCGATGAACGTGTACTACAACGTCGGCACCGAGGCCGAGATGACCGACGAGTACAACTGGATCTACACCTCCGCCGAGGACGGCGGCAGCGGAGTCTGCACCACCAACCCCGCCTCCACCTGCCTCGACGCACCGCTCGACCCGGCCACCGGCTACGACGGCCACATCGTCCCGCAGGAGGCCCGCATCGCCCTCGGGCACGTCGTCAACAACGACCCGCGCCCGCACTACGTCCACCAGTCCAACCTCGCCGAGGACCGCATCCTCTACCCGGTGGTGGACAAGGTCCTGGCCGACTACCGGGCCCTGTTCGCCGACAGCACCCCGGTGCAGAACCTCTCCCAGAAATCGATCGGCACCGAGTTCCAGCGCCGCGCCGCCTGGCGTACGGCGGTGGCGAACAACAAGGTCACGGCGTACCGCATCGGCACGACCGTCACCGTCAGTGCGCCGTCCGGAACGCAGATCCCGGTGACGGCGCCGGAGGGCACGAGGAAGCAACTGCTGCTCGGCACCACCGTGTTCGGCACGCCGTACGCGGGTGAGCGCTCGGGCTGGGCCACACCGGCCGCGCTCCAGTCCGCTCTCACGCTGAAACTGCCGTCGGCGTAAGCCGGCCCCACCGCCACCCGCACCCCGGATCCTGACCGCCCGGGGTGCGGGTGCCGGACGTAAGACCGTTCCGCAGGGGGGAACTCACGCATGAGGCGATCGGGCCGTCATGTCACCATGCTCACCGAAGGCACCTACCCGCATGTCCACGGGGGCGTCAGCACCTGGTGCGACCAGCTCGTCAAGGGCATGCCGGAGGTCGACTTCCACGTCTTCTCGCTCACCGGCACCGGCAGAGAACCGGTGACCTGGGACCTGCCACCCAACATCCGCCGGCACGTGACCGTGCCGACCTGGGGACCGCGGCCAGGACGCGCACGCGCTCCCCTCGGCCGGACCCGCCGCCGCTTCCTGGACTCCTACGAGCGCTTCCTGCTCTCCTTCCTCGCCCCCGACACCGGCGCAGACTTCGGGGAGGCCCTGTACGAGCTGGCCGAACTCGCCCGCGCCGGACGCCTGTCGGCCGCGCTGCGCAGCGAATCCGCGCTCAGGTCGCTGATGTGGATCTGGACGATGCCGCATCTGCCGACGGCCGCCGCCGGACCCACCGTGCACGACGCGCTCACCGCGACCGACCTGCTGGAACACGCGCTGCGCCCACTGGGCGTGCGGATCCCGGAGGACTCCGTGGCGCACGCGGTGAGCAGCGGCCTGGCGACCCTGCCGGCGCTCGCCGCCCGCAAGCTGGACGGCGTACCGTTCCTCCTCACCGAACACGGCATCTACCTGCGCGAGCGCTACCTCGGTTACCGCAGCGCCGAACAGCGTTGGCCGGTGAAGGCGTTCATGCTCGGCTTCTACCGTGAACTGAATTCACACGGATATCGCACGGCAGACCTGATCACACCGTGCAATCAGTACAACCGCCGCTGGGAGGAGCGGGGTGGCGCCGATGCCGACAAGATCCGCACGGTGTACAACGGCGTCGATCCCCATGCCTTCCCGCATGCCGGCCCCGAACCCGACGTCCCCACCCTCACCTGGTGCGGCCGGGTGGACCCCATCAAGGACCTGGAGACCCTGCTGCGGGCCTACGCCATGGTCCGAGCCGAACTCCCGGAGACCCGCCTGCGCTTGTTCGGCCCGGTCCCACCGGGCGGCGAGGCATACGGCACCCGCCTGGAGAAGCTCGCGGCCGAGCTGGGTGTGACGGACGGCCTGACCTTCGAGGGCCGTATCAGCGAGGTCCGGCGAGCGTACGCGGCGGGACACGTGGTGATGCTGTCGTCGATCTCCGAAGGCTTCCCCTTTTCCGTCATCGAGGCGATGTCCTGCGGCCGTACGACGGTCTCCACGGACGTCGGCGGAGTGCGCGAGGCGGTCGGCGACACCGGCCTTGTGGTCCCGCCCCGCGAGCCGGAGAAGATGGCCGCGGCCGCGCTGACTCTGCTGAAGGACGACGAACGGCGCCTGAAGCTGGGCGAGTTGTCCCGCCAGCGAGTGATCGACCGATTCACCCTGCGCCGCTCGGTGGACGCCTTCCGCACGATCTACCAGGAGCTGGCGGGCCTGCCCGAGGTGTACGAGCCGACCGTGGAGACCGTCGCCGACTGGACCGTCGAGCTGCGGGACCCCTGGTACGAGAAGGTCGCGACGGACGGAACCGACTGGTGAGCGGCGGCCTCTGGATGCCCGCGGGCGCCCGCACGGACACCCTGCCGACGATCCCCCGGCAGCGCACACCCGGTTGGGCAGAGCCGGATCCGCTCGACGAACTGGCCGCCCGCCTCGACGACTTCATCGCCGCAGCGGTCCACCCCGACGAGATCGCCGCGCTCCTGGAGTCCGACGGCCTCACCGACGACCGCATACGCGAACGCTACGGCGTCAAGAACTCCTTCGCGCTGGCCGAGGAGTTGTACGACCGCGTCCCCCGCCGCTACCCGGAGCCGAGGGACCCCGCCCCCGACCCATGGCGCACAAGCCTGCTCGCCTGCCTCGTCCGCGGCGTGGTCTTCGCCCTCCCCGGCTTCGGCTACGTCCTGGGCGCACCCCTGCTGGCAGGCCCCCAGGGCGACTTCGGCCTCCCCGCAGGCACCGTCCCGCTGCTCGCGGCCGCCCTGTTCGGCTGGACCTGGAACCAGGGCCTGTCCCATCGGGCGCACACCTGGCTGGGCCTGGGCGACAAGCCCGCCGCCCGCCGCACCCTGCTTCTGGGCGCCCCGGCAGGCGCACTCCTGGGCGCCCTGGTCGCCCTCGCCTGCGCCGGTACGGCCACCCTCGCGGCGGTCGCCTTCGCGGCGGGCCAGTCCTGCTATCTGGCCGCGGCCACGGCCCTGCTGGTGATGGCCCGCGAGCGCGCCCTGCTGGCCGCACTGGCGCCGATGACGGCGGGAGCGCTGCTCGCCCTCGTGCACCCGATCCCGGACGCGGCGAGAATCGCCCTGTTGACGGCCTCGCTGACGGTGGTGACGCTGCTCGGTCTGCGTGAGGTCGCGCCTCTGAAGGGGCGCGGGGCGGTATTTGATTTGCGGCTACCGCCGCGTGGGCGCGACAAGCCACGACGCACCCGCAGTCGATCAACCGCGGCGGGCCTCCCTCTCTCCGCCTCCCTCCCGTACGCCCTCTTCGGACTCGGCAGCGGCGTCCTGGTCGTCTACGCGGCCCTGGGCGACGTACTCGCGGGCGCGGAACCCTCCGCCGTGGCCGCCCCCTCCGCCGTCGCCCTCACCCTCAGCATGGGCCCGGCGGAATGGCTGCTGTACCGCTTCCGCAGCGGCAGCCTCGCGGGGCTGCGGTCCGCCGGCACACCGAGGGCGTTCCGCCGCACCACCGCCCGCGAGCTGGCCGTATGCCTGGCCGCCTACCTCACAGCCCTCCTCGCCCTGGCCACCGCCACCGCCGCCCTGTGGCCCCACGCCCCCACCGTCGACGGAGTCCGTCTCGCGGGCCTGCTCCTGCTGGGCGTCGTGATCTGGACCGGCCTGCTGCTCCAGTCCTTCGGCGCGGTCGCGGGCGCGGCCCTGATCTGCGTACTTGCCGCCCTCGCCCAGACCCTCGCCCTGCTCACCCGCAACGGCGGACCGCACACCGTCGGCGTCGCGGTGTACGGCGCCGCGGCCGTGGCCCAGTCCGCCCTGGTCTGCGTCCTCCTCGGAAGGGCGACCACCCACCGATGAGCACCCTCCTGGTCCCGTACTACGAACACCCCACCCTCCGCCCGACCGAATGGGCCGCGATCATCGCCGCCGCGCCCCGCCTCTACGGCGTCGTCCTCAACCCCGCCAGTGGCCCCGGCGACCGCCCCGACCCCGCCTTCGCCGAACTCGCCGCCCGGCTGCGAGCGGCGGACGTCCGCGTCCTCGGCTACACGGACACGGCATACGGCCACCGCCCGCACTCCGACGTGGTCCGCGACCTCACCCGCCACCGCGACTGGTACGGCACGGACGGCACCTTCTTCGACCAAGTGGCCACGGGCCAGGAAGAGTTCGCGCACTACCAGCGGCTGGCCGTGGCGGCCTGGGGCCTCGGCTGCGGCACCCTCGTCCTCAACCACGGCGCCCCGCCCCACCCCGCCTACGCGCGCATCGCCGACGTACTGATCACCTTCGAGGGAACCTGGACGACGTACCAGAACCTCCCCGCGCCCCCGGGCAGCTACGGCGCCGGAGTCCGCACCGGGCATCTCCTGTACGGCGTCCCGTCCGGCGCCGACGCGGCCGGAGCGGCGCGGGCGCGCGGGGCGGCGGTGCACTGTGCGGTGCCCGGAGTGGGAGATCATCCTTGGGGTACGTTGCCGCACGCCCTGGAGCCCACCCGGTGAGACGCCTTCCCGTCCTGGCCGCCCTGTTCACCCTGCTGCTGGCGGGCTGCACGACCTCCTCCGACAGCAAGTCGCCCGCCGAACGCTGGCAGCCGCGCCCCGGCACGGACTGGCAGTGGCAGCTCAGCGGCCGGCTCGACACGTCCGTGGACGTGCCGGTGTACGACATCGACGGCTTCGACCACGACGAGGAGACGGTCGACGGACTGCACGAGGACGGACGCCAGGTGATCTGCTATCTCTCCACCGGCGCCTGGGAGGAGTTCCGGCCCGACGCGAAGGAGTTCCCCGCGTCGGTACTGGGCCGGGGCAACGGCTGGGAGGGCGAGCGCTGGCTGGACATCCGCCGGGTCGACGTACTGGAGCCGCTGATGGCGGAGCGGCTCGACATGTGCCGGGACAAGGGCTTCGACGCGGTCGAGCCGGACAACATGGACGGCTACCGCAACCGCACGGGCTTCCCGCTCACGGCCCGTGACCAGCTTCGCTACAACCGGCTGATCGCGAAGCTGGCCCATGACCGGGGCCTGGCCGTGGGCCTGAAGAACGACCTGGACCAGATCCCGGAGCTGGTCGGGGACTTCGACTTCGCGGTGAACGAGCAGTGCGCGCAGTACAAGGAGTGCGGGGCGCTGACGCCGTTCATCGAGGCGGACAAGGCGGTGTTCCACGTGGAGTACGAACTGCCGACGAGCCGTTTCTGTCCGGAGTCCCGGCGGTTGGGGCTGAGTTCGATGCTGAAGAAGTACGAGCTGGGGGTGTGGCGGGAGGCGTGTTAGGCCGTCCCTGTTCAGAGGCCGAGCGTCAGAACCACCAGGGCCGTCGTGGCCGCGGTCTCCTCCACGCCGCCGAACACGTCCCCGGTGACTCCGCCGAAGCGGCGGACGCAGCGGCGCAGGAGGAGTTCGGCGAGGGTGAGGGAGGCTACGACGGCCAGTGCGGTGCGTACGACGTCATCGGCGCCGAAGAGGGAACCGGCGGCCCCCGCGGCCAGGGTGACGCCGACAGCCGTGAGCATGGCCCACCGTGTCGGCGCGACCCCGGCGACGGCCGCCCCGAGGCCCTCCGGGCGGGCCGGGGGTACCCCCGTACGGGCGGCGAGGGTGAGGGCGAGGCGGGCGGCGACGGCCGAGACGACGGCGGCGAGGGCGCCCCGGGCCCAGGAGTCGTCGTACAGCCGCGCGAGGGCGGCGACCTGGGCGAGCAGCACGAACAGGAGGGTGATCACGCCGAACGGCCCGATGTCCGACTGCTTCATGATCCGCAGGGCGTCCTCGGCGGGCTTACCGCTCCCGAGCCCGTCGGCGGTGTCGGCGAGGCCGTCGAGATGCAGCCCCCGGGTGAGCAGGGCGGGCACGGCCACCGAGGCAACGGCGGCGAGCAGCGGGCCGGTGCCCAGGAAGAGCGCGACCGCTCCGACGGCTGCGGCGACCCCACCGACGACAAGCCCGACCACGGGAACGCACAGCATGCCCCCGCGCGCGGCGTCCCGGTCCCATCGCTCGACTTTCACGGGGAGGACGGTGAGGGTGCCGAAGGCGAAGCGCAGGCCGTGGTCGAGCGGGGATATGAGCACCTCGGAAGGTTACGTCAGCCAGCCCAACACCAGCCGCGCGCTCGCACCACCGCGGGCACACTCAGGACATGGGGCACTGGCTGCAACGCAACATCGTCGAACCGGGCAAACTGCCCCTCCTGCTCGCCCTCACGGCCTTCGTCGTGACCTTCCTCGTCACCCGGCTCGTCACCCGCCTGATCCGCGCGGGCAAAGGCCCGTTCGGCAACGTCAGCGCGGGCGGTGTGCACATCCACCACGTGGTCCCCGGCGTCATCCTCACCGTCCTCGGCGGCTTCGGCGCAGTGGCGAGCAGCCGCCACGGCTTCGGGGCCGCAGCCTTCGCCGTGGTCTTCGGCATCGGCGCGGGTCTGGTCCTCGACGAGTTCGCCCTGATCCTGCACCTGGCCGACGTCTACTGGACGGAGGAGGGCCGCAAGAGCGTGGAGGCCGTCATCCTGACGGCAGCCCTGGTCGGCCTCCTGCTCTCCGGCTTCTCGCCGTTCGGCGTCAACGACCTGGGCGAGGACGAGCTCCAGGACCGCGGCACGGTCATCTGGACGGTGGCGACGAGCTTCCTCTTCTCCCTCATCGCCCTGCTCAAGGGCAAGGTCCGCCTGGCGGTCTTCGGTGTGATCGTCCCCGTACTGGCCCTGGTCGGCGCAATCCGCCTGGCCCGCCCCGACACCCCCTGGGCCCGCCGCTTCTACGTCCGCCGCCCCCGGGCCCGCGCCAGGGCGATCCTGCGCGCCTACCACCACGACCGCCGCTGGACGGGCCCCGCCCGCAAACTCCAGGACTGGATCGGCGGCACACCGGACCCGGAACGGGCCCTGGACCACCGCTGACCCACCTTGACGGAGACTTACTCCGGCTGTGAGACCACGGCGTCGTCCGCTTCCTCTTCCTTCTCCTCCGCCCGCTCCGGCAGCTCCGCGGAAAGCGCCGCCGCAGCCTGCACCACCGGCAACGCCAGCAGCGCGCCCGCCCCCTCGCCGACCCGCACGCCCTGTGTGAGCACCGGCTCCAGCGCCATCCGGTCCAGCGCCTTCGCCTGTCCCGGCTCCCCGCTGTCGTGCGCCGCCAGCCACCAGTCCGGCGCCCGGAACGCGACCCGCTGCCCGACCAGCGCACAGGCCGCCACCACGACCCCGTCCAGGATCACCGGCATCTTCCGCACCGCACTCTGCAAGAGGAACCCGGTGATCGCCGCGAGATCCGCCCCGCCCACCGTCGCCAGCAACTGAAGCTGGTCCCCGAGCACCGGCCGGGCCCGCCGCAGGGCGTCCCGGATCGCCGCGCACTTGCGCATCCACGCGAGGTCGTCGATGGCCAGACCACCTCGCCCGGTCACCACCGACGCGTCGGTGCCGCACAGGGCGGCCACCAGTACACCCGCCGCCGTCGTACCGCCCACGCTCACATCGCCGAGCACGACCAGATCCGTACCGGAATCGGCCTCCTCGTCGGCAAGGGCGACCCCGGCCCGGAAGGCCGCCTCGGCCTCCTCCAGGGTCAGCGCGTCCTCGATGTCGATCCGCCCACTGCCACGCCGCACCCGGTGCCGTACGACGTCCTCCGGCAGCGTCTCGGGGTCGCAGTCCAGCGCCATGTCCACGACCCGCACCGGCACCCCGAGCCGCCGCGCCAGCACGGACACCGGCCGGCCGCCCTCCAGGACGTCCCGCACCAACTGCCCCGCACTGCCCGCGGGCCGCGCCGAGACCCCCAGCTCCGCGATCCCGTGGTCACCGGCGAACAGCACCACCCGCGGCCGTTCCACCGGCCGCACCGGCACGGCGCCCTGCGCCGCGGCCAGCCACTCACCCAGGTCGTCGAGGCGGCCCAACGATCCGGGCGGCACGATCTGACGCTCCCGGCGCGCCTCCGCGTCGCGGCGCACCCCGCCGTCGGGGCGCTCGATCAGATCGGTGAAGTCGTCGAGATTAAGCGAGCTCATTCGCCGAACAGTACCGGCACCGGTCGAACGGAACGCCGCCACATCGCCACCACACGCAGGCCACGTCATTGCACCCAAGATCGCGATCCCATACGTTCCGCTTTGCAGTGGAATGTCGTACGCCTTCAGGGGAGCCGCCCATGCCGCCCGCACGCCGTGACGACTGCCCCTGGTGCGGCTCGGAGCACCTGCGCACCCGCCTCGCCACCGACGGCTTCACGCTCGACGAGTGCCACGACTGCGCCCACTCCTTCCAGAACCCCGCCACCGAGGGCCCGTACGAGCGCCGGCCGGGCCGCCGACGTCTGCTGGCCACCGCCCGGGTGATGCTGCCCTTCCCGGAGCCGGAGAGCTGGCTGGACGTCGGCACCGGCGACGGGGCGTTCCCGGCCGCGGCGAAGGAGGTCTTCCCGTACACGTCCTTCGACGGTGTGGACCCCACGGGCAGGGTGGAGCGGGCGCGGGCGGCGGACCGCGTGGAGGAGGCCTACGCGGGCGACCTGACCAACCCCCACCTCATGGCACATCTGCGCGCCCGCTACGACGTGGTCAGCGTCCTGCACCACCTGCCGCACACGCCGAACCCCCGCGAGCACCTGCGAGCGGCCCTGACGGCACTGCGTCCGGGCGGCCACCTCCTGCTCGAACTCCCCGACCCCGAGGGCACGTTCGCGCAGCTCTTCGGCCGTTGGTGGCACCCCCGCACCCGGCCCCGCCACCTCGTGCCGCTGGACAACATCCGCGCCGAACTGGACACCCAGTCCTGCACGATCGTCACGACGACCCGCCCCCGCCTCGCCCCGACGTACCGGATCATCGCCCGCAGACAGGCGGCCTAGCCCTCACCCCCGCAACGTCACCGCCTGCCCCGCCACCACCAACAACACGTGCTCGCACTCACTCGCGAACGCCGCGTTCAACCGCCCCAGTTCATCCCGATACCGCCGCCCGGACGCGGTCGCCGGGACAATCCCCGACCCCACCTCGTTGGACACCGCCACCACGGTCCGCCGGGCGGCACGCACCGCGGACGTCAGCTGCCGCACCCGTTCCCGCAAGGCGCGCTCCCCGCCGTCCGCCCACACCGCGTCGTCCCACGCCCCGACGGAGTCCATCGCGTCCGTCAGCCACAGCGACAGACAGTCGATCAGCAACGGCGCCCCGTCCTCCGCCAGCAACGGCACCAGATCGCACGTCTCCGTCGTACGCCAGGACCCAGGCCGCCGCTCCCGGTGCAACGCCACCCGGGCCGCCCACTCGGCGTCCCCGCCGCGCAGCCCGCCGGTCGCGACGTACAGCACGTCCGGGAACGCCTCAAGACGCCGCTCCGCCTCCACCGACTTCCCGGACCGCGCGCCGCCCAGCACCAGCGTCCGCCGCGGCACATCCGGCACCTCCTCGTACGCGCCCACCACGAGCGTCGTCCCGTCCGGCACCGCCCGCGCCCCCAGGGACGCCAGCCGCCGCCGCAACTCCGCCCCCGGCGGCACGTCATGGTCCAGGTGCACGGCGATGACATCCGTCGTCGGCCGAATCGCCCCCACCGCCCGCAACCGGGCCAGCGCGTCCGGGCGTCCCATCACATCGGCGACGACCATGTCGTACGTACCGACGTCGCCGTCCTCGACCCCGGCCGGCGCGCTCCCGGGCGGCAGATACAGCAGCCGCTGCCCGTCCGGCCCGGTCACCGCGTACCCCGTGCCGCCCGCGTCCATCGCCAGCGCCCGCACCCGATGCCCCGTCAGCAGCGCCAACTCCCGCCCGTCCGGCACCCGGCCGGGCGCGGGCAGCCCGGCCGGCACCTCGACCGCCGGTCCGTCGTGCGGATGCGAGAGCAGCACCTGCCGTACGCCGCCCAGGGACTTGCCCGCCCGCGCCGCCGCGAACGCCGCACCGGGCGTCAGGTCCAGCAGCAGCGCCCCGTCGACGAGCAGCGCGGTCGCCGCCCGTACATCGGCCCCGAGAGCGGTCGCGCAGGCCGCGCAGGGACAGTCGGGGCGGGGGAGGCCCGCCGGGGCACCGGTGCCGAGCAATGTCAGTTCCACACCATGATTTTCACCGGTCACCGGCCGACGAGCGAGCCCCGATAGTCTGACCTGCATCAGTGCTCACCCAGGGAGGCCTGCATGGCGACATGGACGTGGCGGTTCGAGAAGTCCGACGGGACGGAGACCGCCCCCGCGGTGGAGCCCGAGGAGTTCACGACACAGGGAGACGCCGAGTCCTGGATCGGAGAGGTCTGGAAGGACCTGATGGCCGGAGGCGTGGACCAGGTCCGGCTGTTCGAGGACACCACGGAGATCTACGGGCCGATGAGCCTGCACGCCGACGAGTAGGCCGGGAGCGGAGAAAGGGGCGGCCGTACGTGAAGGCCGCCCCTTTCTCATTGCTCGCCCAGCGTCACGTCCACCGTCTTCTCGCCGCCGCCGCGGGTGTACGTCACCGTCGTCCGGTCGCCCGGCTCCGCCGCCCCGCCCTCGCAGAGCATGGAGACGTTTCACGTCGTGATGTGGTTCCACGCCCCCGCTGGATGCCCGAACGGGGCTCAGCCCCGGACCCCGCACAGATGCAGCAGCGCCGCGACGCCCCGGTACGGATCCGTCCGGCCCGCCCGCTCCTCGGCCGCCAGCAGCGTCGCCACGTCGGCGGGGATCGGGGCGTCGTCCGGCGCGGTGTCCGTGAAGACCCGCACGCCGTACCAGGCGTGCAACGGGGCGCCGATACCGGCCAGCGTCGCCGTCAGGGTGGCCAGCCGGTCCGCCCGTACGTCCAGGCCGAGGCGGTTGCGGTAGGCGGTGGTGTCGAAGGAGGCCAGCGCCCCGGTCCAGTCGCCGGACAGACCCGGGCGCATCGCCAGCGCGTCGGCGTTGCGGACCAGCAGCGAGAGCAGCCCGCCCGGGGCCAGCATCCGGGCCATGCCCGCCAGCAGCGGATCGGGCTCCTCGACGTACATCAGCACGCCATGGCAGAGCACCACGTCGAAGCTGCCCGGCAGGAAGTGCACCCCGGTGTCCCGGCCGTCGCCCTCGATGATCCGCATCCGCTCGCGGATGCCGTCCGGCTCGCAGTCCAGCGACCGCCGCGCCGCGGCGATCATCGTCGTGTCCTGCTCCAGGCCGGTCACCTGATGACCGGCCCGCGCGAGCCGCAGCGCCTGGGTGCCCTGCCCCATACCGACGTCGAGGATCCTCAGCCGCTGCCCCACCGGGTAACGCCCGGCTATCTGCTCATCGAGCTGCCGGGCCACCAGCTCCTGTCGTACGACATCCCGCAGTCCGCCCAGCTTGCTCAGCCAGGCATCCGCAGCGCCCCCGGAGAACGGCGTCGTGCTCAGGGCCGCTCTCCGCGCTTGACCTGCGGCTTCGGCAGCCGGAGTCGGCGCATCTGGAGGGAGCGCATCAGGGCGTAGGCGACCGCGCCACGCTTGGTCTCGTCCGGGAAGCGCTCGTTCAGCTGCTTCTTGAGGCGGAAGCCGTTGACGATCGAGTCGAGCACGATCAGCACGATCACGACCAGCCACAGCAGCAGCGCGATGCTCTGGAGGGAGCCCACCCGGACCATGCTCAGCACGAGGATGAGGACGGCCATCGGGAGGAAGAACTCCGCGACGTTGAAGCGCGAGTCGACGAAGTCACGGGCGTACCGGCGCACCGGGCCCTTGTCACGAGCGGGCAGATACCGCTCGTCGCCGCTCGCCAGCGCCTCACGCTGCTTCGACAGCGCCTGTCGGCGCTCCTCACGGGAACGCTTGGCCGCCTCCTTGCGCGTGGTCGGCGTATTGGCGACGCTGCGGCGCTGGGACTGGGCCTCACTGCGCTTGGGCGTGGGCCGGCCCTTCGGGGCCTGCGGGTCGCGGGTCTGCTTGGAGTCGGTCAGCGGCGCCTTGTCGGCGGCCGATGCCTTCTCTTCCTTGGCACGGCTACGGAACACAAAACCCAAGGGTACGGGGTACCCGCGCATGGACCCCAGTCCGGTGGGGAACGAATCGGCAACACCAGTCGTCATGTAGGGGACAGAGGGGACGTTGCCAGCGTTTCCGGGAACCCCGGGGAACACCTACTCCCTACGCCGGAGCCCGAGCGTCAGCAGTCGTCCTTGGGGATGAGCGCATCCGTCCCCGAACAGTGCGGTAATGGATGCAGGGCCCGTACTGTGGGTTCTGTCGCAGGAGCTGGAGCTGGAGTCCGTCAGAAGGGGGCGCGCGAAGCCCATGAGCGGTGTCATGAAGCGTATGGGGATGATCTTCCGCGCGAAGGCGAACAAGGCCCTTGACCGGGCCGAGGACCCGCGCGAGACCCTCGATTACTCGTACCAGAAGCAGCTGGAGCTGCTCCAGAAGGTGCGCCGCGGCGTCGCGGACGTCGCGACCAGCCGCAAGCGCCTGGAGCTCCAGCTCAACCAGCTTCAGTCGCAGTCGTCCAAGCTGGAGGACCAGGGCCGCAAGGCGCTCGCGCTGGGCCGGGAGGACCTGGCCCGCGAGGCGCTGTCCCGGCGGGCCGCGCTCCAGCAGCAGGTGACCGACCTGGAGACCCAGCACGCCACCCTCCAGGGCGAGGAGGAGAAGCTCACCCTCGCGGCCCAGCGGCTCCAGGCCAAGGTCGACGCCTTCCGTACGAAGAAGGAGACCATCAAGGCCACCTACACCGCGGCCCAGGCGCAGACCCGGATCGGCGAGGCGTTCTCCGGCATCTCCGAGGAGATGGGCGACGTCGGCATGGCGATCCAGCGCGCCGAGGACAAGACCGCGCAGCTCCAGGCGCGCGCCGGCGCCATCGATGAGCTGCTCGCCTCCGGCGCCCTCGACGACCAGTCCGGCATGCACAAGGACGACATCCAGGCCGAGCTGGACCGGCTCTCCGGTGGTACGGATGTAGAGCTGGAACTCCAGCGCATGAAGGCCGAGCTGGCGGGCGGTACGTCGTCGCAGCAGCAGGCCATCGAGGGCGGCAACGGCGGACAGCAGTCCCAGCAGCAGCCCCAGGACACCCCGAGGTTCGACAAGCAGTAGGTCCCACGCCTAGGAGGGCGACATGATCGTACGGATCATGGGGGAGGGGCAGGTGAGGCTGGCCGACAGCCACCTCACCGAGCTGAACAAGCTGGACGACGAGCTGCTGGCCGAGATGGAGAACGGCGACGGCCCGGGCTTCCGCCGCACCTTCCAGGCCCTCCTGACAAAGGTCCGCGACCTGGGCGACCCGTTGCCGGACGACGCCCTGGAACCCTCGGACCTGATCCTCCCGTCCCCGGACGCGACCTTGGAGGAAGTCCGGGAGATGCTGAGCGACGACGGCTTGATTCCGGGCTGAGGATGTTTCCGGTGCGGGGAACTGCGCGACCAGCCCCCACCGGCCCGCAGATTCATCACGGTGCTCCCGCCGGAGGCAACCCCGGCTACCGTAAACAGCCGTGAAAACCCTCGACCGAGTCCGCGCCCACCTCAAGGCGCACCCCCTCGCCCTGGACGCAGCCCTCGCCGCCGCCGTCCTGCTCTGCATGGTGGCCGGCTCGTTCGTGGACCCGCACGGCAAGGACGGCGTCACCTGGGGCGTCCGCACCCCCGACACCCCGAGCCTCGTCCTGCTCACCCTCGGCGCCACCGCCCTGGTCTTCCGCCGTATCGCCCCCAGAACCGTGCTCGCCGTCACCGGCACCTTCACCGTCATCGAGAACATCACCGGCGACCCCCGAGCCCCCGTGGCCATGGCCGCCGTCGTCGCCCTCTACACCGTCGCCTCCGCCACCGACCGCCCCACCACCTGGCGCATCGGCCTGCTCACCATGACCGTGCTGACCGGCTCCGCCATGTTCGTCGGCCCCCTCCCCTGGTACGCCCAGGAGAACCTCGCGATCTTCGCCTGGACCGGCATGGCCGCCACGGCCGGCGACGCCATCCGCAGCCGTCGCGCCTTCGTCGACGCCATCCAAGAGCGCGCCGAGCGAGCCGAGCGCACCCGCGAGGAGGAGGCCCGCCGCCGCGTCGCCGAGGAACGCCTGCGCATCGCCCGCGATCTGCACGACGTCGTCGCCCACCACATCGCCCTGGTCAATGTGCAGGCCGGAGTCGCCGCCCACGTCATGGACAAGCGGCCCGACCAGGCCAAGGAGGCTCTGGCCCACGTACGCGAGGCCAGCCGCTCCGCGCTCAACGAGCTGCGCGCCACCGTCGGCCTGCTCCGCCAGTCCGGCGACCCCGAGGCGCCCACCGAACCCGCCCCGGGCCTGGAGCGTCTGGACGAACTCGTCGGCACCTTCCGCAGCGCCGGACTCCGGGTCGAGGTCGCCCGCGCCGACCAGGGCACCACCCTCCCCGCCGCCGTCGACCTCGCCGCCTACCGGGTCATCCAGGAAGCCCTCACCAACGTCCAGAAGCACGCGGGCGGCGAGGCGAAGGCCGAGGTCAGCGTCGTCCGGGTGGGACCCCATGTGGAGATCACGGTCCTCGACGACGGCACCCACGACCAGCAGGCCCCGGCTTCCGGCGGCGGCCACGGACTGCTCGGCATGCGCGAACGCGTCACCGCTCTGCGCGGCACCCTGACCACGGGTCCCCGCTACGGCGGTGGTTTCCGGGTCCATGCGATCCTGCCGGTCAAGACCCGTACCGCCGCCACGGGGGAGACCGTATGACCATCCGTGTCCTGCTCGCCGACGACCAGGCCCTGCTGCGCAGCGCCTTCCGCGTCCTGGTGGACTCCGAGCCCGACATGGAGGTCGTCGGCGAGGCGTCCGACGGCGCCGAGGCGGTGGCCCTGGCCAAGGAGCAGCGCGCGGACGTCGTCCTGATGGACATCCGGATGCCCGGCACCGACGGCCTCGCCGCCACCCGGCTGATCAGCGCGGACCCCTCCCTCGCCCACGTCCGCGTGGTCATACTGACCACCTTCGAGGTCGACGACTACGTCGTGCAGTCGCTGCGCGCCGGAGCCTCCGGCTTCCTCGGCAAGGGCTCCGAGCCCGACGAACTGCTGAACGCCATCCGGGTCGCCGCCGGTGGCGAGGCGCTGCTCTCCCCGGCCGCCACCAAGGGCCTGATCGCCCGCTTCCTCGCCCAGGGCGGCGCCGGTGACGAGGACCGCGACCCGGCCCGCGCCGAACGGCTCGACGCGCTGACCGTCCGGGAGCGCGAGGTGCTGGTGCAGGTCGCGGGCGGCCACTCCAACGACGAGATCGCCGAGCGCCTCGAAGTCAGCCCCCTGACGGTGAAGACCCACGTCAACCGGGCCATGGCCAAACTCGGCGCCCGGGACCGGGCCCAGCTCGTGGTGATCGCGTACGAGTCGGGACTGGTCCGTCCGAGGGTGGACTGAGCGCGGGCCGCGTGTACTGCGCTCGGAGTATGCGCCGGATAAGGAACGGGACCTCGGACCTACGAATCAGGGGTTCCGGATGGCACAGGGTGTAGGAGCCGCTCGGCTCAACAGAAGAGAGACCCTGATCCCATGTCCTGGCTGTCCAGATTCAGCCTCGCGCAACGAGCCCTGATCGGGCTGATGTCGATCATCGCGCTCGCCTTCGGAGCGATCGCGATACCCCAGCTCAAGCAGCAACTCCTGCCGTCCATAGAACTGCCCATGGTGTCGGTGCTCGCGCCGTACCAGGGCGCGTCCCCCGACGTCGTGGAGAAGCAGGTCGTCGAGCCCATCGAGGACAGCCTCGAAGGCGTCGACGGCATCACCGCGGTCACCTCCACCGCCAGCGAGGGCAACGCCCTGATCATGGCGTCCTTCGAGTACGGCAACGACACCCAGCAGCTCGTCGCCGATGTCCAGCAGGCCGTCAACCGGGCCCGCGTCCAGCTCCCCGACGAGGTCGACCCGCAGGTCGTCGCCGGTTCCACGGACGACATGCCGACCGTGGTGCTCGCCGTCACCGCCGACAAGGACCAGCAGGCCCTGGCCGACCAGCTCGACACCACGGTCGTACCGGAGCTGAAGGACATCGACGGCGTCGGCCAGGTCACCGTCGACGGTGTGCGCGACCTCCAGGTCACCGTCACCCCGGACGACAAGAAGCTGGCCGCGGCCGGGCTGACCACGCAGTCCCTCACCCAGGCCCTCCAGGCGGGCGGCGCGACCGTGCCGGCCGGCTCCTTCGACGAGGACGGAGCCAACCGGACCGTCCAGGTCGGCGGCGGCTTCACCACCCTGGAGCAGATCGAGAACCTGCGCATCAAGGGCGACGGCAAGCCGGTCCGCCTCGCCGACGTCGCCGCGGTCGAGCAGGAGGAGGCCCCGGCCGACTCGCTGACCCGCACCAACGGCGAGCCGAGCCTTGCGGTCATGGTCACCATGGACCGCGACGGCAGCGCGGTCGCCATCTCCGACGCGGTGAACGACAAGCTTCCGCAGCTGCGTGCCGACCTCGGCGCCGGTGCCGAGGTGACCGTCGTCAGCGACCAGGGCCCGGCGGTGGCGAAGGCCATCGACGGCCTGACCACCGAGGGCGCGCTGGGTCTGCTCTTCGCGGTCCTGATCATCCTGGTCTTCCTGGCGTCGGTCCGCTCCACGCTGGTGACGGCGGTGTCCATCCCGCTGTCGGTCGTCCTCGCGCTGATCGTGCTGTGGACCCGGGACCTCTCCCTGAACATGCTCACCCTGGGCGCCCTGACCATCGCCATCGGCCGGGTCGTGGACGACTCGATCGTGGTGCTGGAGAACATCAAGCGCCATCTCGGCTACGGCGAGGAGCGCGAGCAGGCCATCCTCAAGGCGGTCCGCGAGGTGGCGGGCGCGGTGACGTCCTCGACGCTCACCACGGTCGCCGTCTTCCTGCCGATCGGCCTGGTCGGTGGCATGGTCGGCGAGCTGTTCGGCTCGTTCAGCCTGACCGTGACCGCGGCACTGCTGGCGTCCCTGCTGGTCTCGCTGACGGTCGTGCCGGTGCTGTCGTACTGGTTCCTGCGCGCCCCGAAGGGCACCCCCGAGGACGCCGAGGAAGCCCGCCGCCGGGCGGAGGAGAAGGAGGCGAAGAGCCGCCTCCAGCGCCTGTACGTCCCTGTCCTGCGGTTCGCCACCCGGCGCCGGCTGACCAGCGTGGCCCTCGCGATCGTCGTCCTGGTCGGCACCTTCGGCATGGCGCCGCTGCTGAAGACGAACTTCTTCGACCAGGGCGAGCAGGAAGTCCTCACCGTCAAGCAGGAGTTGAAGCCCGGCACGAGCCTGGCGGCGACGGACGCGCAGGCGAAGAAGGTCGAGGAGCTGCTCGGGCAGACCGAGGGCGTGAAGGACTACCAGGTCACCATCGGCTCGTCCGGCTTCATGGCGGCCTTCGGCGGTGGCACGGACACCAACCAGGCGTCCTATTCGGTGATGCTGGAGGACTCCGCGTCCTCCGACGACGTCATCGACCGCATCGAGGACGGTCTGGCGAAGCTCGACGGCATCGGTACGACCACCATCGCGGCCGGTGACGGCTTCGGCAGCCAGGACCTGAGCGTGGTCGTGAAGGCCGCCGACGGTGACGTCCTGCGCGAGGCCGCCGAGGAGGTCCGTGAGGCGGTGGCCGGTCTGGACGACGTCACCGACGTCACCAGCGACCTCTCCCAGAGCGTGCCGCGTATCTCGGTCAAGGCCAACGACAAGGCGGCCGCCGCCGGTTTCGACGACGCCACCCTCGGCGCGGTCGTCGCCCAGGCGGTCCGCGGCACCACCGCGGCCCAGGCCACCCTGGACGATGCCGAACGCGACATCGTGATCCGCTCGGCGAAGCCCGCCGAGACCCTCGCCCAGCTCAAGTCGCTGCGCCTGGGCCCGGTGAAGCTGTCCGACGTCGCCACGGTCGAGATGGTCGACGGACCGGTGTCGATGACCCGGATCGACGGTCAGCGGGCCGCGACCATCACGGCGAAGCCGACCGGTGAGAACACCGGCGCGGTGAGCGCGGACCTCCAGTCGAAGATCAACGGCCTGGACCTCCCGGCCGGTGCCACCGCCTCCATCGGCGGGGTCTCCGAGGACCAGGACGAGGCGTTCGCCAACCTGGGCCTGGCGATGCTCGCGGCCATCGCGATCGTCTTCATGCTGCTGGTCGCGACGTTCCGCTCGCTGGTCCAGCCGCTGATCCTGCTGGTCTCGATCCCGTTCGCGGCGACGGGCGCGATCGGCCTGCTGATCGTCACCGGCACCCCGATGGGCGTTCCCGCGATGATCGGCATGCTGATGCTGATCGGCATCGTGGTGACCAACGCGATCGTGCTGATCGACCTGATCAACCAGTACCGCAAGCAGGGCCACGGCGTCGTCGAGGCCGTGATCGAGGGCGGCCGCCACCGGCTGCGCCCCATCCTCATGACAGCCCTGGCGACGATCTTCGCCCTGCTCCCGATGGCGCTCGGCGTCACCGGCGAGGGCGGCTTCATCGCCCAGCCGCTGGCGGTGGTGGTGATCGGCGGTCTGATCACGTCGACGCTGCTCACCCTGCTCCTCGTCCCGACGCTCTACGCGATGCTGGAGCTCCGCAAGGAGCGCCGGGCGAAGAAGCGCGAGGCGAAGCGGCTGAAGAAGGCGGGCGTCACCGCCCCGCCGAAGGAGAGGTCGGACGAGCCGGAACCGGCGGGCGTCTGACAGCACCACCATACGGCCGGGTCCCGTACACGCAGGTACGGGGCCCGGCCGTATCCTTTGTTCCCAACTGGCATACGGGGGAGAGGGATCGGGGAGTGCCGCTGCACAAGGACGATCCGAAGTCGGTCGGCGGGTACCGGCTGGTCGACCGGCTGGGCGCCGGCGGTATGGGCGTCGTCTACCAGGGCAGAGCGCGCTCCGGCCGCGATGTAGCGGTCAAGGTGGTACACGCCCAGTACGCCGCGGACCCCGTCTTCCGGGCCCGGTTCCGGCAGGAGATCGAGGCCGTCCGCAAGGTGAGCGGCGCCTTCACCGCACCGGTCGTGGACGCCGACCCGGAGGCGGCCCGGCCCTGGATGGCCACGCAGTACGTACCCGGCCGCTCGCTCGCCTCCCGCATCCGTGAGTCGGGCCCGCTGCGCGAGGACGAACTGCGCCGGCTCGCCCTCGGCCTGGTGGAGGCGCTGCGCGACATCCACCGGGCGGGGGTCGTCCACCGGGACCTCAAGCCCGCCAACGTCCTGCTGGCCGACGACGGCCCCCGCGTCATCGACTTCGGCATCTCCCGGGCCACGGAGAACGTCACCCTCACCGAGACCGGCCAGATGATCGGCACCCCGCCGTTCATGTCCCCGGAGCAATTGACCGACGCCCGCTCGGTGGGCCCCGCCTCCGACGTCTTCTCGCTCGGCGCGCTGCTGGTGTACACCCTCACCGGCCGCGGCCCCTTCGACGCGGACAGCCCCTACCTCACGGCGTACCGGGTGGTCCATGACGAACCGGTCCTGGACGGCGTACGACAGCCGCTGCGCACGATCCTGGAGAGCTGTCTGGCCAAGGAGGCGGCGGAGCGGCCCGGACTGGAGGACGTGGCCCGCGAGTTGGCGCGGGTGCTCCCCGAGGCGGACACGGACGGCGCCCCGCAGACGGTGACCCTCCGCGGAGACTTCACCGCCCCTGCCGACACCCGGGGCCCGGACCCGACGGGGTCCACCTCGCCCGGCCGCCGACGCAGACTGCGCCCCCTGTGGGCGGCGACCGCCACGATCGGCGCACTGACCCTCGGACTGACGGGGTATCTGCTGAGCGGCCCGGACCGGGCGGACAGTGAGGGCGGCGCGACCCACGCCCAGGCCGCCACCTCCCGCTGGACCGAGGAACCGCCGAACGGCTGGCAGCCCTGGCAGACGACGGTGTACGCCACGGCCGAGCGGGGCGTGACCAAGGGGCGCGACCTGGTGGCGGAGGGGGTGGACAGCGGCCCGGAGTGCGAGATGCACGAGGGCTCCGTCTATTGCGCGGGCGACGGGGTGCTGCCCGTGCGTCTCGACGGGCTCACCGGACGGACCGACTGGCGCGCCGATGTGGAACGGCCCGCCACGGGCAAGGCGTCGTACGTCTACGAGCTGCTCGGCGTCGTGGACGGCACGATGCTGGTCCAGTGGGAGCGGGACAGCACGGCCTCGGTCACCGCCTTCGACACGGAGACCGGGAAGCGGCTCTGGCAGCGCGCGGTGAACAAGGGCTGGAGCACCCCGCACCTCTCCGGTGACCTCGTGATCCTCCCGGACGAGAGCGGCACTTCGCTGACCGCCCGCTCGCCGCGCACCGGCACCGAGCGCTGGACGGCGCCGCTCCCGAAGGAGCAGTACTGCTATCCGGTGAGCACCGTCGAGGACTTCTACCTGGAGTGCGCGCAGGACATCACGCGCACCGGCACCATGCTGCTCCTGGGACTCGACCGGACCGACGGCTCCGCGCGGCGTCTGACGGTCCCCGATCGCGCAGCTCTCGTCGGGATGCACGACGGCCACCTGCTCTACCTCGACCCGGCCGAGGACGAGGAGGGGAACATCGTCGCGGGCGACGAGGGCCCGTTCACCCGGATCCGGCTGGTGCACCCGGAGACCGGCGCGGGGTCGACGACGAAGCTGGCCAAGAACTTCGAGGGCAAGGTGACGCTGGCCGACGGCACGCTGTGGTTCACCGGCTCCTCCGGCCAGGTGACCGCCGTGTCGGCCCGGACCGGCAAGCAGCTGTGGCAGACGTCGACGAGCCTGGAACAGCCGAGCGCCGTCACCCGCGACCCGCGCACCGGCGTGGTCTACCTGTCCAGCGCCAGCGGCCGGGTCGCCGCGCTGGACACCAAGAAGGGCACGCTGCTCTGGGAGACCCTGCCGCGCGCCAAGTGGGTGGCGGGCCAGTCCTCGTCGCTGCCCGAGGTGCTGCTCCACCAGGGCGCCCTGGTCGTCCCGACCCCGGCCGGCGACATCTTCACCCTCGACCCGGCCCACCCCGACCGGAAACCCGTGTCGGGGTGAGTACGACCCATGTACGACCTACGGCAGCGCCAGCATCCGCTCCAGCGCCAGCTTCGCGAACGCCTCGGTCTCCTTGTCGACCTCGATGCGGTTGACGAGCTTGCCCTCGGCCAGGGACTCCAGGGCCCAGACCAGGTGGGGGAGGTCGATGCGGTTCATGGTGGAGCAGAAGCAGACCGTCTTGTCGAGGAAGACGATCTCCTTGCCCTCCGGCGCGAACCGGTTCGCCAGCCGGCGGACCAGATTCAGCTCGGTGCCGATGGCCCACTTGGAACCGGCCGGGGCCGCCTCCAGCGCCTTGATGATGTACTCGGTCGAGCCGACGTAGTCCGCCGCGGCCACGACCTCGTGCTTGCACTCGGGGTGGACGAGGACGTTGACGCCCGGGATGCGCTCGCGCACGTCGTTGACCGAGTCCAGCGAGAACCGGCCGTGCACCGAGCAGTGGCCGCGCCACAGGATCATCTTGGCGGCGCGCAGCTCGTCCGCGGTCAGGCCGCCGTTCGGCTTGTGCGGGTTGTAGACGACGCAGTCGTCGAGGGACATGCCCATGTCCCGCACCGCGGTGTTGCGGCCGAGGTGCTGGTCGGGCAGGAACAGGACCTTCTCGCCCTGCTCGAAGGCCCAGTCCAGGGCCCGCTTGGCGTTGGACGAGGTACAGATCGTGCCGCCGTGCTTGCCCGTGAACGCCTTGATGTCGGCGGACGAGTTCATGTAGGACACCGGCACGACCTGCTCGGCTATCCCGGCCTCGGTCAGCACGTCCCAGCACTCGGCGACCTGCTCGGCGGTGGCCATGTCGGCCATCGAGCACCCGGCGGCGAGGTCGGGAAGGACCACCTTCTGCTCGTCGCCGGTCAGGATGTCCGCGGATTCCGCCATGAAGTGCACACCGCAGAAGACGATGTACTCGGCCTCGGGGCGCGCGGCCGCGTCCCGGGCGAGCTTGAAGGAGTCGCCGGTGACGTCCGCGAACTGGATGACCTCGTCGCGCTGGTAGTGGTGGCCGAGCACGAAGACCTTGTCGCCGAGCTTCTCCTTGGCCGCGCGGGCGCGCTCGACCAGGTCCGGGTCGGACGGCGAGGGCAGGTCGCCGGGGCACTCCACACCGCGCTCGCTCTTGGGGTCGGCCTCACGGCCGAGGAGCAGCAGGGCGAGGGGCGTCGGCTGTACGTCGAGCTCCTGGGTCTGGGCGGTGGTCACGACACGCACCCTTTCTGTTCTGCGGCTCGCCGGCCGGCGTTCACCGGTCGGCGGGGTCACCATCTGGCTTTTCGTCGAAATGACGCTATCTATCATAACTGCTTCACGTCACTTTGACGATGGGCGATAGCGTCCATGTGACGTGAATCCCTCCGGGCGGCTCTTCATTCCCGAAAGGGCCGTTTTCCGCTCCCCGGCGCGTGTGCGAGCATGAAGAAGGAACCGCACGAACCGGTTGGACAAACGCCCGGTCCGGAATGAATCCGCGGCCTCGCCGGTTGGAACCGTCGGCAAGCAGTCTCCGTACAACCCGGGAGAGATGTAGATGTCCGTATCGGACGAGACCAAGCCCGTCACCGACGGCATCGTCCTGACCGACGCCGCCGCGTCCAAGGTCAGGGCCCTGCTCGACCAGGAAGGCCGTGACGACCTCGCCCTGCGCGTCGCCGTCCAGCCCGGCGGCTGCTCCGGCCTGCGCTACCAGCTCTTCTTCGACGAGCGCTCCCTCGACGGCGACGTGGAGAAGGACTTCGACGGTGTGAAGGTCGTCACCGACCGTATGAGCGCCCCGTACCTGGGCGGCGCCACCATCGACTTCGTCGACACCATCGAGAAGCAGGGCTTCACGATCGACAACCCGAACGCCACCGGCTCCTGCGCCTGCGGCGACTCCTTCAGCTGAGCCCCTCGGGTTCTGTTTGTACGACGAAGGCGGCGGCCCCCTCCGACGGGGTCGCCGCCTTCGTGTCTCCCGGGATGCCTACCGGGCCCCGGAGGTCTCAGGCAGCCGGGCGCCCTCCTTCTCCAGCGGGATGCCCTTGCCGTCCGAGC